>DASSYQ010000008.1:0-6535 GCA_035703205.1 Nitrosarchaeum sp.
AGTTTTTGAAAATTTTGTAATTGTTTTACCAATGTTTTCTCCTTTTAGGATTTTTCCTATGAATGAAACTTTGTCTTTTCTTACACTGTTTTTGGCTTCTGTGATTATTGCTTCAGCTCCTTTGATATGTTTCTGCCTAATCTCAGACGAAACTGGAAATTGAAATCCTAATGAATACCTGACAACATTTATGCCTGTAATTTTTGCATCTAGCGGTTTTGCTATTCTTGATGCCAATTTCAGTCCTTTTAGAGATGATTTTGAACCGTCAAGTGGAACAAGTATGTTTTCAATTTTTTCCATAAGAATACAAAACTACAATGATAATTAAATATATGATTTAACTAATTTTCTTTATTTTTTTGAATAGTATTAACTAGAATAATTATACGTAAAAATGAAAATTGAGGTTTTTTACGATGAGCCTTTGTTTGTGCTTTTTCTTGAACCTGTTCCTCTACCAGTGATTCTGGTCATTCCCTCAGTTGAAGGTCTTGGTTTTACGTCCGGTAAATCTCCTAATCTTTTTGCACCTGTTCCTCTACCTGTGTGCACCATTCTGTTTGCTGCTTGTTTCTTCTTTTCTTCTTGCAGTTTTTTGTATGCATCTCCAGCCCAAGCTTTTTCACCGTCATCAATTTCTCTAGTTCCTGTTCCTCTACCTGTTCTAATTCTAATTTTTGCCATGATTGTGATTATCACATCTTGTATTTATTTAAGCTCATTATGCTAAAAATGCATTTTCTATCCCAAAGCACCGTTAACTTATTTGCAGTATTTATGCAATCAAATATTAGCACTTCTTTCATAATTGTTTTAGAATCATGTTTGGGTGCACTTTATGAAAAATAAACTATATTTTCTGATCCCTTTAATTGCAATCGTTCTGATTTTATCAAATGCTCTTTTTGGTCATTTAATATTTGGCTCACCTTATGGCCAAGACATCAATAAATATTCTATCTATATTCATCTGCAACCTGAATGGAAGAGTCACCCTGGAAATATTATCTATGATATAACAAATGTATGGTCAAACCCAAATCAAAAGTCAAATATGAAAATATTTGATTATGCTTTTTCAGATGCTCCAATGTTTGTTGATTATAATTCAAATCAACTCCAATATCAAAAACAAAAATCATTTGTTGAATTAAAGCACGAATTTAGTAATTGTGAATCTAGTTGGAAGCCTCCTCTTTATCGATATGCTATTGATAGTGTTCGTAGTAGTATTGAACTACTTCAAGGAACTCAACTAAATAATGATCCATACGTATCGATTTATCCAAACATCCCAAATGAAAAATATGATTCTGAGAAACAAAAAGAAATTGTAAAGCAAGGATATGTTCAATTCATACCTATTTGCACTTCAAAAAATTCCACTTCTTATGAATTTGCAGTTTCAATAAATGATAAAAATACTGCTTTTGATGTTTATTTTGTACCTTCTGACATTGAATTGAGAAATTATTTAGAAGAAAATTCTTTTACCTTTTACACTCAAGAAGGATGTTCTGCAATAAACCATAATAGTTTTAGTGGTATTTGTAATGAAGTGGGAAAAAATTCAGGAATTTTAATTGTAATTCCTGATAATCTAAAACAATCATTAACTAAAGTGAAAATTACTCTGCATGAAAAATTATTGGACTGAATTGTTTTTAATAATTAATCCAGCCAAGTTTTTTAAAATAAACAAACATTAATCCTACTGGTATTATTGATGCTAAAATTATTATTATAAATGATGTATATGGTCCTAAAAATTCTGGATGTTCACTTATTCCTCCAGGTAACTGTATATTCATTCCATAAAATGTACCAATGACTGTTCCAGGTATTGCAAATGTGAAAATTATTGTTAATGCCGCAAGCACTTTGTTTGTTTTTTCAGTACTTAGCATGAAATCTGTGTCTTTGTAAATCTCCATTGTTTCTCTTGATTCTTCTAAAGTTTCAATTACTTTGTCAATATGATCAATTACATCATCAAAATATAATGAAAGATCTTCTTCATCTGAAAATCTTTTAATGTTTTTAGCAATTTCTAATACAAATTTTTTCAGCGGATTTGCTATTCTTCTCATTATGTTGATTTCTCTTCTAAGTAATGCAATACTTCTTGCGACCGATTTTGTTTCATCAAATACTTCATCTTCAAGATCATCTAAATTGGCAATTACTTTTCTTGAGATGTGCAAGAGATCATCTACTAAAATATCTACTATTTCATGAAGCAGATATCCTGATGATTTTCCAAGTAACCTTTCTTTTCTATTCTGATCCAAATCATTTTTACAAATATTTACTAAATCCACTAATGGCTTCAAATCCCCCTGATGAACAGTTACCAGAAAATCTTTACCTATGAATATGGATAGCTGACTATTTCTTGAAATCCCGATCTGTTGTAAAAGTGGTGGAAAATGTAATATCACAAAGAAATGGTCATCATAACTATCTAATTTTGGAAGCTCAAATTTAGTCATACAGTCCTCAATATTTAGTGCATTGAAATGATATTTTTCAGCTAATTTTTCAACATCATTTCGATCTGGACTTTGTAAATCAGTCCATAAAAATTTCTTACCCTGAACTGTTTCTATTTTTCTTTCTACTGGTACCCCAATCGGCTTTTTCCCAACATGCAATCGATTTGTGATGAATCCTTTCTTCAAGTTGAATGATACCCTGATTTAACAAATTTAAAGCGATCGTTGAATGTTAAAATTTTGATGATTCATTTGAATCAAAAATCTGATATCTTGAATTTCAGATCATTTCCATGGAAGTAAATAATTAACTCCAACCCATGTAAGCCCAATTGTTATTCCCATGGCTATCCACCAAAATCTCATGATTGTAATTTTCACTGGTTAATAATAAATCTACAGGCTAATTTTCATCGCGTTAAAATCAAAGATTATTACAGGATAAACAATTTTTTATTCTTGTGGCCCTCGTAGTACAGTGGCTAGTATAGGGGACTGTGGATCCCCGGACAGGGTTTCGATTACCCTCGAGGGCCTACATAATTTTTTTAAAAAATACCGTACTTACTTGATTCCATCTCTTCTTTAATGGCCAGTTTGAATCTAGGAGTTTTGCCTTCTAAATTATTTGTAAGCCATGTGAGAAATTTTTTTTCAATGCCTTTTCCTTTTATCTTGTCAAAATCTACTCCCATCTGATCAGCAAGTTTTTCTACCAATGTTTTATTCACACTTACAACAAAAAAATGCCACCCAAAAGCAAATTCTGAGTCTGTCATTGTGAAATCATCCTGACTGTGAACCATCTCTTCTAAAAGAGAAAGCTGTTGGGTTATTGCCTTGCTTGTTTTATCATAATCTACAGCGGATACATTGATGTTTATTCTGTTTATCACGTTTGTATATGATTAATACAAAATAAAAGGATTACACAGAAATTATTTTAAAAGATGTTCAAAATCTATATCAAAATGCGTCTTCATGATATCTATGTATGTCTGAATAGATTCAGGAATTTTATCCCCACAAGAGACTCCTAAATTCCTTGCATTGATCCAAATTACTAAAGTTTGGATAATTGTTAGAAATCTATCGTTTCCGATCTCAGGAGTACTAATTGCCTTTGTATACCTCTCAGCAAATTCCCACGCCGTTACAAAATTCACACACTTTACACCAAAAACTGCTAACACCTGTTCTTGCAAACTGTTTGTTTTTCTGAAAGGAATTTGGTTAATAATATATGGAAATTCTACTTTTTCTGGAAGACAATCTGGTAATGGTCCCCAAATTGTAATTATTTTTGTGCCTGGTTTTAACTTTTCAAATTTATTCATCATATGTTTAATGATCTCTTCATTAGTAAACCAGAATAAAATTACAGTGGCATCAGAAATATCCACATTCTGTATATCTTCACAAATTAAATCTCCAGAAAGATTATTTTTATTTAGAATCTCTCTTGCTTGTCTTATTTTGTCTGGATTGTTGTCAATACCTATAGCTCTTTTTACATTGTATTCTTTTAGAGCTAATGCAATTCCTTTTCCATCTCCACATCCTAGATGATAAAAAATATCGTTCTTGTCTAAATTTAAAAAATTAAAAATTTCTCTAAATGACTTGTCTGATAATTGGACATCTTCTCCACTAACTATATTCTGTGGTAGTGATTTTAGATATTCTTCTATTTTCAATATTATGATTAAAATAATACGGGATTTATTCTCTTATGCTTTCAAGCTTTGAGACTGCCTGCCATAATTGTGTTCTTACATAGGAGGGTAAATTGGGATCTTGTGTTACATCATCTAACAAACTAATTGTATTGTTTGCTCTTACTGATAAAGAGTATTCATCATTATTCAACTCTGTTATCAAATCAATTATGGCTTTCTTAGTTGTTTTTGGGGTTGAATGATTTGTAGCAATTTGATTTAATGTTTCTATTGCTTCTTTCATTGCTTCTTTGTTGTGTTTATCGTCAGCCATTTTTTACACCATTTATTGAAAATTCGAAGTATATAGTCACATCTCTACAAATACATTATCTGATTCTATAGAAACTTTGTATGATGCTAAATCTCTAATTTTAGCGGGAAATTTAACTAATTTACCAGTTTTACAATCAAATTCAGCTTTATGCCATCCACATACCACCGTACATCCATCTAATCTTCCTTCTGAAAGACTTGCTCCTGAATGAGTACAAGAATCATCTATGGCGCAATAATCCCCGTCTATATTTGCAACCATGATCTCTTTGCCATCCACAGAAATTTTAATCATTTTTCCAGGAGAGATATCTGCGGTTTTTCCAGCTATTATTTTACCCATTACGGTTTTTAGTCTATCATTCTTAATATTTTTTCGTATATGGGAACAATATTGATTAGAAATGCAACAAATTCAGATAAATTTTTTGTATTAAATTTTTGTAAGGGCACTTTTTCATGGGGTGATTACATTCAAGATGTTTGGGATTATTGGTTATCTGAAGGTAATTTACTTATTCTTCAAAAAGAACATCCTATCGGTATTTGTCATGCATTTTTTTCCAAAAACCAAGTATGGATTGAAGGAATCAGAATTGATCCAAATTTTCGTAGACAAGGTTTTGCATCAAACCTAATCAAGCATGTAGAATTACTTGCTAAAGAAAAACAGGTATTGTTTTCATTGATGTTAATTGATATAGAAAATTCAGCCTCTCTTTCGATGGCAAAAAATCTCAATTATCAAATATTCCAAACTTGGAATTTTTATTCTATTTTACCTCAAATTAACAATAATTATAAAATACAGTTTGGCAATATTTTCAATTCTCCAAAAATTTCTCATTATGTAAAATCCTGGAGATGGTTTGTTTTAGATGAAGAATCTTTCATTTCCTTGTCAAAACAAAACAAAATAATCTTTTCAGATGAATCAGGAAATATTTCGACTGCGATTCTAACTGATTCAGAACATTTTGATAAAACCCTGCTCGTAACTTTATTTCCAGGTTCTAGGATTAATACTTTGAATGTTATTTCATACATACAAAACTATGGGGAAGAAAAAAATTATAAAAAAATACAAATCTTGACAAAAGAAACATTACCTTTCTTAAACACTTTGGAACATAAAATTACATTTCATCTAATGCAAAAATTTCTGTCCTAATCTTCATTTACAAATCTAATCGTATTTTTTAAAATTCCTAGTTTCTCAATTTCCATTTCTATTTTATCCCCATCTTTAAGAAATACCGCATTTGGTTTGTTTAACATGACTCCTGCTGGAGTTCCAGTTGAAATGATATCTCCTTTCTCAAGAGTCATTACCTTGCTTAATTTGGACACTATTTCTGGTATTTTTATGAACATGTTATTTGTGGATGAATTCTGTCGTATTTCCCCGTTGATCTTAGTTGTTAATCTTAAATTCTGTGGATCTATGACCTCGTCTGCTGTTGTGATCCATGGTCCAGATGGTGCAAATGTATCAAAACTTTTTCCTCTGGTGAACTGTTTATCTTTGAATTGAATGTCTCTTGCCGAAACATCATTTAGAATCATATATCCAAATATTGCTTCTTTTGCTTGCTCTTCATTGATATTCTTGCAATTTTTACCTATTACTAGAGCTAATTCAATTTCATAATCTAGCTGAGTAACAAAATTAGGACAAATTATGTATGATTCTGTACCGTTTAGAGTGGTTCTTGGCTTTAGAACTATTGCTGGCTCTTCTGGTGGTAACAGATTTTGTTCTTTAGCATGATCTATGTAATTAAAAGCCAAACAGATGATCTTGTTGGGATTTGGAATTGGGCTTAATAGTTTAAATTTTGAAATACTTTCCTCATACGGTAAAGTGTCTAATTGATCTTTGATTTCATCATACCAACCATCAAAAAGAAAATCTTTGATGCTTTGCGGAATTGGAACTCCTGTCTTGTAAGTTATCTCATCTTTTGTTGAAACTTTATCTCCTTTCACAAAACCATATGTTTCACTATTTTCATGGAACAATCGCGCTATTTTCATAATCTT
>DASSYQ010000029.1:0-23974 GCA_035703205.1 Nitrosarchaeum sp.
GGTTCTGGTTTTGGTTCTGGTTTTGGTTCTGGTTTTGGTTCTGGTTTTGGTTCTGGTTTTGGTTCTGGTTTTGGTTCTGGTTTTGGTTCTGGTTTTGGTTCTGGTTTTGGTTCTGGTTTTGGTTCTGGTTTTGGTTTTGGTTCTGGTTCAGAAGAAATTTCTTTAATATCTACTCCAGATAATGAACCGAAAACAGTTTCTAGAAAAGTTTCTTTATCAAAAGGTTTTAGATCAGCATATTCTTGTCCAATACCAAGATAAAGTACAGGGGTAGATGTAATTTTTACAATAGATAATGCGGCACCACCACGTGCATCGGCATCACTTTTTGTTAGAATAGAACCATTAAATTTTACATGTTCAAAGAATTCCCGCGCTTGATTTACAGTATCATTTCCAGCTAATGAATCACCAACAAAAATTTTGAAATCAGGATTTACTACTTTGGTGATTTTTGCAATTTGTTCCATCAGGTTTTTACTTGTTTGCATCCTACCAGCAGTATCAATTAGTACACAATCCATTTTGTGTGATTTTGCATAGAGAACTGCATCTCTAGCTACAGCTGCAGGATCAGAGTTATAGTTTTGAGCAACTAATTTTAGATTCAAACGATTTGTATGTTCACGTAATTGTTCTATTGCTCCTGCTCTAAATGTATCAGCTGCAGCTACCACAACAGAATATTTCGCTTGTTGTAACATATGAGCCACTTTTGCGAGAGAAGTAGTTTTTCCAGTTCCATTAATACCTACAAAGAGGATAAGAAAAGGCTGGCCTGTTTTCTTTTTTTCATTAATTTTTTCAAAAAGATCAACTTTACCTGCATCATCAAACAATGATGAAATACTGGAGATTAAACTATCTTTAACAAATTTTTCAATCTCATTTTTAGATACTTTAGAACCAATCAAATGATTTTTCAAATCTAATTTGATAGAATCTATAACTTCACTAGCTACATCGGATTCAAGAAGAGATAGTTCCAACTCAAAAAGGATTTCTTCTATGTCTTTTTCATTTAGTTCTTTTTCACCAAGACTTTTCGCTGCATTTGAAAATGCATTGCGAAGTTTATCAAACATTGTTTTATCCTGAAATATTTTGAGATGTTTCTTGCATAAGTTGATTCATTTGTTCTTTACCATGTTCTAATCTTGCGATTACTTCTTGTTTTTTGGCAGAAGTATCTTGTAATGCAATTTCAATTTCCTTAATTCTTGCCTCGAGATAGTTTATGGCAGAATCATATGTTTTTTCCACCGCGATTCCTGCTCCTATATTCATAACAATTTTATCATTAGCCGAGATTTTTGTTTGTACATAAGTTCCCATTCCAATAGGTACCAAACTATCAGAATCAGGTTTTTGACGAAGTGATTTTATTGAATCAATCGCAGAAATGGCTTCTCTTAATACGTTAAGTAAAGTTCCTTCTCGTTGAGATAAATCAGTAAAGTAGGTTTCAAGCATTTGCATTTGTTGCATTAGTTGATGTGCCTGCTCTTCACTCATTTACAACAAACCACCTTGAGATGGTTATAAATTCATTCATAAAATAACAACAATAAGAAAACAAAGTGACAAAAATAGATAGGAGTTAAAACTTTAGTCTACAACATTTGTGGTATGAACTAAAAACTAAATTGATATGATAAAAAATAATAAAAAATAAAGATCAGAACTTTATTTTACTTTGGAGAATCTGTTTTCTACCTCATCCCAATTAACTACGTTCCACCAAGATGTAACATAGTCAGGTCTTCTGTTTTGGTATTTCAGATAGTATGCGTGTTCCCAAACATCACAACCCAGTAACGGTACTAACCCTTCAGTTCTTGGACTAGTTTGGTTTGGCATAGATTTGTACTCAACCTTTCCGGAAGAAGGATTGTATACCAGCCATCCCCAACCACTACCTTGAATTGCTACAGAAGTAGATGAGAATTTCTCCTTAAAGTCAGAAAAGCTTCCAAAGGATTTATTGATTGCATCTGCAATTGATCCTCCAGGTTCTCCGCCTCCATTTGGTTTCATGTTGTTCCAAAATAGCGTATGATTATCATATCCGCCACCATTGAAATTAATGGCACCTCTTTGTCCTTCTGGTACTTGATTAAGATTAGACAAAATGTCTAAGATGTCTTTATTTTGTATTTCTGTTGGACAGTTTTCTAGTGCTGCATTAAGTTTGTCAGTGTATGCTTGGTGATGTTTTGTATGATGTATCTCCATTGTTCTTGCATCAATGTGTGGTTCTAATGCATCATATGCATATGGAATTTTTGGAAGTGTGTATTTTCCCATGTTGATGATTCAACATTTATTCCATTTATTGCTTTACTAGCCAATTGGTTTTTACTTGCTAAAAACATAGCAAAAACATGAAACTATTGATAATTTTTGCATGTATTGTAACTATTTCATCATCTTTGATTATTTCTCAGTTCTTTGAATCAAATGACACTTTTCACACGTATCTTGATAAAAGTATCCCATTTGTAGGAGGAGACATTCCAAGAAGAGACGGAATAGATGGAGATGGGATCAAAATTGCAGTGATTGATACAGGTGTTGATTTTAACCATCCAGATCTTTTTGGATGGGGACCTGATGAAAAGGTAATAGGAGGATACAATTTCATTCAGGAGGACCAGCCGCCAATTGATACAAATGGACATGGAACACAAGTTGCAGGAGTAATTGCCGCAGATGGACAATTAGTTGGAATAGCTCCAAAAGCAAAAATTTTAGCATACAAAGTTTCAGAGAACGGCGAAGCAGTATCATCAGATTTGATAATAAAAGCAATTGACAGAGCAGTCGAAGATGGTGCAGATATAATCAATATCAGTCTAGGAGTAAACAAGACAAATGCAAGTATAGAACATGCTGTAAATAGGGCACTTGAAAAAGAGATCTTTGTCGTAACTGCTGCAGGAAATGATGGTCCCATGCCTCAAACAATTGGCAGTCCAGGAAAAAATTATGGTTCAGTGACAGTTGGTGCAACATATAATAATTTAACATCAAGTTTGGTTGCAACATTAGAAGTTAATGAAAAGCCATATACTGTAATCCCTATGGTTGGCTCTTCTAAATTAAATGAACCAATTGTCGGTAAAATAATCTTTGGAGGATATGGAAAAGAAAAAGATCTTGACAGTATTAATGCAACAGATTCAATTCTTCTTGTAGAAAGAGGAAGTGATGTCAAAGGTGAACTCCTTTATTTTTCTACAAAGGAGAAAAATGCAGTAAACGCAGGAGCTAAAGCTTTGATAGTATACAACAATGAACCAGGAATTTTTCTAGGAGAGCTGGTGCATGAATTTGTTGAACATGATTACAAACCACAAATCCCGGTAGTATCAATGGATAGAAAAGAAGGATTGGAAATAAAAGAATTAATCAAAGAAGGAAATAATGCTAGTTTACATCTTTTTTACAATCCGGACTTTGTTGCACATTTTAGTTCAAGAGGACCAGTATCACCATTTTACATAAAACCAGACATGGTGGCTCCAGGAGCATATATCAATACAACACAGATAGGTGGAGGGTATAACTTCACTAGCGGCACAAGTTTTGCAGCACCGCATGTGAGTGGAGCAGCAGCATTATTACTTGAGAAATATCCAAACATACACCATCATGAGATCAAGTCGTTGTTAATGACTACGTCTGAGCGTGTTTCAGATGCCTACGGTCAAGAATTTTCATTGAGTGATTCAGGTTCAGGAAGACTAAATATTGCAAAGGCTTTTGAGGCAAAATTAATCATCATACCACCAAACTTTGTAATCAATCTATCTTCAGATAATCCAACATCACAAAGACAATTAGAATTAAAAACTTTAGAAGGAACACTTGAAAATTTAGAAATTAAATTTGAAGGATCAGAATTCATACAATTTGCACATGTTTTAGAGGGAAATAACTTGCTAATTAAAATAAAAATGCAAGGACAAAATTACGGAAATCATGAGGGAAAAATAATCATAAATCATGATCAGATAAACTATGTAATTCCTTTTTTGATACATTACACTGAAGGTTCCATTTCTGTAAATCAAAAAGAGGGAAAACTTGACTTTGAAATTTATCATCCAGAACAATGGAATTTTGCAAAAATTTCAGTAATAAACAGTAAAGATGGAAAAATACAAACAACTACAGCAACTCCAGAAAGAGATTCAACAGTGAGAGTTTATGAAAATGGAGAATACTGGATAGATGCAAAAATAAAAGTTGATGGAAAGACTTTTGATGCATATAATACTATTGAAGTTAATTCAATAAATGAAAATGCTCAGAGTGTATTAGAGATAGCAAACATTCCAGAAAAACATATTGCAATTGTTTCAGGAATTGCCATGATCATAGGAGTTTTTGAAATAATAGTGAAAAGAAAAATAAATACTAAAGTTTAGGTCCTGCGTTTAGTATTTCAGGTGCAACATTATGAAATTTCTTGAAATTATCAATAAACATTTGGGCCAATTTTTTGGCACTGAGTTCGTATAATTCTTTATCAGACCAAGTATTTTTTGGATCAAGAATTTCAGATGGAACGTCTGGTACTTCAGTTGGAATATCCAAATTGAATAAATCATCATGGCGATACTTCACTTTATCGAGTGCTCCAGTAAGAGCAGCGGTAACCATTGCCCTACTATATTTTATCTTGATTCTTGAACCGATTCCATATGGTCCACCAGACCATCCAGTATTAACAAGATAAACAACCGTATTGTGTTTGTTGATTTTTTCTCCAAGGAGTTTCGCATAGACAGATGCGGGTCTAGGCATGAATGGTGCTCCAAAACATTCAGAAAATACAGATTTTGGTTCTTTTATTCCTCTTTCGGTTCCAGCCAATTTACTAGTATAACCAGACATAAAATGATACATTGCCCCTTCCTTTGTTAGTCTTGAGATAGGTGGCAAAACACCAAGTGCATCAGCAGTTAGAAATAGAATCACTTTTGGATGACCGCCTATACTTGGAATTACTGCACCGGGGATGAAATCCAAAGGATATGCTACCCTAGTATTTTCAGTTAAGCGGTTATCATCATAATCAGGAACATTATCATTAAGTACAACATTTTCCAGTACAGCGCCAGGTTTTATTGCATTCCAGATTTCCGGTTCTGCTTCTTTGCTAAGATTGATACATTTTGCATAACATCCTCCTTCAAAATTAAAGGTTCCATTGTCAGACCAACCATGTTCATCGTCTCCAATTAATCTTCTATTAGAGTCAGCAGAAAGAGTGGTTTTTCCAGTACCAGATAATCCAAAAAACAAAGCAGTATCACCATTTTTCCCAATGTTTGCAGAGCAATGCATTGGGAATACACCACGTTCAGGTAGTAGAAAATTCATCACTCCAAACATAGATTTTTTCATCTCACCGGCATATTGAGTTCCACCAATCAAAACAATTTTTCGTGTCAAATCAATCAATATGAAAACATTTGATGCCGTACCATCAATTTTTGGTATTGCTTCAAAATCATTGATGCAGAGTATAGTGAATTCTGGTTCATGATTCTTCAACTCTTCTTCAGATGGTCTTATGAACAATTGTCTTGCAAAAAGACTTTGCCAAACATGATCATTTATGACTCTAATAGACAATCTATTTTCTTTGTCAGCACCTACAAATCCATCAAATACAAAAAGATCTTTTCCGTCTACAAATTTTTTCATTTTTTCAAGAAGTTTTTCAAATTTGTCACTTTCAAATTGATGATTAATTTTTCCCCAATCAACTGTGTTACGTGTTTTATCATCATATATGATAAATCTGTCATCAGGAGATCTTCCTGTGTATTTGCCAGTATTTACAGAAAGAGACCCGGTAGAATTGATCACTCCTTCATTTCGAGCAACTGCAGTTTTGACTAGGTCATCTACGCTCAAATTACGATATATTTTTGATGGGCTTAATCCAAAATTGTGTATTTGAGATAAAAATTTGTCAGTTTTGATTGGACCTATTACTTCGGTCAGAGGAAGTAACCCCCATCACCAACAATTATCAGAACAATCCCAGGCTTAATCATGAGATATTTCGATCCGACATAATTTTCCTTATTATCTCTTTCCTATGACATAATTTTTTCATCTAGGAACGTATTTATTTAAAATTTCAAGAGTCAAACTGATGCCGATCAATAAAGAGAAGCTAGCTAAAAGACAAGAGGTCAAAGAACACAATCCAGAATTCATCAGACCAGAAAGCTGGCGTTACGTTAGACTCCAGACAAATTGGAGAAAACCAAAAGGAATTGATCATCATCAAAGAAAACAAAAAAGCAGAGGTCGTCCAGGACTTGTCAAAGTAGGTTACGGAGGACCAAAAGAAGCAAAAGGATTACACCCTTCAGGATATACAGATAATCTAGTTTATACAATAAATGACTTGGAAAAACTAAACCCAAAAACAGATGGAGTAAGATTTGGACATGGTGTAGGTACTAGAAAAAGAAAAGAGATCATTGCAAAAGCAATGGAAGGCAAATTCAAAGTTTTTAATGCGAGAGTGAGTGCAAGTGGTAGTAAATCTTAAAGCTAAAAAAAGACTGGTAGCACGTGTTACCGGTGTTGGAATTCACAGGGTAAAATTTGATTCAGATCATCTAGATGACGTAGCTGATGCAATTACTAGAGAAAATATCCGTAGTTTAATTACTGCAAAAAAAATTAAAATAAAATCAATTGTTGGAACTTCAAGAGGAAGAGCACATACTAAAAAAGCTCAAAAAAATAAGAGAGGAACAACGCAAGGATCAAAACAAGGCAGAAAAGGCGCAAGAGTTGGAAAGAAAGACGTTTACGTTGCCAAAGTTCGCGCATTAAGAAGACTGTTAAAGATTGCCAAAGACAGAAAAGAACTAACAAACCCAGAGTTCTGGGTATTATACAAAAAAGTAGGCGGAAATACTGTAAGAAATAAAGCTCACCTGAGATTATTAATGGAAGAAACTATTTCCAAAAGAAAAAGTTAGAATCGATGAATCCTATTTTCTAAATCTAAAATTTTACCATTTTTAATTACAATTCCTTCTCTAGTTAACATATCGGATTTAATCTCTTCACCGTATGCATATCCACCAATTTTACCGTCAGATTTTACAACTCTGTGACATGGAATTATTACAGGATATGGATTTTTGTTCATGATTTTACCTACTGCCCTTTGCCCATTTTTCAAACCAACTGCTTTTGCTAATTCACCATATGTTGTTATTTTTCCTTTAGGTACTTCAAGTAATTTTTTGTAAATTTTTTTATCAAGATTCAAAGTTTTATTACCTCAAGATCAGTGTTGTTTAAAAAATCAATTAACTTTTGTTTATTTGAACCCAACCCTCCCCAATCCAAAAGACATGTTTTTGCCATTTTATTTTGCTTCAAAATATGTAAAAATAAATCTTCATCAATATTATCAAGTGCATGCTTTGGCACAACTGTTCCAAGTGAAAATGTTCCTTCTAGTAGTTCCGTGGTAAATTTTTCTGGGTAATGTGTCCCTCCAAAACAAATAGCTACAGGAGAAGAGTTGATATTTTTAGTCATAACATCATGCACTAAAACAGCGACAGAATTACATAATGAGATATCTGTCCATTGTTTTTCAGTCGTACCAATTTCAATGAAGATAGTAGGCTTAGTTAATGCAGTAGGACCATGATGTGTAGCTTCAATTGTAATTTGAAAATCTGGAAACTGTGATTTATTTTTCCAGAGTGTTTGAAGATATTCTTTTTGGATGTAAGGATGCGGAATTGCTACTTGTCTGTCGTTTCCTCCAAATTTGGCTTCTGAGAAATTACCAGTACTATGACATGTAAGGGCCAAAACACCAGACTCGGCGGCATGTTTTGAGAGAAAAATGAATCCATCGTAATCATATTTTTCTTCTAGCCAGTCAGCAGAAATTGCAGGAGTTTGGATTATTAGTAAATCATAGTACTTGCCTCGATAGATTTCACCATCTAGTGTCATTTCTTGCGAAAGAAATTTTGCCATATTGTATCCCGCAGGGTCATCGCGGTATGCTACAAGCAGTTCCATGAGATAAGAGATATAAGGACACCTTATTAATTTCCAGCAATGAACCCTAAGCAGACTTTAAAAAATATGGCTAATACTTTAAAAATGGCTAAAAAGCCAGATAGTGAAGAGTATCAACAGCATCTCAGATTGGTATTAATAGGAATTGCAGGAGTTGGTGCTATTGGCTTTACAATTCAGTTTGTCTTTTCTGTAATTACGTTTGGTAGATAAAATGTCCGAGGAAATTAAATCTCATCTTTTTGCAATAAGAACCACTGGAGGTCAAGAGAAAGTAGTAATGAGATTGTTAGAAGCAAAGGCAAATACCAATAAAATTAACATTCAGTCAGTTTTACTAGTAGATAATCTAAAAGGATATGTCGTAATTGAGGCAATAAATCCAAGTGACGCGTATATGGCAGTGGAAGGAGTAAGACATATTCGCGGTCAATTAAGAGGAGAATTAGAATTCAAAGACATTGAAGGATATTTAGTAAAGAAATCCACAGTTTCACAATTAGCAGTAGATAACATCGTTGAGATCACTGGTGGTCCATTTAAGGGAATGAAAGCAACAATCACCAGAATAGATGTAGATAAAGAAGAGGCAACAGTGGTTCTATTAGATGCATCTTATCAATTACCAGTAACTGTCGACGCCAATTACCTAAAACTATCAAGCGAGTCTTAGGAAGGATTAAATTTTTCATATTAAGCTGATAAACATGGCAGAACCACAAAAAGTATCATCACTTGTAACCGGCGGAGCCGCTTCGGCAGGTCCACCACTAGGTCCAGCTTTAGGTCCATTGGGAGTCAACATTATGGAGATAATCAAAGCCATCAATGAAAAGACAAAAGACTTTGAAGGAATGAAAGTTCCAGTAACAGTTTCTGTTTTCCCTGATACAAAAAAATGGGAGATAGAGATAGGAATTCCGTCTGCAGCTGCATTACTGCTAAAAGAAGCAGGGATTCAAAAGGGAACAGGTACTTCAGGAACAGCTTGGGTGGGTGATATAACCATGGATTCAGTCATTAAAGTTGCAAACACAAAACTAGAGAAATCATATGCATCTTCATTAAAATCAGTTGCCAAAACAATAATTGGAACATGTTTGTCACTTGGAATCAAGGTGGAAGGAAAGACACCAAAAGAAATCACTGCCGAGATTAATGAAGGCAAGTGGGACGCAAAACTAAAGTAAATTACACTATAGAATAAACAGGATCTTTATCGGTTTTTTGTAACTCGACAAAAGTTTCTGTGTTTATAATACCGTCAATTTTTCCTATTTTCTCTATAACTATGGAATGTAATGCTTCCAAGTTTTTTGCATGAACATTGACAATTATATCAAACCTACCAGTTACTTCAGATATAGATATCACTTCAGAGGTTTCCATCAATTTTTTATGAATATTGTCTTTAAGTTTAGGGTCTCTGTTGATTCCAACTGATGCCTTTACACCTATTCCTAAGAGAGAATCATCTATCACAACGGTAAATTTTTTGATCAACTTTTTTTTCATTAATCGTTTTATTCTACTATAAAGAACAGATGCATTAATTCCAAGTTTTTTTGATAAGGCAGGTACGGAGATAGAGCCATCTTTAGTTAGTTCAAAAAGTAGCTTCATGTCAAGTTCATCAAATTTCTGCAATGTAACCAAAAATTGGGTTGTTGAATTAATAAATGTAAGTTCATAGAGGATTTTACTTTAGAATTTCAAAGATTACATTAAAAAAATGTAAATTTTTAAAATAGTATAAAAATCATAACGAATGACCTCTAAACGATTTTAAGTAGGCTTTCTCGAAAATCTTCATAATGATTACAGAGGCCAAACTGGCAGAAATGATCAAAGAAGCCAAGGAAGGAAGCAAGCAAAGGAAGTTTAAACAATCAGTTGAAATGATAATTGTCTTCAAAGATATTGATGTGAAAAAGGGATTTGCATTAAACGAGGTAGTCCAACTTCCAAAAACTAGTTCACCTGCAACAGTTTGCATTATGGCTACAGGAGATATGGGTCAAAAAGCAAGAGAAGCAAAAGCAGATGCAGTAGTAGGTTCAGACGAATTAGATAAATTTGCAGCTAACAAAAGGGCATCTAGAAAATTCATTAACAAATATGATTTCTTTTTAGCAGATACACAGATCATGCCAGTAGTAGGTAAAGTGTTAGGTCAACTTTTAGGTCCAAGAGGAAAAATGCCGACTCCAGTTCCATTTAATGCATCAATTGAATCATTCTTACAAAGATTTAGATCATCAATCAAAGTCAGAGCAAGATCATCATTAGCCATGTCATGCAAAATAGGAGATGAGTCAATGGAAAATGCAGATTTAGCAGTCAATGCACATGCAGTATTGAGTGCAGTAGAAAAAAAATTACCAAACGGAGAGAAAAACCTCAAGAGAGTAATTATCAAAACTACAATGGGCAAACCAATTAAACAAATAGAAGAGGTCAAGAAGAAACATGCATGAAAATAGAACATCTTATCCTAAAAGAAAAGCTCAGATGTATCAACAATTAATAGAAATTCCAAAAAAATACAAGGTCGTAGCACTTGTTAAAATAAACAAAGTTAGAGCATCACAAATTCTTCCATTAAGAAAAGCACTCAAGGGAGAAGTTGAATTTGTATGTGTAAAAGACAAAATTGCAAAAAAAGCATTAGAAAAATTAAACATTTCAGGAATTAAAGGAATATCAGATGAGCTCACAGGTCAATGCTTATTCATATTTACCAACATGTCACCGTTTAAGCTAAATGTATTATTGGCAAAAAATAAAATCATGATGGCAGCAAGAGGTGGAGATATTGCAAGTGTAGACATTGTAGTGCCAGCAAAAAATACAGGAATTGCACCAGGGCCAATGCTCACTGAATTCAAAGAGGCAGGAATCCCAACAAAGATAGATCAAGGTACAATCTGGATTCAGAAAGATACTACTCCAGTAAAGAAAGGAGAAATAATCAACGAAAAACTAGCAGCCCTTCTTGGTAAATTAGATATCAAACCAGTAGAGGCAGGAATTTCACTATATACCGCATTAGAAGAGGGCTTAAAGTATGCGGCAGAAGAATTGGTTGTAGATGTTGAAAAAATAAGAAATGAATTTGCACAATTCCATCAAGAAGCGATTTCATTATCTATAGAAGCAGCATATGTTACTAAAGAAAACATTAACCAAATCCTTAGTAAAGCAGCTCAATCAGCACGTTCAGTATCTATAACATCAGGATTTATGACTGATGAAACTAAAGAACAAATATTACAAAAGGCTCATGGCCAAGCCCAATCTATTGTAACTAAAGCAAAAAATTACACTGCTTCTTAGTTAAAACTTCTCTTTTGCTTTTGGAAGATTCCAATTAAATTTCATTGCAATTAATCGTAACGTTATAGTTAGTGCTATTCCCAAAATTGTTGCAAAGTATAATTCGCCTCCAAAATACAATGTCAGATAAAAAATAACAATTCCAATAAAGCTTGCAGAAACATAAAATTCCTTAACAAAAACTATTGGAACTTGAGTAACAAAGACATCTCGTAATATTCCACCACCTACTGCAGTCAGTATTCCTCCCAACATTATTGCTAGAAAATTTAATCCAACTAGATGATAAGCAAAAGTGGCTCCAATAATTGTAAAAACGCCTAATCCAATAGCATCAAATTTTAAAAATAAATTCCAATGCCTTTTGAGATGAGAGTATAAGAAAAAAATAGCGATGCCAGAAAATACAGTAATTACCACATATACAGGATCAGATAGTGCATTTGGAAATTGCCCCATCACAACATCTCGCATTACGCCGCCAGCAACACCAGTAATTGTTGCAAGCAGTAAGATTCCAACAATATCAGATTTATGTTCAATTGCCTTGAATGCACCAGTCACTGCAAAAGCCATCGTACCAAATAAATCCAGAATGTAAATGAAAACCTGAGCAGGAATTGAAAAATCAACCAATTAAATGGAAAAATGAATTATTGTTAATTAACATTGATGTAAATAAAAATCAAAATTAAATTGAAAAAAGAAAAGTTGTCTAACCAAATAGAGAAGATAGACCTTCCATTGCGGCTTCTTCACTTTTACTTGTGTCAACTGGTGCTTCTTTCTTTGCTTCACCTGCTGCGGCTGCCGGAGCGGCTGCTGCTACTGCTACAGGTGCGGCTTTAATTGCTTCCTCGATGTTAACATCAGCCAAAGCTGCAACCAGTGCTTTTACTTGAGCATCATTGACTGCAGCGCCAGACGCTTTAACAACTGAGCTGATGTTTGCCTCATTAACTTCTTTTTGTAGCTTGTGAAGAAGTAAAGCAGCATAAACGTATTCCATTGTATCGAGATTTTCTTAGGGCATAATATAAAACTATGGTGGGGTTAGGAACTGTAAAGATTGAGGATCTTTTCCAAAATTCTTTTCCTTGTCAAGTGTCGGCACTTTTTGTTAAAATCAGAGTTCTTCTAATGTTTGTTTTTCCATCAGACGTAATTGGACATTTTAATTTGCCATCTTGACGATTTGTATTATTTTCCCATTGTAATGGTCTAAGATTTGATACTAGATTTTGTAATAGAAACATCTTTTTTTGTTAATTCAATAAATGATGAAACTAGGTCCTCAATATCTCTAGATTTGGGAGATTTCCCAAGATATTCTTCAAAGATGTTATTTGGAATAAGATCTAGGAATTTTTTGAGATTTCTGTTGTACATATGCTTTGTTTCTGAGCTTTGAATTTATTCAATGAAATTAGAATGGCGAGTTTTTCTAGAATCCTCTAGTTCTATCTTCATGGCCCTATTAGGGAGTGGGACTTTTAGTCAGTAAAATATGGTGGGACTGGTGAGGTCTGAACCTATTTTAAATATAAAAAAAGATTCACGACAAACCTATGTTACCAACTTAGACCAAGTTACAAAATACCCTACTCTTGAAAATCTGAAAAGAGCTAATGTTAGTTAACCTTTTGAATCGAAATATGTCTTGTATAGAATAAATTTTTTTATGACCATTTAATTCCATTTAATTCACGCATGAAATTATCAAAATAAATGGTATTTTGAGATTTAAATTCCAAAAATTCCTTTCTTAAAACTCTAGATTTGATATCCAGCAAATGACGTATAAATAGAGAAGGTTAGTTTAGAATTTTTAGACTTCGGCAAACAGAATAAAGAGTTCGTTTCAGATTTTTATCAACCAGTGTATCCATTCGATGTTTTAAAACACGTTTTGCTTCATCTCTTTCAGAACCTGGGGGTAAAGACAATACATTGTTAATCAATTCTGGAAGAGATTCACGAATCCAACCATCCAACATTGCATAAACTTTTGGCGGAATTAAATCGCATTTGTCTTTATCCAAATCTAGAATTCCAGCATAGTTTTCATGTTCAACTCTGTAAACCAGAGCTAACACCACATTATCAGGAGTGGGATGCTCAAGGATTTCAGTGGATCTAACACCGGTTTTACCTTGAGAAATTTTATTTTTGAGGCCTACAGGATTTACAATTACGCCATTAATACCAACTTTTCTTCCATCAACTCCAGTTACTACACCAAAAATAAAATCATAATAATCTCCATTTTTTTTAGTAGAAAAAACATGAACACCCTCCCTTAGTGCAGGTTTTCTTCCAAACATGATTAGACTGAATCAGGTAGTGTATTTAATGTATTATTAATCGACAATTCTTAATATCGGACAAATGGAAGTTCTTCGTTGGATAAAAAAGAAATCCTAAAAGAATTTTCATCTGACCCAGACAGATACTACAAGGTCAAATTATTTCAAGAACAGGGATTTGTTAGAAAATCATGCTTAAAGTGTAAAAGATATTTTTGGACTTTGGATTCTCAGAGAGGATTATGTCCTGATGATGCAGACGATACTTATTCATTCATCGGAGATCCTCCTACTACAAAGAGATTTGACTATACACAGGCTTGGAAAGAAGTAGAATCATTTTTTGTAAAAAATGGGCACACATCAGTTTCAAGATATCCAGTTGTTTGTAGATGGCGAGATGATCTCTACTTTACAATTGCATCAATTGTTGACTTTCAAAGAATAATGGGTTCAAAAGTTGTCTTTGAGTTTCCTGCAAATCCACTTGTAGTTCCACAAACTTGTTTGAGATTCAAGGATTTAGAAAATGTTGGAGTAACTGGCAGACATTTTTCTAGCTTTTGCATGATTGGACAACACAGTATTCCAAATGCACAAGGATATTGGAAAGATGAATGTGTTGATTTAGACTTTAGATTATTGACAGAGCAGTTTGGAATTAAAAAAGAAGAAGTGGTTTTTGTTGAAGACGTGTGGGCAGGTGGTGGCTCTTTTGGTTCTTCACTAGAATATTTTGTCAGAGGATTGGAGCTTGGAAATGCCGTGTTTACTGAATTTCAAGGTGAGTTGGGAAAACATACGATACTAGATCAAAAAATTATCGATATGGGTGCAGGACTTGAGCGATTTGCCTGGATTACAAAGGGAACTCCTACTGCATATGACTGCTGCTTTGGTCCAATTACTAATCATCTGTTTGAAAAGATTGGAATTGATTCAGATTCTGAGATGCTACGAAAATACTTTACAGCAATTGCAAAGAATCTAGAGATTCATGATGACTTGATAGAAGTAAGAAGAAATGCAGTAAAAGCAACTGGCCTAACACAAGATCAAGTTAATCGAATCATCATACCGCTTGAAGGAATGTATCTAATTGCAGATCATCTTCGAACTCTAATATTTGCAATTACTGATGGTGCATTGCCAAGCAACGTTGGTGGCGGATACAATCTAAGAATGATGCTAAGAAGAATCAACGGAACAATGGACAGAATGAATCTCAAGCTGGATATCGATGAGTTGGTAGATATGCACATTGATTATCTCAGAGACACATATCCTGAATTAGAGGAAAAGAGACAAGACGTTAAGACCATTTTGAAATTAGAATCAGAAAGATATGTTGAATCAAAGATCAGAATGGGAAAGATGGCAGAACGCCTCAAAGGGAAAGGCAGAGCGCCAACTGTTGATGAGTTAATCACTTTATACGAATCAGATGGAATTACACCAGAGTATCTACGAGAAATTGACGTAATACAAGAGATTCCCTCATCATTTTATGCAAAACTATCTGATTTGCACCAGTCAGACAAGAAAAAAGACATTGAGCAACTACCACTTGATGACCTTCCAGAAACTGACATGCTCTTTTACAAAGATGATCCAATGGAGTTTGATGCAAAGGTCCTCAAAGTTTTTGATAAATCAGTAGTGCTTGATAGAACCTCATTTTATGCAAGAGGTGGTGGACAAGAGCCAGACTATGGCACCATTGCAGGCTCAAAAGTAGTTGATGTAAACAAACATGGTGGAGTCATAGTTCATGAGCTAGATGGAATAATTCCAAAACAAGGCGAGATAGTAAAGTGCAAAGTAGATTCACTTCGAAGATCAAACATTACAAAGAATCACACCAGTACTCACATTCTAAACTCATCATCTAGAGGAGTGCTAGGTTCTTGGATATGGCAGCACTCTGCATTCAAAGAAGCGGATCATGCAAGATTAGATATCACACATCATTCTTCACTTACTGACAAGCAGGTACAAGATATTGAAAATGTTGCAAACAGCATAGTTGCAAAAGACATGGCAGTAACCATACAAAACTATGACAGGGGAACTGCAGAACAAAAGTATGGGTTTAAGATTTACCAGGGAGGTGTAGTTCCAGTAAAGTCAGTCAGAATCGTATCAATTGAAGACTTTGATGTTGAGGCTTGTGGTGGAACACATGTCAAAAAAACAAAAGAAGTTGAACTAATCAAAATAACAAAAACTAAAAGAATTCAAGACGGTGTTGTCAGATTGGAATTTGTCTCAGGCCCTACTGCCAAAGAATATGTAAGACAGCAAGAGATTGAAAACGCAAAAAGAATACAAGAAGAAAAACAAAAAGAGATTAAAGACAAACAACGAGAGGAAGAAAAACAAAGAGCAAAAGAAAAGATTCCTGTTTTACTAGAGCAAATTGCATCTCAAACAAGTAGTGGAGTTATAGATGAAATCGAAATTAATGTAAACCAAATAAAATCATGTTTTACAAATTCAAAACAGTACGACGAGTTTTTCCACATGAACTTTGGCAAAAAACTAGTCAAGAACAATCCAAATTCAGTATATGTTGGAATTTTCGAATCAGGTCCAACTATTCGAGTAATAGTATATTCAGGAGATGAGGCCTCAAAGAGCAAAAATGCTGGAAATATTGCCAAATCCGTGGCTGAAATACTGGATGGAGCAGGTGGAGGAGATGCCAAATTTGCCCAGGGTGGAGGAAAAGACGCATCTAAAATAAACGATGCAATAGCCAAAGCAAAATCAATGATTTTAGGATGATATTATGGAAATAAGATGGAATGAGATAGAATCAAAGTGGAGAAAGAGATGGAATGACTCTAAAGACTTTGAGACAGATCCTAGTGAAAAGGAAAAAAAATTCATAACAGTTGCATATCCTTATCCAAATTCACCTCAACACATTGGACATGGAAGAACATACACACTGGCTGATGTTCATGCAAGATTCTATAGAATGAGAGGATTCAATGTTTTGTTTCCAATGGCGTTTCACTATACTGGAACTCCAATACTTGGTATGGCAAAAAGAGTAGAGGCAAACGATAAAGAAATAATTGAGAATTTAAAAAATCTTTACGGGGTACCAGAAGAATCAATCAAGACATTTGTAGAACCAGTAAATATTGCAGATTACTTCCACAAAGAAATCAAGACAGGAATGATTGAGATGGGATATTCTATTGACTGGAGACGAGAGTTTACAACAATTGATCCAGTATATAGTAAATTTATCGAATGGCAAATTAAAACACTGCGGGATAAAAAACTAATCATTCAGGGTTCTCATCCAGTTGGTTGGTGTCCAAAGGATCAAAATCCAGTATCACAACACGATACTTTGGGAGATGTAGAACCTGATTTCACTGAATATATTTTAATTAAATTCAAGTATGAAGAGTACATAATTCCTACTGCAACACTTCGACCTGAAACAATCTTTGGTGTTGTCAATCTTTGGGTCAATCCTGAAATTGTTTACAAGAAAATTACAGTGGACAATGAAAAATGGATTGTAAGTAAAGAATGTGCATACAAGTTAGAATTTTTGGATAAAAAAATTACATATGATGGTGAGATAAAAGGTGCAGAACTAATTGGAAAATCAGTTACCGTCCCACACAGAAACGAATCAATCCTAATGCTTCCAGCCAGTTTTGTTGAAAGTGGTACCGGTACTGGAATGGTAATGTCAGTTCCAGCCCACGCACCATTTGACTATCAGGCACTTGAAGATTTCAAAAAATCCAAAATGGAGCATGAATTAGCCTCAAAAGTAACTAAAATTACTCCCATCTCAATTATTCAAACTGAAGGATTTGGCGAGAACCCAGCAAAAGAAGCTGTTGAGAAATTTGGTATTGTAAACCAAAGTGATCCAAAACTAGAAGAGGCAACAAAGGAAGTTTATGGAAAAGAATTCTACGGTGGAAAGCTAAAACAAAACACAGAGCAATTTGCTGGAATCAAAGTAGCATATGCAAAAGACACAATCAAGGAATGGTTAATCAAAAACAAACATGCAGATATTTTGCTTGAACTAACAAACACTCCAGTGAGATGTAGATGTGGTGCAGAATGTGTAGTCAAGGTTCTCAACAATCAGTGGTTCCTAAATTATGGCGATAAAGACTGGAAAGAACTAGCTACAAAATGTTTTGATGAGATGAATATTTTACCGCAAGAGATTAGATCAGAGTTTAACTATGTAATTGGATGGCTGCGAGAGCGAGCTTGTGCAAGACAGCATGGACTTGGAACCAAACTACCCTGGGATAAAGACTGGATTGTAGAAAGTTTATCAGATTCTGTAATTTACATGGCATACTATACAATTTCAAAATTTGTAAATGATGGAACGCTAAAGGCTGAAAAATTATCTCCAGAATTCTTTGATTATATTTTCTTGGGTAAAGGTGATGCAAATAATGTATCTTCAATTACTGGATTAACAGTTGATGTAATTAATCAAATCAAAAAAGAGTTTGATTACTTTTATCCAGTTGACTCTAGACATTCAGGACGTGATTTAGTTCCAAATCACTTGACGTTTTTTGTACTAAATCATGTTGCAATATTTCCTGAAAGCAACTGGCCAAAAGAAATTGTAGTTAATGGTTCTGTATTGATGAACGGTTCTAAAATGTCAAAGAGTATGGGAAATATTATTCCATTAAGAAAAGCAATTCAGGATTACGGGGCAGATCCTATCAGACTGGCAATTATCATATCAGCTGAATTACTCCAAGATGCTGATTTTAACATGGAGTCAGTCTCTGGTATTCAAAACAAGCTAGAATCACTATACAACGAGTGCTCGAGGCTAAAAGCAGAGAAAATTGATAATTTGGAGGCTGAAGACAAGTGGATTTTATCAAAAACCCAGAGTATGATATCTCAAGTAACCACATCTATTGAAAAAATGAGATTAAGAGAAGCATTGCACGATATCTTATTTTCATTTGAATCTGATCTTGGCTGGTACACAAAAAGAGTAAATGCAAAAAATAGGGAAAACATTTCTGGAATTTTACACCAGATAAATTCAGTACGTGTTGCAATGCTTTCACCATTTGCACCGCATATAGCTGAAGAGATGTGGGAAAAACTAGGTCATTCAGATCTAGCATCAACATCTCAATGGCCAAAATATTCTGAAGACAGTATCAATGCATCTGCAATACAATCCGAGGAATTGTTAAAATTACTAATTGACGATATTTCAAATATTCTCAAAGTAACAAAGATTACTCCAAAAAAGATTACAATCTATACGGCTGATTCATTCAAATCCAAAGTATATCATTCTATTTTAGAAAAAGTTACTTCTGGACAGACAAACATGGGAATTGTTATGAAAGAATTAATTGCAAATCCTGAAACTTCAGATGTTAAAAAGATTCCAGACTTTGTTCAAAAGACAATCAAGGATATTTTGTCAGAACCTACTGAAATCAGACAGATGAAATTAGAATCAAAAGAATTTGATGAGAAAAAATTCCTTGTAGATGAGTTGACGGATATTGGAAAGAAAGAATTTGGAGTAGACATTGATGTGTTCTCAGAATCAGATGATAACATCTACGACCCTAAAGCAAAGGCAAGACATGCAAGGCCATTTAAACCAGCAATACTAATTGAATAATTTTTAGAAGTTATTTATTTTGTATCTTTTTTTAATATGTCAATGACTTCAGAATTACTCTTTATCCATGTTTTCAGATAGGCGTAAAACAAATTTTCTAAATCATCCACCAAACCTTCTAAACGCGGATCCAGTCGTATATCAGCAAGTTGTTCATTAAGATGCTCCAAAATCACTTTTAGACCTTGATTGGATATTTCAAGTTTTTTTATTGCCTCTTCAGTACTCACAATTTGTTTAAATTTTCATAAATAATAAATGATTTTAATTTAATAAGATTACACCATACGTAAAACTAGGAATAATATAACATTAGAAATGATTTTCAAACATTATTTCAGATAGTGGCAATTGCCCACCTCTGGAAGAAGCAGGTTTTGTTGCTTTTCCAACTACTACCATCATTGAGATCACATGATCAGCGGGTAAATTAATCAGTTCACTAACTTTGTCATAATCAAATCCTTTCATAGGACATGTATCATACCCCATTGATTTTGCTGCCAACATTATTGTCTGAGCTGCCATGCCACATGATCTCATTGCCTCATCTCTTTGAAGTTGAGATTTTCCGTCATAGGAGTTTCTCATAGAATTAACTAGTGTTTTTCGTGGTTCTTCAGGGATATTTATCCAATATCTTTCAGGATTTTTATTCCAGGATTTTAAATCAGCACACAATACTATCACTAAAGAGGATTCAGTGACTTGTTTCTGACCATAAGATAATTCAGATAATTTATCTTTGAGAACTTGATCTGTAATTACTACAAATCTCCAGTTTTGAATATTATAAGAGGTTGGGGAAAGAATTGCAAATTCCAAAAGTTTCATGATTTCATGTTTAGACATTTTGTGATTTTTATCAAAATTTTTAATTGAACGTCTACTACTGATTGCTTCGAATGTATCCATATTTTATTTTTACAAATACCAAATTTAACTTATTAAAAATCTGGCTTAACATCATACACTAAAAAATGACTCATTTTTGGCAATAACTTAAAGCATGTAAATCACAAACGATATTTTAAAACGGTTAATTTTGATATTTGACGGACATTTTTTTACTATCAATGAGGATATTAAATTTAGTCAGAATAACAGATAGTGTATTTATTAGGTTAGAACTGATTCAAGCTAAATGAAGATTGCAGTTTGTGGAATTGGAGTAGCTGGAAGTTATCTAATATCTAGACTAAAAGATTCTCATGAGATAGTAGGGTTTGAACGAATGCCAGCAGATAAACATGATTCTATTTGCGCATGGGGTACATGTAAGCCTAGAATGATAGAATTGTGTAAAAAATCAGGAATTGACTTTAATGACTATGTAATTCATGATGGAAAAAATATGCATATTGAAATGAACAATAATGAAAAATTTGATATTAAATTACATGGATTATGTACATATGACAAAATACAATTGATCAAAGATTTTGTAAAAGGATGTAAGATAAACTATGGGACTGCGCCCAAACTAGAAGAATTAGAAAAAGAATTTGATTTGATAGTTGATTGTACTGGATTTCATAGAGTCTATCTTCCAAAATTAGAAGAGGATTTCTTTTTACCCACTTATGAATACAAGATTGAATACAATGACAAAGTTCCATATGATGATTTTTTAGTAAAACCTTTTGCCAAAATGACTGGTTACTTTTGGTATTTTCCATTAGGTGGAAAGTTTGCACATATTGGAGCTGGAGATTACAAGAAAAATCACGTAAAAGCAACGGATGAATTTTTAGAAAAATACGGTGGAACAATAGTAAAAACAGTAGGAAGACCAATCAGATTGGCAACTCCCAATATGTGTAAACCATTTTTCAAAGGGAAAGTAGTAGGTGTTGGGGAGTCAATTGGAACTGTATATCCATTGTTAGGTGAAGGAATCATTCCAAGTATGGAATGTGTAGATATTTTTGTTAAGAATTTAGGAGACAATAATGCATATGAGAAAGAAGTTTTAGAGCATTTCAAGATTTACGGTAAAGTGTTCAACTTTGTTAGAAACAAGATGAAAAACAAATTTAGTTTGATAAAACAGATTGCGGAATTATTATCAATTTTCAGATACATGAAAAAAAATGAAGCTAGATTTGGAATGGAAATTCATATGAGAGATTTGATGAAAGTGGCAAAGGCCTAACCAAAACTCACAGAACCAAAATTTTCCCTCATTGTCCTACTTGATGACATGTTATAATCATAAATTATTTTAGAATAGTCTTTTAGTTCTTGTTTCATCAATGTTAAATCATCAGAAAGATAAAACCCAGGGCAGTCGCCGGTGAATTGATATGTTGCGTGTACTCGCGCCATGCCTTTTTCATTTTCAAGCCAAGTAGAAAAAGGATACAAATAGCACACTCCAGGACGATCTGGATGCATGCTACACCCACCCTTTTCATCTAAAAATCTACATGATATATGAGTCCCATCTTCTTGTTCAGTCTCATTGATTTTTCTTTTAAGATTGATAGTAGTCATGGTAGTGACTTGTCCAGATGGGGCAATGTCTTGCCAAGTAGTTGTCACTGTTTCATTTTTTATAAAATCGGATGGTTTTTGATATTTCAATCCTTTTCCAATAGTAATTAAGTCATCAGAAGTTAGAGGTAATCTACCTTGTCTGTCACAACAATTATGACAATCGGGCCAAAAACATTTCCATAAAATATATTTTTTTTCAGACACAAGATACGGAATATGAAAAACAACATCCTTGACTTTGAGTGGATAATCAGAAACTGATGTGATTTTTCCTAACATGAATTCTCGTAAAATTGGATCAACATCCCAATCTTTTTGTAACAAATTCAATGATTCTTCAATTTCCTTTTGAGACAACTATTAAGTTATAACATCTTTTGCAGATGTTATTAATGTTGAGTGAAAAAGGTAAATATGCATCAGCTACAGAAAACAGAAGATTTGTTTGGGCTGAGATTGTATGGCCTTTAATTTTAGAAATTAACGATGTAGCATTCTCACTGAAACAATATCAAAAAAAAACGTGATCAAGTATGTGAAAAAAATAATGTAAAAATAACAACCACATCACGCGGACTAGTATCGTTAATGCAGAAAGGAATTTTGTTAAAAGAAGACGACATTTACTCTATTCATTTCAGATTAATTCCATATATGCGATTAAAAGCGAATTGCGATTATGCCACAGCTATTCATGAAGTTAAATTCAAGTGATTTCAGCAAATGATTATATTCTAAAACATCAGAATTTGTTTCGGTAGCCCGATAGTCTAGCGGTCAAATAAAAAAAATTTTAGATCATGGATTCTGCCCTCTGGATCTCAAGAGTGGATAGGCGGAGACGGCAGTTCGAATCTGCCTCGGGCTACTTGAAAAATTACTATCTAGATGCTTGTGCTATTCTTTCTAATTCGTGTTTTTTCTTCACAGACGGAGCATTTGGATCGTTGGAAGCTGCTAAAATAAGCTGCTCTGCCATATGTTCTTCAATTGGCTTTGGATTAGAATATGTTGCATCTCTTATGGAATCTGCAATGAATTTTAATGCCATGTCAACTCTTCGAATTGGAGCTACATCTACAGATACATGGTAGACAGTACCACCATATACGATTCTTGTTGTATCCTCATTTGGTGCAGAAAATTCAATTGCCCTAACCAGAACCTCAACCGGGTTTTTACCAGTTTTTAATGCAATTATATCAAATGCCAACTTTACGGTGTTTAGCGCTTTGGTTTTTTTACCAGTCATTCTTCCTGTGTTTTTTGCATATTTTTTACCAAAATGCATGATTTTGTTGCACAGTCTTTCAACTATGTTCACATCAGCTTTGTTGAATCTTTTTAGTGCTGAACGGCCAAATGTATATGGTAAAATTTGTTTTCTCAATGAAATTGCTGTTTTTAATCCAGGATCCTTGACTTCAATATCAGACATATCCCATTTTCTAAATAATAATAGATTTTTTGTTTCTGCCAATTTTATCTCCTTGGTTTTTCTTTCTTTCCAGTTACTAGTTCGTTAAGCGATGTACCATTTACTTTGAAAACTTTGAATCTAACCCCAGGAATATCTCCCATTGCACCACCTTGTGTTGCACCCATTCCTTGAATATGCACCTCATCATGTTCATCAATAAAGTTCATAGCGCCGTCTCGTGGTAAGAATGCTGTAACGGTTTTACCGTTTTTGATTAGTTGAACTCTGACACATTTTCTAACAGCAGAGTTTGGTTGTTTTGCTGCAATGCCTACTTTTTCTAAAACAATTCCTCTTCCTTGAGGTGCTCCTCCAAGAGGATCTGCTTTTTTATCAATGCCAAGCTTTCTTCTCTTGTAAGTAGATATTGCCCATCGTTGTCTTTTTCTTTTTGCAACTAAAACTCTGCCAGCAAATAGTCCTAGGGGTGATTTTGTCATATTTTACATCTCCAATGTTGCTTTTTCAGGACTGTTAATTAGAACACTCGTAATATCAAAATATCGCTTTGCAAGTAATCTTGCTTTCTCAGCATTTCTGCCTTCTCTTCCCACAACAATACCTTTCTTTCTTGGGTCCACCATAACTATTGCC
>DASSYQ010000033.1:0-8263 GCA_035703205.1 Nitrosarchaeum sp.
ATATGTTGCAAATCAAATTAATCGTCATCCTGGTGTAAGTCATAATTATGAACGAGATCATCAGTTTAATCTGTGGTTTACTTTGGCAGTTCCGCCTGGTTCTGATTTGAAGACTGAAGTGGATAAATTTTCTGTATTGAAAGGAATTAAGAAAGTCAGAATGTTGCCTACTATTCAGCTATTCAAGATTGGAGTCAAATTGGATATGGTTGATGAAAAAAAACATGATATTGCTCCAACAGAAGAAAAAAAAGAAATTAAAAATGTAAAATTTATTCCCACTGAACAAGATAAGGAGTTTATTCGTGAGTTACAAAAAGATATGGAGATTACTGATAGACCATTTCTAAATTCTGCTACTAAATTAGGATTAACTGAATCTGAATTATTTGAAAAAATGAAATACTATGAAGATATTGGAGTAATGCGAAGATTTGCTGCAATTTTAAGACACAGAGAAGTTGGTTTTACCGCAAATGGAATGATTGTATGGAATGTACCTGAAGATAAGATTTCAGAAGTTGGCTCTAAGTTAGGTTCTTTCCCACAAGTAAGTCATTGTTATCAAAGACCAACATATTCTGATTGGCCATACAATGTATTTTCTATGATTCATTGTAAATCTGAAGATGAGGCAGGAGAAATGGCAAAAACAATTCAAAATCAAATTCATGTGGATGACTATAAAATATTGTTTAGCACTCGTGAATTTAAAAAGACTCGAGTAGAATATTTTGTTGAAAATAATTTTAGTTTAGAAAAAACGATTTCTGTATCTTAAAATTCATTTTCATCATGCCCTACTACATGAATTGTACAAAAATACTGGTCATTCATGTTGCAATAATATGCTGAATCATGTCCGCAAATCTCACATGCTGGTTTTTTATCATGTGTAGATAGTTTTGTGTGGTAAACTTTACTTCTAATTGCTATGTTTGAATCCTTGTAAATTCTTGTTATGTTGGAAAAATACTCTAATTCAGAATGATTTAGTTGTTCTTTATTTTTTATTTTTTTTATCATAGTATTCCATCTTTTATACTCTCCAATCTTTGCAAGTTTCATTCCTTCAATAATGTCTAATGTCTTGCTAAAATTGATTGATTTGTCCATCTGAAAACTAATTTGCTTGTGTTGCTTTTAATTCGTATGATGGCCAAGTGTTGTATAGATCATCTATTTCTTTCATGTCTGAAGAATTGAGATATCTTCCATCTGATATTGCAGCAAAAGTTTCAATCTCTTCAACACTTACAACTGTGGGTAAAACAGATGCAATTGCATTCTTTGATAAAATGAATTTTATTGCAAATTCTGTAATGTTTAGTCCGTTACGTTCCGCAATTGGTCTGAACTGCTCTACTTTTTTTAATGCTTCTTGTCTCCATTCTTGTTTTCTATCTTTTCTGTGATCATTACTTGGAATGACAGTATCTGCTTTTACTTTGCCTGTTAGAATTCCAGATGCATCTGGAACTCTGACTAGAATCCCGACATTTTGTTTTTCTGCTTTCTTTATTAACTCATTTCCAGGTGTTTGTTCTAAAATATTATATACTGTCTGTACTGCAGAAACACTTTTTCTTTCCATTGCTTCTAATCCCTCTTGTGTCCATCCTATTGCTGGACCAAGTGCAACTTGTGATGATCTTATCTTCCCCTCCTGAATTAATTTATCAAACATATCAAATGTAGCATCATTTCTAATGTGGTTTAATTTTGGATTGTGCATTCCATAAGAATCGACATAATCTGTCTGTAGTCTTTCCAGTGATGCACTAAGTGCTTTTCTTGTAAATTCTGGTTCAAAACTTTGAGGTAATTCGGCATGACCTATTTGTTCTACTTTTGAAAAATCATATCCATATTTTGTTGAAATGACTACTTCTTCTCGCATTCCTTTGAATACTTGACCGATAAGTTTCTCGCTTATTCCTTTACCGTACATATCTGCTGTTTCAAAAAAGTTAATCCCTAAATCATAAGCTCTTCTGAGCATATGTTTTGCTTCTTCTTCTTCTATTTTCTTACCCCACCAATCAAGACCTATAGTCCATGCCCCAAATCCTATCTCAGATACTTTGATTCCGCTTTTTCCCAATGTCTTGTATTTCATCTTGTTTTCTCCTTGAATTCATCTAGTTTCGATTCTATTTCTAAATCTCTCAAAACTACTTTTTTCACTAGAATTTCTTCATTTATGTTTATCCAAGATTTGCAGCCATGATACTTTGAATTTTGAAGTTGTTCTAACCCAAACTTCCTATCAATGGAACAATGTCCTTTTTTACGCAGACTAGCATCGGGGTGTCCACTTTGACATATGCTGAAACTTTGGTTTCTCTCAAATCCATTATTAGATCTTGAAAGTTTCTTAAATCATCTGTCTCAAATGCTAACATGAAATCTTGATCATCAATACCAAATGAATATGTGGTATTGAGAACTATGTCTGGATATTTTTGACTAATGTCAATATGTTCATCCATCATTTTCTGTCTTTCTTCTTTAGACAACAAATACCATTCTCTTGTTTTGGTAAATGGATATACGACAACATATTTTTTTGATTCATTTCCTGCAACAAATGCAATTGTTCTACCTTTTCTTGCATATATTGATGGTCTTGTACATGAAACATACGTTTGTTTTGGAATGATGTACTTTCCAAATACCGTCAAGTATAATTTTGAAATCACACTCTGTATTTCCTCAACTGATTTTGCTGCAAACCAAAATAGAAAATCTGCATCTGAACGTAATCCAAGTGTTGAATATGTTCTAAATTTTATACCTGAATTTTTTATTATGTTCTCTACTTCCTTGGCAGATTCTTCTTTTGCTAAATCTGCCATCCATCTCCATTTTGGATCTATTTGAAAGAACGAAAAATTGAAAAAATACTTTTCATCATCATTCCCTTCCATGTCTTCTCTTTTTTTGAACCCTATTTAAACAAAAACTAGATTCTCTAATGTTGTATTTGTATGATCTTTTGTTTGGATTTATGTCCTGATTTTATTTGAACTAGTGATGTTGATATTTCAAAATGTTTTGCTATCTTTTTTATGATCTCTTTGTTGGCTTCTCCTTTAATTGGCCTTGATTTTATTCCTATTGTAATTTGATTCTCTTTAACATTGAGAAATTCTTTGTTAAATTCTACGTTTACCTCATATAACACACACAATTAAAAATTCATTCCTGCTTTTTATTTTAAAAATTAGAGATTCAATTATGCTTTTTGTTCTAAAACCCAGTCATATCCTTCACTTTCTAATTTATCTGCAAGTGATGCATCACCAGTTTTTAATATCTGGCCTCTTGCAAAGACATGTACATAATCTAGCTTATCTAAGAATTTTAAAATCCTTGCATAATGAGTAATCACAATTACTGTTGCGTCTTTTCCTGACACTTGGCTTATTGCCTTGGCTACTGCTTGAACCGCGTCTATGTCTAATCCTGAATCTGGTTCATCTAGAATGGAAATTTTTGGTTTTAAAACTGCCATTTGTAATACTTCTGCACGTTTCTTTTCCCCTCCTGAGAATCCCTCATTAAGATATCTTGAAAGAAATTCTTCTTTTAATCCAACTTTATTCAAGTTCTCTTTTAGATATTTTTGAAATTCTCTTACTGTGATGAATACTTCTCTGTCTTCTCCTTGCAATGCTTTGCTTAGTGAATTATATGCTGTTCTAAGAAAATGTGAAAACCCCACACCTGATACTTCTGTTGGGTATTGAAATCCTAAGAATAATCCTTTTTTTGCACGTTCATCTGCAGACAATTCTAAAATACTTTCACCATCTAACAAAATATCTCCTTTAGTCACTTCGTATTTTGGATGTGCAAGTAATGTGTATGCTAAAGTACTTTTTCCTGACCCATTTGGACCCATTATGGCATGCACTTCTCCTGGACCTGTTTTCAAATTAACTCCTTTGAGGATCTCTTTGCCTTCACGTGTAACATGAAGATCTCTGATCTCAAGAACTGCCATGGTGCATTTTGTTTTGTTTCTATATATAATACCGACGAAATTTAGCTAATCCTAATAGGATTTCATACTAAAAAATAAAATGAAAAGAGGGGGGGGGGATTAAATTTTGGCCAGAGATGGTCTCAAAGTAATTTTGAGTTTGTAACATGTTAGGATCTCTTTACATCTATTTCTGATGGTAACCTCCGTGACACCTGCAATACTTGAGACGTCTCTTTGTAGGACATTTTGTCCTAACAAAACTGAGGCAACATACAGGTATGCTGCAGCGATTCCATTTGGAGCTTTTCCATCTGCAATGCTACTGTCTTTGGTTTTTTCTGCTATCTCTAAAGCTAGTCTTTCAACTCTAACTTCAGTTTGTGTCATGTTTGCAATCTTTGAGATGTATTTATCCATGGTAACTACTGGGGCACTTAATTGACCCATTTCCATTACCATTGTCCTATAGTATTTTGCTGCAAGTTTTGTTTTTGATTTGACATCTTTTGGCGCACATATTCCTCTACAAATTTCTTCTAGTGATCTTACTACATCACATTGTTTGCATGCCATGTAAATTGTAGCTGCAGTAATGCTTGCTACTGATTTTCCCTTCACATCAACATGTCCATCCAAGTTTCTGTATATCATAGAAGCAGTTTCCAAGACGTTTCTTGAAAGATTCAGACCATCACATGTTTCACCCATTTTTGATAACACATTTGATAACCTTCTTTCTCTTGGTGAAGAAACACGTACTCTTTGTTGCCATTTTCTGAGATTATGCATTTGATTTGCAACTTCATGGTTGATTGTTTTTCCACTGAAGTCCTTTGTACTAATGGATATCTCAGTTGTTATTCCCAAATCATGTTGAGAATAAGTTGTCTGTCCTGTTGCTCTTGCTAGCTTCATTCTATCTTCAAGGTTTGAGCTTTTTGTTTCTGGACCATAATCTACCATCTGATCTGCGACAACTACGCCGCAACCAGAACAGATTATTTCACCATTCTGAACGTCATCCACTAATGAGGATTGACATTCAGGACAGCTTTGTGGTTGTAATATGTTCATTTTTTTCTTCTCCTGAATTTTTGTGTATTTGCAGGAGAGCGTTCAATTGCGAAAACACTTTTGCCTATGTATTTTTTGATGTTGTTTGTTAACGGAGTTGCTGATGCAAACGGTCTTTTTATTGGACCAATTAATTCCATTACTTTTGCAACTTTAGTTCCTGTCTCGTCACAGAGTATATCTCCCTCATCTATCTTCTTTGATAGCTGAATGATCACTCTGCCACTAGCGGCTAAGTGCATTATTTCGCCTACCTCCTGCAATTAGAAACAATAATCATTGTATTCTTATCATAGACTTCTGTCAACTTTACTTTAGCTAAGAGCTAGATTTGATTTTATTTTGATTGCTTGGCTCTTTTAGAAACTAATTTTTCTGAAATTTTGTTAAGAATATTTGTCTTGGAGGATCCTTTTGGCAACACTATGTAACCTGACCTGACGTAAGGCCTTTTTGGAAATCTCACTTTTTCATCTGTTTCTGTAATTTCAAATCCTGCCGCATGTGCAGCTTCTGTCAATTCTTTTAATGAAGGATCAAAAATGCATTTTTCTTTTTCTAATTTTCTTCCTTTAGCTCTTGGTAATGTTTTATTAAAATAATCCAGCCAGATTACGACATGTTCGTAATCTTTCATTTTATCACTTTATTAAAACTGCGTTAACTATTCCTGTTTGTCCTGGTTTAGAAACAACTCTGCATTTTCCTGCTTCTGTTTCTAATATTGCACCTTTTGTAATGATGCCTCTTCTTTGATAATCATTATTTGTGGCATTTTCTAATACTTTGATAATTTTTACTTTCTTGACTTTAGAATCTCCCGATGACAAGTTTGCAAAATCAATTGTTTTCAAAGCTGTTTTTTTATTATTGCCTCTAACTCGTCTTGTAACTGTAACTTGAGCTCCTGTGACTGATTCATTTGGATATCTATCTATTTCATATTTTCTTCGAATTCTTGCAGGGTGTCTTCTTCCACCTGTTATTTTACTGGTTGCAAGATTTTCTACTGATTTTCGCACGAGTGTTCTTTTAACTACTCTAATTTATACAAAACGCAAAAAGTCAGGCTTAAAATAAAAACACTCAGTTTGTTTTACTTGCAATTTCTTGTATGGGGTTTGATTCTGACATCTTTGCTGTTTTTCTTACTTTGGAAAACAGTCTTTGTTTGAGATTTTCTACGTCACCTTGTATACCAAAGTATTTTTGAAATTTTTCCGTAGTATTAAAAATTTTTAATCTGCCTACATTTTGATGAGTGATAAAATCTAATTGTCTTAATTCTTTAAGATGCTCATATACGCCAGATCCTCTTGTCTCTACAAGTTGTTTTGATGAAATTGGTTGCATGTATGCAATATATGATAATGTTTTCAAGGTAGCATTTGGAAGAATAGGTTTTGATGCATATCTTTTGATAGTTGAACTGTATTCCGGTTTTAATTGAAATACATATGACCCATCTGGAAGTATCACTATTTCAAGTGCCTTAAAGGCTGACTTGGTCTTTTTTATTAATTCATTTAGTATTTCAAGTGTTTTTGTTCTTGATTCCGTGCCTGAAGCTCTAATTAGTTCTTCTATTTTTAATGGTCTTCCAGCTGAATAAAGAGCTGCCTCGATTCTTGCAGTTGGTTCATCATTTACTTCAGTTTTTGCCAATTATTTTTTCATCCTATAAAAATACTTAAAGAAATCTTTTCTCCATTTTTAATCATATTGTTAACTTCTCTTTTATCAAAGTTATTTTGATGTCTTCTTCTATTTGTTCTAGATCTACTTTTTCGTCTCTTGCCAAAAACAATATTGCAAAAAAGCATCTTATTGAATCTATTTCATCTAAATCTTTTATGATGTCTTGAAGCATACCGTATCCGATATCTGAAATCTTTCTAATTATGAGATCCTCATATTTTCCAATTATGTTCTCAAGTGAAATGAAATATTCTTGAAAATTGGGAGCTTCAATAGGTTCTATCTCTATTTTGTTTCTTCTGGATTGTGGATTAGCTATTGTTCCAATTAAATTCTGTAATAATCCTAATAGATCATCTAATGAAACAGGATAAGTTGATTCATGCCTATATGGTATGTCGATTAATTCTATATTGACATCAGTTCTTTGTCTGATTGGTTTTTTTTCCATCGCAGCTCGTTGTAATGCAAAAATGCTTTCAACTTTCATTCTATAAATTAACGAAGATGACAGTGCTGCCATTCCAGCTACCCTTAGATCTTTCTTTCCACTTTTTTCAAGAATTTTTATTAATAAATTGAGAATTTGAATAAGATCAATATCCCACACATCTTTTTTTACAACAGAATTGGGATTAAACAGAATATTTACTGGCGCTTGTGAAATACTATTTGGGGATTGCTCTTCACTCACAAAATGCATTTTTTTTAATTCAATAATATCTAAGGGCTCTATTTTTTTCTCATATCCTGTCAACTCTTATATTGTTAAGAATGAATTGCCCAATTATGAAATCTGCTAGGATAACTGGCCCTAATGAACCATTGAAAGTAGTAGAAAGTGAAACCCCCAATCCTATAGATAATCAGGTATTAATTAAAGTCAAAGCAGTGGGCGTATGTCATAGCGATTTGCATCTTTGGGAAGGTGGCTATGATTTAGGGGATGGCAAATTCATGAAAGTCACTGATAGAGGAGTCAAGTATCCTGTTACTCCTGGACATGAAATTGTTGGTACCGTTGAAGCAATGGGAGATAACGTTAAGGGTTTTTCAAAAGGTGATCAAGTTTTAGTTTATCCGTGGATAGGATGCGGTGAATGTCCTGCTTGTAAGGTTGGCAATGAAAATTTATGTGATACTCCAAAATCACTCGGTGTTTTTCAAGACGGTGGGTATTCTGATTATTCTCTTGTTCCAAATTTCAAATATTTAGCAAAATTAGACGGCGTTGATCCCGAATCTGCAACTTCATTAGCTTGTTCTGGTTTGACAGCTTACACTGCAATTAAAAAATCAAATCAAAATTCTCCTGAATTTCTTGTAATTATTGGCGCTGGTGGATTAGGTTTAATGGGCGTACAAATTGCAAAATCTATTACTAAATCCAAAATAATCTGCGTTGATCTAGATGATCAAAAACTGGAAATAGCAAAAGAAATGGGGGCTGATTTTGTAATGAACTCAAAAGATCCTGAAACAACTCAAAAAATAATTTCG
>DASSYQ010000047.1:0-2339 GCA_035703205.1 Nitrosarchaeum sp.
TCATCCTCACGAATACTATGATCCTCTGCTAGTTTTTTAGCAAGAATTGCTCTTAACGCAGGAATCAGGGTTTTTGATTCAATTTCTGCTGGAAGTAACATTAACCCACAAAGTTCTGATAAAGGATTTAAAGTTTGCAATGCGCAGAGTTACCTAAATTATAAATCCACAATTCATTAGGCTAACCTATTTTAGTTTCAAAAATACAATTGAGTTGTTGGAGAGCATTTCTAAAAAATTGTATGAGATGTTAAAAGAGTCATGTGAGTCATGCAAATCAAATACAATAGCACTTTCGGGAGGGTTAGACAGCACAATAATATCACATTTTCTAAAAGAACGAAATCCGAATGCAGTTGCAATCATAGCAAAAGACTTTGTTGCAAGTGATCTGACATACTGCCAAAGAGTTTCAAAGGAATTTGGCATGTCATTGACAATCAATCAGGTAAGCACTGCAGACATTCTAAGTGCAATAGAGGAGACAATAAAGATTCTAAAAAACTTCAACGATATTGAGATTAGAAACAATGTAGTGATGTATCTTGCAATAAAGTGGGCAAAAGAGCAAAATAGTTCAGGAATAATTACGGGGGACGGGGCAGATGAATTATTTGCGGGGTATGGTTTTTTGGTCAACAAACCAGAAGAAGAACTAGAAAAAGAGATTCAGAGGGTATGCACCGTGATGCATTTTCCAACTCAGAAGATAGGTAAAGCACTTGGAATGGATGTGGAATCTCCTTTTCTTGATGAAAAGATAATAGAATTTGCAAAGACAATCCCAGCAGAACTCAAGGTAAGAAATGAAGGAGAAAAAAGGTACGGAAAATGGATCCTTCGTAAAACATTTGAGAAAAACATACCTATGCAGATCGCATGGAGAGAAAAGTCACCTATGCAGGAAGGCTCTGGAACTGCAGGGCTAACAAATTTGTTTGATTCAGTGATAAACGATAAACTATTTTTAGAAAAGAAAAAGAAAATAGAAGAAACAGACGGAGTAATAATCAGAACAAAAGAATCCATGCATTATTATGAAATATACAAAAAGGGGTATGGCATTTCAGCAAAAAAACAGGGAGCCAGTTCTTGTCCTTATTGTAACTTTAATGTAGGAAATTCAAAATTTTGTCGTATGTGCGGTGCTTTTCCCATCTAGATATTTTTTTTCCATTTTTTTGGTTTTCTTATGAAGATTTTTCTGCATCCGTTACAACAGAAAAAGAGTTTTTTTCCCTCATATTCATGGGTGACAGCTAATTCTTCAGCAAGTTCAATTCCACAGACAGGATCTACTGGCACAAATTTTTCACTGAACAATTCTATTTATAGATATGTAGAATGAAATGAAAGAATAAATCAAAAATTATGAATGAATGATTTCCAATATTTTCTTTGGAAGAGAACCATAATCCGCATCTGGTTCTGAGACTACATACAAAATATCATCGTTAATTAGAAAACTAATTGCCAATGCACGTTCTCTCGATGCCAGAGCAAAATTTACACGGCCTAATTGTTTATCAAATTCTTTTCTCATCTTTACCCTTAGTGCAAGCTCCATGTAGATCATCTCGTCATCTTTTTCGTTTTCTAATGGGATTACATTTTCTTTCATTCCACCTGCAACTAATCGGCCTCGCTCATTAATCACTCCAGCAAATCTAATTTTTGGGTCAAGTGATAAGACAGTTTTACAAATCTTTGGATAGTCAAAAATCTTAGTGGACAAATTCTGTTTATAATCCAAAATGACCCATTTATTAGCTTTCTACAGAACTACCATTTCAAAGTAAGAATTCATGATGTGTTTAAAATCATAATGTGAGTTTCTTTACCAATGTAAGAAATTCATCTTCAGGCATTGGTGGAATTTTCATTATTTCTAGATTCTCAGAAACATGCTCAGGAGATTTTTGCCCTACAAGTGGAGCTATGACACCGGGAGATGAACGAATAAACTGCAATGCACGAAGTGATGGTTTTAGTTCATTAAACTCGGGCATGGCACCAGGTGCAAGCAGCCTTCCTTGCATTAATGGCACACTTGTAAACACACCTACATTCAATTTAGATGCAGATTCTAGTAGAGAAACAAGTTTTCCATCAAGTGTCTGATTTTTTACAAGTAATGCCTGATCATAATACATGTTGTATGGAAGTTGAATGAATCTAAACCCGTGATTCTCACCACCAACGCTTTTTGCCAATTCAACAGTATCTTGTAGTGAAAGATATTGTGGATTATCAGAAGATACACGAAAGCATTCCCAAGTTGCCATGCCATAGAATTTGATCTTTCCTTCTTTTCTTTTTTGTTCATAAAATTCAAAGAC
>DASSYQ010000088.1:0-3454 GCA_035703205.1 Nitrosarchaeum sp.
AAGAGATTTAGATCATCTACTCCAAATGGACTATTATGGTTTGAGATGGCTTGATGATATGCAGTCTCAAGATCAATTTTTTTGATTTTAGTATTTGTACCACGAGAAAATTCTTTGACATATTTTTCAAAAGTTATTGATTCTGAACCTACAAGATCTAAAATTATTTTACTGAATTTACTTTGAGTGATTGCATTAAAAATAATTTTGGAAACATCGTCTATGTAAATAGGTTGTATAGAATAATTACCAGAGCCAGGAATTTGAATTTGGCCTATTTTGATTTGTTTTTTAAGATATTTTGTAAAAAGATCATCATTACCAACAATATAAGATGGTCGAAAAATTGTATAATCTAAATTAGAATTAATTATTTGTTTTTCCGCTTTATATTTTGATATAAAATAGCCTAGTGTAGTATTTTTAGAAACTCCTAATCCACTTGTATAAACAATTTTTTTTATTTTCGATTTTTTACATAACGCAATTATTTTTTTTGTAAACTCAGTATTGATAAGGTTGTAATCATTATCAATTGTCTGTTTTCCAATTCCAACTAGATGAATTAATGCATCAGAACCTCTAATTTTTAACAAGAGGGTTTTTTCATCATAGTTTTTTGTAATAATTTTTGTTTCATTTTTAAATTTTTTAAAATCTTTTCTTGAAATAGAAATTAATTTTATGTTGTTATCTGAGAGATGTTTTCTAACATTTCTTGCTACAAATCCACTAGCTCCTGTAACAACAACTTGCATATTTTTTTCCATGATTACCAAAGTTTTGTTTTAAATATAATTTAAAGAAATAACAACAAACAGGTTTAGGATTTTGATAGATACTTTCGGTCTTAGAAAATATCGATTCAAAATAGCGCAAAGAAGAGTTAATACGTCAAAATAGGCATGATTAGCATGGAAGAGGTAAAAAAAGAAAATCTTAGAACTGGATATACTACAGGTACTTCTGCTACTGCGGCTGCCAAAGCTGCTTTACTATCTATAATTAATCAGATGAAAATTGAAAGTGTAGATGTTAAATTGCCTAAAGGTAGTTTTATCAAAATTCCAATTCATTCATGTAAATTTGATCAAAAAGAAGCTAAATGTTCTGTGATTAAAGATGGGGGAGATGATCCAGATGTCACTCACGGTGCAGAGATAATAGTAGATTTATCATTTACAGATAAGACTAATGAAATTGAAATCGATGGTGGAGAAGGAGTAGGGACAGTTACAAAACCCGGATTAGGTCTTGAATTAAACAAAGCTGCAATCAATCCAGTTCCAAAAAAAATGATCAATGAAAATCTAACAGAGATTAAAAATAAACATAATATCAATAAAGGAATCAAAGTTATAATTTCTGTTCCAAAAGGAAAAGAGTTGGGTCCTAAAACAGACAATCCAAGAATTGGTATTTTAAATGGAATCTCAATTTTAGGAACAAGCGGTATTGTAATACCATTTTCAACTGCATCATATGCTGCTTCAATTAGACAAAATCTTGATGTAGCAATTGCAATGGGAAATGATACTGTTGTTCTTACAACTGGCGGCAGAAGTGAAGATTTTGCAAAAAAAATTGTTGATTTGCCAGAACATTGTTTTGTACAAATGGGAGATTTTTCAGGATATACGATTCAACAATGTGCAAGAAAAGAGATCAAAAAAGCATATGTCGTAGGATTTATTGGTAAATTGGCTAAAATGGCTGCTGGTGTAAAGCAAACACATGTCAAAGGTTCTAAAGTAGATATGAATTTCTTGGCAGAGATAGCCAAGAAATGCAACGCAGATCAAATAACAATTGAGAGTATAAAGAAGGCAAATACGGCTAGACATGTATCTGAGATAATTATACAAAAAAATGTCAAAGGATTCTTTGAGGAGATATGCAATGAGACATACAAACACATGAGAAAGCATTCAGAAGAAAAAGTACCATTAGATGTAATACTGTTTGATTTTGATGGAAATATCTTGGCTAGAAAGTTCTAGTAGTAAGGTATTTTATTTAATTTGAGAGGTTTTGAATGTGGAGAAAATCTCAGTTCTTGCAATTACCAAAAATGGAATAAACATAGGATTAAGATTAAAAGAATATTTTCCAGATTGGAAGATTTTTGCACCAAATAAATTTTCTAGTAAAAATAATGAAATAGAATGGTATTCTGAATCAACATCTGAAAAAATTGTTGAACTTTTTAAAAACAATAATGCGTTGATTTGTTTATTTTCTTTAGGGGCAGTAATTAGACTGATTGCGCCATACTTAAAAGACAAAAAAACAGATCCTGCAGTGATTGTAATTGATGATAAAACTAGTTTTGTAATTAGTGTGTTGTCTGGGCATTTAGGTGGAGCAAACGAATTAACACAAATTATTGCTCAAAAATTAAATGCCATACCAGTGATCACTACTGCAGCTGATGTAAATAAGACAATAGCAGTTGATCTTGTTGGAAGAGAATTCGGTTGGAAAATAGATGATGATTCAACTGTAACCAAAGTTAGTGCACACATGGTAAATGAGGAAGATATAGGAGTGTACCAAGAAGTAGGTAAAATAAACTGGTGGAAAGAATTACCAAAAAATGTAAAAATTTATCATAGTTTAGAAGAAATGAAGAATTCAGATTCTAAAGGATATCTCATAATCTCTGATAGAATTTTAGAAGGAGATTTTCTAAAAAAATCTGTGGTGTATAGACCTCCTAGCTTAGTTGTGGGAATTGGATTGCATTGGGACACATCCAAGGAAATTATAAAGGAGGGTCTGGATCATTGTTTACAAAAATTCAAACTAAGTGAAAAATCTATTGCAAAATTAGTCTCTATAAAAAAACCAGAAGATGTCAAGGGACTAGTTGATATTGGAAAAGAAATGGGAATCATTGTGGAATATGTAAATAGAGAGGAGTTGGCAGAAATTTCTGCACCGAATCCATCAGATACGGTCAAGGTATTTGAGGGAACTGCTAGTGTTTCAGAAGCTGCTGCAATCAAAGTTTCCGGAGGAAAATTAATTGTTGAAAAACAGAAATTTCCACCAAATTTGACTATAGCCATAGCGAGGATATTGGATTGAAACGTGGTTTGTTGCTAATAGATAGAGGTAGTAGAGAAAGAGAAGCTTCTGAAGAATTGGAGGCAATTTGTAATGCAATAAAATCAAAAGGAGATTATGTTTTTACAGAATATTGTTTTCTTGAAGTAGAACCGCCATTCATCGAAGATGGAATCGCAAAGTGCCTTAAGCAAGATATTGATCATTTAACTATAGTTCCTTATTTTCTGTATCCTGGAAAAAAAGTAAAAAATGCAGTTACAGATGTAATGAAATTTCAGAAAGATACCAAAGTAAAATTTGTCATAACAAAACCAATGAGCATGCATAAAACTTTAATTAATTTAGTTGAAAATAGGATATCTACAACATTACAGGAAAATCA
>DASSYQ010000101.1:0-2507 GCA_035703205.1 Nitrosarchaeum sp.
CCTTTCAAATGGCTTGCGCAAGGTACATTGTATCCAGATGTAATAGAGAGTGGGGTTTCAAAAGGTCCAGCTGCGGTGATAAAATCACATCATAATGTTGGTGGGCTACCAGATTGGCTTGATTTGAAAATATTAGAACCATTACGTGATCTATACAAAGACGAAGTAAGAAAAATAGCTAAAATCCTAGGTGTTCCAGAAAAACTTTTCATGCGACATCCATTTCCAGGACCTGGTCTGGCTGTAAGAATTATTGGAGAAATCACTCCAGAAAAACTAGAGATATCAAAAGTAGCAAGTAAGATTGTAGAAGATGAACTGTTTGCAGCTGGTCTTTACGGAAAGGTGTGGCAAGCATATGCAGCAGTTGGAGATGATAAAGCAGTGGGCGTTGTAGGGGACGAAAGAAAATACGGAAATATAGTAATGATTCGAGTGGTAGACTCTATTGATGCAATGACTGCAGATTGGACTAGATTACCACATGAATTACTAGAAAAGATCAGCAATAGGATTACAAACGAGGTAGAGGACGTAACATGGGTAACATATGCAATTTCTAGCAAACCTCCTGCAACAATTGAGCCTCAATAAAAATAATCATCGAATGAAATAATTTGTAAAAACTGTTCTCAAGTTTGATGTTTGAAAGATTACTTTAATACAAATTAATCATAGTAGATTCATGGTAAAAATTCCAAATGAGATCAAAGAATTTATTGAAAAACAGGGGATTTTTGCAGTAGGAACTACAGGGGCAAATAATTTACCAAATGTGTCACCAAGAATTTTCTTTAGAGTTGATGAAGATGTAATATATTGGATAGATTTTTTCAAACATAAATCTTACAAAAATATTCAAGCAAATCCATGGGTCACCATTTCTGTTTTTAATAAAGATGATTTGAAAGGATTTCAATTTAGAGGAATTGTAAGTTTTATAACAAACGAGAGCAAAAGAATGGAAATAAAAGAATCAATTATTAAAAAAATATTAAAAACAAATTCGTCAGATAAAATAAAAAAACTAAGTGAAAAAAAAGAATTCCAAGTAATACAATTTGAACCAAAAGTAGGGTATTCACTAAATCCTGAAGAGTTTAGTGATATGTGTATAGGAGCAGATATTGATTCTACACGTTTATTTCAAAAGTAATCCATTAATAATCAAATTTTTTTGAAATGAACATGGGTTTTCATGTATTTGATACATACGTCAAATCAAAAAATGGGCACACAATGCATTTTGATGTGATAACTGACAAAAATGATACAGAAAAGGCAATCATGTTTGCAAAAGAATGGTTAAAAAGTATTGGTGAAAAAGATGCCAAAGTCACTACAGAAGAATGCAGGTTTTGCCATACACAATCTGTATCAGAAGAAATCGAAATTGAGATAATGACAAACGGTTATTTCATTGCAAAAATGGAAGGCTGTCCTGAATAAAATTGGAAAAATTATGCACGCTATTTGGCTTACCTTTGCTAAAAACGATAGAGATTACCTGAGAAAAATCATTGACGATATTTCAGAAAAACATAATGCACCAAAATTTGAGCCACATATTACAATTTATGGATTAGTAAATTCAGAGATTAAAGTAATTGATAAAATTGCAAAAGAAGCAGCATCTAATTGCAATTCATTTGTTGTTAGAAAAATAGAAATTTTGCAATCAGAGGAATTATGGAAGACGATTTACATAGAATTAAAAATGAATGACAGGTTAGAATTGATTCATAAAAATCTTAAAAAACATTTTGAAAAAATTTCCAAATACGAATTCAAGCCACATATCAGTCTAATTTACAAAATCTTGCCAATAGAAGAAAAAATCAAAATAATAAATGAATTAGATATTAAAGAAGAGTTTATGGTAGACAAGCTTGTCGTACAAAAATTTTTTCCAGATGTAGAAAAATGGAAGATTGTGAAAGAATACAACCTAGTGTAAAAAATATTAGTATACTAATCTATATTTTACAAAACTTGAATTTAGATAAACGATTCAAACCAGATCTTGTAGTAATGCCGCACCAAATACTCCAGCAGAATCACCTAATTTGTTTTTTAGAATTGGAGTATCAACTAAATCTGAAAAGACCTTTTGATATACTGAATCTTTTCCTTTAGTGTATAGAAAATCAATATTGGACAAGCCGCCTCCTAAAACTATGGCATCCGGATCTAAAATATCAATTACATTTGCCAATCCAAATCCAAAATTTTCTAAAAATTCATCTTTCCATTGTTTTGCATTTTGATTCTCAAGATTTTTAATGATTTCAGGCATGTTTTGTGATTTCCCGGTTAGTTCTTTCCATCGTTTTTCTAATGCTGGACCGCTAATGTATGTCTCAACACAACCTTGTTTTCCACAATAGCAATCATTTCCATTTTGATGTAATGTGTGATGTCCCCATTCTCCAGCAATATTGGTTCTACCGTGATGAATTTTTCTGTCAATAACTATGCCTCCTCCTACACCAGTACCCATTATTACT
>DASSYQ010000108.1:0-21574 GCA_035703205.1 Nitrosarchaeum sp.
TCTGTGGAAAAAACAAAGAAGATTATGAAGTGTGGTGGAATAAGTTAGCCATAGGCATAACATATGATTCAAAATTTCAAAATAATGACATCGTACGCAATATGTCAGATAAATCAATGATATGTCATGTATGTATCAAGATAATAGAAAAAAGAGTTGAAGAAGACAATAAAGCATAATTTCTATTCAAAAAATTAAAATTTTATAAAATATTTTAAGAAATCAAATAATTTTTCTCTAGTGCCAGTTGTCTCAAGATTACCTAATATATGATGAAGTTCAATATTTATCAAGAACATGTTAATAGATAAAAAAATACTAGCTGGTGGAATTGCCATGTTAATAGTAGGCATAATCATCATGATCAATCTCAATGCAACCATGCCAGTCGGTCAATCAGGAATGACTGAAGAAGAGATTATTGATTTGATGACAAAACAACAAGAAAATCAAGACATGACTACTCTAGCAGGAATTTTAATCGGGGTTGGATTTATGTTGATTCTGATTAGTTTTGGCGCAAGAAGGAGAAGAAAGGGAAGCCCAGAAAAAGAAGAAAAAAAACCAATCACATAAACTTCAAACATTTTAATCCCAAAATTCTGATTATTAGTTATTGATTCATGCAGAAATTAGCATATACCCAATTGGAACAGGTTCTACAAGTGTAAGCTTCTATGTTGCCAAAGGAATAGAAGCAATACAAAACATCAACGGCATAAGATATGAGATTAATTCCATGGGAACAATTCTAGAGTCAGAAAATATCGATAAAATTTACGAAGCTGCCAAAATTATGATGGATGTAGTCCACAATCTAGGAGTGAACAGAGTAGAAGTAATTCTAAAAATAGATTCAAGAAAAGACAAGCAGGTAAAAATAGAAGACAAGATAGAATCAGTAAAAAAACACATGAGTAAGAATAAGACTTAGAATCTTTTGATTATATTAAAAAATGTGTCACGCTGTGCAGGCTGACGGCCTATTTCCTTTACCATGGTTGCCAGCTCCTCCACAGATGAAGCAGTTGGTTTTCCGGCTGCACGGTAAATTTCTTCAGAGAATGCAGTTCCAACCAAATCATTTCCACCGTTAGACAATGCAACTTGTGCAAGTTTTTTGCCATATGCAACCCAATAAACAGAAATGTTGTTCAAAACATTTGCAAGCATTAACCTAGATAATGCAATAATTCTCAAATCATATACAGATGAACATTCATTGTTGACCAAATGTTCTTGTTCAAGTTCAGTGTTATCAAGACTGAATTTAAGGGGAATCAAAGTGATAAAGCCATTGGTCTTTTTTTGTAATTCACGAATTTTTATCAAATGATCAATGATATGAGATGGTTTTTCAATATGACCATACAGCATTGTGACGTTACTTTTGATTCCAAGATTGTGAGCTTGCTCAATTGTATCTAGCCATTCCTGTCCTGAGCATTTTCCTCTGACAATTTTTCCCCTTATTTCAGGATGAAATAATTCGGCTCCTCCTCCAGGCATAGAATCAAGACCAGCGTCCTTAAGACGAGAAAGAATCTCCTTTACAGAATTTTTTGTTAATTTGGAGAGATAGAAAATTTCAGCAGCGGTAAGTGCTTTGATTTTTAATTGTGGATGATTTTTCTTTATGATTCTCATCATATCTTCATAATATTCAAGTGGTAATTTTGGGTGAAAACCACCTACAATGTGAACCTCAGTTGCTCCCATGTTTTTTGCAATGGCGACACGTTGTTCAATTTGCTCTGGAGTGAGAGTATATGCATCATCAGCACCGTCTTTTCTATAAAACGCACACATTTGACAACTTGCAGCGCAGACATTGGTGTAATTCATGTAATATGATGCAGCAAAAGTCACAGTATCTCCAACTAGTTTCTTTCTTGCAATATCAGCAACTGCACTTAACATATGTAAATTATCATAATTCATCAACTCCAGTCCATCGTCATATGATAATTCTTCTCCAGCAATTGCTCGATCTAATGCCTTAGATTCACCTATTAGTTGTTCTAACACATAGCAAGTCAATTGTTAAAGGATATATTCCTTAACTGCTAGTCTCAAGAAATAAGTAGGCAAACAAATTACAAATACCATGGTATTGCCGCTTGTTGACGAACATAAGCCAAAGTGTTACTTGTGCCATACAGGATTTGAAAACATAGAAAAACTCAGAGAGCATCAAAATATAGAACATAAAGAATTTTTTGAGTCTCATGAAAAAAACAATAAACGTGAACCTGCACCAGGCGATGTTACCGTGTTTTAGATTTTTGTTTTTTGATAGACTTTAGCAATTCTTCAGCCATTTCTTTACTGATGTGTGCAAGATCATAATCATGATCAATAGACAGTGCTTTTTTAAAATGCTTTAATGCATCAGCAAGATTTCCAGATTCACCTAAGGATAGTCCTTTGTAAGCTAATGCCATGGCGTGTTTTTTATCAATTTTAAGGGCCAAATCATAACACTTGATTGCATCTTTGTATTTTTTATCGGTATGCAATGATGCGCCCTTGTTAACTAACGCATTGATATTTTTTGGATCAATACGCAGTGCCTTATCATAATATGTTATAGCTTGTTTTATCTTACCCAAATTTTGCAAAGTCACACCTTTGTCTATTAGGGCATTAATGTTGTCAGGCTCTATTTTTAATGCTAAATCATATATTTTCAAAGCACCTGAAAAATGACCATCTTCACAAAGATCATAAGCTTGCGACAACATTTTATCTATTTTACTCAAGATGTTTCTGATAATACTTTATCAATAATATAGATTCACAATTAGCTAGCTATTAGAAAATATGATTATTTTATAGTTCCATGTTTTGATCTAATTTTAGACCCTTGTATCGATTTCTTATTGTAACTTCAGTCACACTTGCAGCTTCTGCAATATCTCGCTGAGTGATATCTTCGCCATTTTTCACACATGCTAAATACAATGCAGCCGCGGCCAATCCCATTGGATCTTTTCCAGCAGATTCTTCATGTTCTTGAGATATTTTTAGAACTTTGGCTGCATAACGTTTAGTTTTTTCGGTAATCCCAATTCTACTTGCAATTCTTGCCACACATTGAATCGGATCCACTACAGGCATCTTTAGATCCAGTTCTCTATGTAATAATCTATAGCATCTTGCAATATCTTTTTTCTTCAGATTTGCAGCTTCTCCTACATCATTTAGTGTTCGGGGGGTTTCTGTGTCTCGGCATGCAGCGTAAAGAGCTGATGCAATCATTGCGGAAATAGATCTTCCACGAACTAATTTTTTTTCAATAGCCTTTCTGTAAATATAAGCTGCTTTTTCAATTACGGCATCAGATAGTGCAAGCTTGTCTTTTAGTCGGTTTAATTCACTTAATGCCTGTCTGAGATTCCTATCAACTGACTCATGAACTTGACTTCGACTATCCCAAGTTCTCAGTCTTTCAATAGTACTCTTCATTGATGCAGTGAGTGGTTTTCCAGATGCATCTTTATTCATAGGATTGATAATTGTAGATAGTCCCATGTCATGCATAGTTAATGATGTTGGCGCCCCTGCTCTTGCTTTGTTGCCATGTTCATCTTGTGTAAAAGATCTCCATTCAGGTCCGGACTCTTGAGATTTCTCAGAAATAACATATCCACATTTTCCGCAAAATCGTTCTCCAGTAACATCATCTGTTAATAATGAATTTTTTGCACAACGGGGGCAATTATCAGCATTAAGGGATTGTAAGACCATTATAACATCACTTATCTGTCACTTTATAATAACTAGTAGGAAATCTCTGAGTTATTTAATTGAATTTATTCATAAAGTGGGTCAGAAAGCCTAGTTTTTCTCAAAAATAATCAAGAGTATAAAATCAAACAAAAGGATTATGACGCATATTTATCACGAGGATCAATCTTTAGTGATTTATTAAAACACTCCAGAGCTTCTTCGTATCTGCCCAAACTACGCAATGTTACAGCCTTAAGATTCCACAGTTCAGGATCATTTTGGTTCAGCAGTAATGCTTGCTCAAAACAACCTAGTGCATCTTCAAAATTTCCAGACTCTAAGAAAGAGCGACCCTTTAAAACAAGTTCTTTGATTTGCTCCACACCGAGTTTTATCCATCATTTGTTTTAAGTTTGAATAAGGGAAAAACAAATCAAAATCAAATAAAATTAAACACATATTTAAGAAATCACCTAAAATTTAAATGCATTTTCAGGATATACAAAATACATGAATTTAGATAAAACAGATGAAAAAATTCTTAAAAATTTAATGGTAGATGCCAGATTATCGGCAAGACAACTTGCGTTAAAACTTGGAATGTCAACGGTTACAGTATTATCAAGAATAAAAAAACTAGAGAAAGAAAAAATAATCAAAGGATATACTGCGTTAATAGACCATGAGAAGCTAGGGTATAATCTGACTGCAGTAATTGAGATCATAGCAAAAAAAGACAAAATCCTAGATATCGAAGTGGAATTATCAAAAATTGATAACGTATGTGGAGTTTATGACATAACAGGGAATACAGATACGTTAGTTATTGCAAAATTCAAATCACGTAGTGAATTAAGTGAATTTGTAAAAGGATTGGCATCCATTCAAAACATAGAAAATACTATCACACATGTGGTTCTAAATACCGCTAAAGAAGATTTCAGATTAACATAAACGAAATGAAAAAAATTAACATGATCATACTAAGTATGGTTTTCATAAGTCTGATTCAAAATGTTTCAGGGCAATCAGAGGGAATGGAAAAAGAATTACAGATGGAACTAATCGTAACAGATGAGCAAAAAATAACATTATTTGCAGGTTTTGCAATAGCAGTCATTGTTCTTTTTTTGTATCTTGCAAGAGACATAATATTTAGGAAAAAAACACCGTATGATTCTAAAGAATTTGACTCAAAAACCGACAAAACGTACGAAAAATATCATTCAGATTGGTCAGATGACTACGAAGAGTTGGGAACAAGAAAGAATTCAAAAGAAGATAAAGAATTCAGAATTGCATCTCAAGATTCACCATTGCCAGACTATTACAAAATATTAGAAATTTCACAAAATGCAACACATGAAGAAATAAAGAAACAATACAGACAACTTGCAAAAAAGATACACCCAGACAAAAACAAAGGAGAAAAATCAGAAGAGATAATGGTTCAAATCAACAAGGCATATGAAATATTATCAAACAAGGAATTGCGTAAAAAATACGACATGTATCTGAACAAAGGTTAATCAGATTCCAGTTTTATCAAAATCATATTTAATTCAATTTTGGATGAACTCTGTACGCTGTTTGTCAAATTTGTAAATATAGACAAATTCATTTTTTTGTCATTCTTGAGAATTTGTGTAGTGATTTTAATTTCTCCAAATTCAGTGTTTGGGCCCAACATAGTTTTTGATAGTAATGGGACAATAGAAAGATCATTAACAGTTCCTTTTATTTTGTATGCAAATGTATCAGAAAAATATACACCTCCTCGAGTAGTAGGAGAATTAACAGGGGTGGGGGAATTTACAATTGAAACATCGAATAGAGAATACTTGTTACCATCAAGATGCAATACATACTCTAGATGTTGTTTTTCATTAATGCTCATCAAAGATTCAAGTAAGCCCAAGTTAACAGACAACAAAAACAAAAAAAGAGCAATTCTATTGAATCTTTCCAATAAAAATAACATAAATTTTCAAAAATTATCCGATTGTCACAATAGAATTTCAATGAATTGAGAGCATATTTAAAAATAAGAATCAGAATCAATATTCATTGCAGGAATTTGCTAATCCACATGCTATGAGAAATGAAATCCTAAGCTTAGTGGTAGAAAGCGGAATGGATGAAGACTGCTATACGGAGATGCTAGATTATACCATAGAATTATTTGAAACACAGGGGCTTGGAAGCGATTATTATGGATACCACAACATCACCCACGAGTTAGAAGTTACCTATGTTTCAATGTTGTCAGCAAATCTAAATAACACTTCAAAAAAATTTTCAAATACTGATTTAAAATATCTGTATGTATCTGCATTATTTCATGACTTTGATCCACAAAAAAGCGTAGATAAACCACACGAAGAAAGTGTTCTAAAATTCATCTCGATGGATAAAAAATTGAGAAAACTTTTAGATGTTGCAGGGTTGGATCTTGAAATAATTAAAGTACTGATACTTCGAACTACGTATCCATGGAGTGGTCAGCTTAAGGAAAATGCAGAACGACAAATTAAAGAATGTTTTAGAAATTCAGAATTGACAAAAAACAACGAAGCTATGCAGGATCATTTTATGAATCTAGGATGGTATCTTTCAGTCATAGATAGAATCAGCGGTTATGCAGTAGGAGATTTTGCAAAAGCAATGGAGATGGCAAAAATGAATGCACATGCTTTAGCATGGAGACCATCATTAATCGTGAGAAGTTCTGTAGCATATTTTGAAGAACTATTAAACAAAGAAACTGAAATGTGTCAATTTATTTTAAAATCATTACCAAGACATATGAGAAAGAACTTTTTTGACACGGTGTTATCGTTTATGAATATTAGACAACAGGAGATCAGCATACAAGCAAATTACACATATGATAATTTGAAATTGGTTCCAACTATAGAAAAAATAGACACACGTAAAGAACCAGAGTTTATCAAATCAATATACTCGATATTTTTAGAGTTACCAAAACCACTTCAATTTGCAAAAGATAATTTTGAAGAGTCAGTAAAAGATCAAAACATAATTCTCAACACTCTAAGACTAAATGATTGTAAAGGTGAAATAGTAGGGTTTGCAAAGGGCGGACCATTAGAAAATTACAGATTAAGACCAGAGATCAGAGATGAAAATTATGGTCTCAACAACACAATATTTCTGGAACCCTTAGCATTAAAAATGGGATATTGGGGCCTAAAAGGAGGCAGTGAGATGCGTCACATGTTCATCATGCAGGCTCACGCTAAAAAATACAGGTATTTGACTAGCTTTGCATTAAGAGACGTAATAAAATCCAGAGTGGATAAAGAAAACGCAGAATTTGTGACAAAATTTGATCCAGAAAGATGGGATTACTACAGAGTAAAGATCTAAACCACGAATCGAAATATTGTGAATTTCAAATAATAAACAAGTCATCTAACAATATCAAAAAATTGTAACATAAAGTAAACTAAAGGAATCAAGTAATGGTGTAGAAATGCTTTATTAACAAAAAAATTGCCAGAAAATTATGAGACAATATTATGTAATTTTTGGCGTCATGTTGGTTTTTACAGTTTTAATGAATCCAGTATTTGCAAGTACACAGTTAGATAGAATAGACATTACAAATCCACGACTGGTAAATGCATTTGGTTCTAAAATATCAGATCAGATCAATGTAAATCAACAGGTTCAGATTTCAGCAGACGTTAAAAACAATCAAGAAAAATCTCAAAAGTTCGTATACATTGTTCAGGTTAAAAATCAAAACGGGGTCATCGTATCATTAGGATGGATTAGTGGATCTCTTAACCCAGGTCAGACATTTAGCCCGGCGTTATCATGGACACCAAAGGTATCAGACGCATATACTGCAGAAATTTTTGTATGGGATGTATCAGAGGAGGGAAGTAACAAATCATGGCAAAGATTAGATGCGTTATCAGAACTTGTTACTTTGAAAATAACCAGTTGATACCAAATTTCCAGCATACAAATCATGTCATTTTAGAAGACATCATGAAATTTGTAAAATGCAGAACATTGTTTTTGAGGCAAAATTAAGATCACAGGTTTGCCTCATAGTAAAAAAAGTTTAACAAGATCTCGCTAATAGAACTACGTGCCTAATATCAATATGACAATAGGATATTGTGTAAAGTGCCGAGATAAAAGAGACATCGAAGGCGCAAAACCATACACCATGAAAAATGGCAAACCAGCTCTAAAAGGCACCTGCCCAAAATGCAGTACAGCTATTTTTAGAATTGGCAGAGGCTAGAAAAGCTCAACGAGAAATACTAGTAGCGCCATTCGGGAGTTAGTCCATTCCATAGCGAACGCAATGAGGATGGATCTTTTTCTATTTCTTGAATAATTCTATTTTTTAATGCAAAGAAGAAATTCTCAAGAGCGTCAACCCCGCCGTCCAAAAAAAGTTCTTGCCCAATTTCTGCTATTCTCTTCTTCTTTTCTGCCACTTCCAGTGATTCTGGATTTTGTAAGCAAAATGTCATCAAGTCCATAAGTTCTTCTTCAAGCATGAAGTCCATGCAAAAATATGGACTTTAACAGTTAAAAACGATTGGGCTTAAATCGCTCCCACATCAACAAACTCTTCAATTATATTATTCAAAAATAAAGACAGTACATTAGAGATAAACATGGAAGAAGACATTTGTGATTTTTGCAAGGGAGTTGGCTCTATTTCTTCAAACATTTGTGTATATTGTAATGGGACAGGAGAGTGGAATCAAGCAGCACAAGCGTATATCAAAAATCACATTTGCCAATGTATTGTCCTAGATAGAAAATTTTGTCCAGTGTGTAACAAAGCATGTCACCACAATACCACATTAAATCCAAAACAAAGGATTGATCCAGGATATGGAGGCATGTCAACACCAGAAATCACAGTAATAGTGTAGACCAACACGTAGACAAAATGTTAAAAAAACAAAAAATGAAAGACAGCATAAACCTGCTCATTGAAATTCTCACAAGTCGCCAAGTCATCTTTCATTAAGTGGGATTATCGTTCCACAGACTTAAGATTAACGGTAATTATATCCAGAAATACAGACATCAACATCTACAAAAAAAGATAATCTAAAAATAAAAAATAAGAATAATAGGAAAGAGTTAGCTTATTCGCCTATAGATTTCTTTGAACTCGTCTGCAAGCGTGTAGGAAATGTTCAAAAGATGTGCTAATTGGTTCATTGTTGTTTTATCTCGTGAGAGTTGTCTTAGAATGGTTAATGCTTTTTGAGGCGAATTTACAGACAAGGCTGTTTGCCCAGACCACATCTTGAATGCTTCGTTTACCTCCAAACAAAAATTCAAGATAAATTGCTCAAAATTGGGTATATGTTCCACAGATTTTGGGTTTCTTAAGAGCACCTCAGATAATTCTCGGAATTCATTTCTTCTGTCGATCAGCAACATATCCAATGCCTGCATTATTTTTTCATCTTTTAATCCTGGTTTTGTCACATGGTACAAATCATAAGAACTCATAACGTATTATAATAATCATGAAAGATAAGTCAGCCTACAGAAATATTGATCATTTATCATATTTTTTTAAAAAAAATAAACAAATGTTAGTTTGAAACATCAATAAGATAGTTCAGAGAACCTGTTTTCAACATAATCCCAATTTACTACGTTCCACCATGCAGCAATATAGTCAGTTCTCTTATTTTGATATTTCAAATAATATGCATGTTCCCAGACATCCAATCCCAAAAGAGGAATTTTTCGAATAGACCACGGACTGTCTTGATTGGATGTTGTAATAATTTCTATTTTGTTAAAAGTTTGATTAAATACAAGCCAACACCATCCACTCCCCTCAACAGATAGAGCTTTGTTTGAGAATTCTTTTTTGAAATTTTCAAAGTTATTAAAATATACATCAATTGAATCACCTAATTTACCTTCAGGAATTTCATCATTTTTAGGAGTCATGGTTTCCCAAAATAATTTATGATTTTCAAATCCACCACCAAAAAAAATTACTTCACTTCTGGCAGAATCGGGGATAGAATTTAGATCAGATAAAACAGAAGTAATGTATTGTGGGTGAAATTCACTAGAAATTTTTGCCAATGTTTTGTTTAATCCATCTACGTATGCTTGATGATGTTTTAGGTGATGAATTTCCATAGTTTGTTTATCAATGTAGGGCTCAAGTTCATCATACGCATAAGGCAATCTGGGTAGCTCATACTTGACCATACCATGATCAGATAATGTCCACATATATTTTTCAGGTGGAAAAGATGATAACCGTTTGATACAAGATATCAATTATGATAAAATTAGGAGCAATTGATTTAGAAATTTTGCAATTAGGAATTAAAGGAAACGGAAGTTTTAATGAAGAAGATATTGAAAAATCAGAATTAAAGAGATTAGGAGTTGGAAGAATGCTAGATTCACTAGCATCATTAAAAGAAAGAAAACTAATAGATTTGAACAAAGATGGCTCGTTTTCCATAACAGATTTAGCAAGACAGACGTTATGGAGTGAGCAAATTCCCACATGGATCAAGATTTTACGTGTTTTGGAAATCAAGTCATGTAACATAGAAACAATTTCAGTGACTTTAAAAAAATCAGAAATCGAAATAGATGAAGAGATTGAAAAATTGAGAAAAAATCAATTAGTTCTAATGTCACCGCTAAGAGTAGAATCCAAAATTGTCAAAATGTACGAAATTCTTCCAGATGGAATAGTGAAACTCAAAAAAATAGAAGAGAGCGGATCTCAGAACGATAACCTAGAAGAAAATAATCCCAAAATAGAGAGCATATTATTAATTGATCAAATCATCAAAGAAATTAGTAAAGGAACAGAGTTTAACAAAGAGAACATAATTCAAAAACTAAATGAAATCAAAGAAAAATTAAAAATGTAATTATTTTGATTTTATTTTATCATGAATTTGTGCAAGAATTAGTTCTGCCTTGTCTTTGTTTTCATATGTATCAGCAGTCTCATCCATTATAGAATCAATTTCATAGCTTTTATCCACCAAAATATTGGCCACATGATCATCCAGAGTACCATTGCCAATTAGGTAATATGCAAAAACAGTATTCTTTTGCCCGATTCGGTGCAACCTATCTTCCGCTTGCCTATGAATTGCAGGACTCCAATCAAGCTCTGCAAAAATTACGTATTTTGCTCTAGTCAGATTAATTCCGACGTTTCCAGCTCTTAGACCAGCTATCATTAATTTTGATTCTCCTTTTTGGAATTTGTCAATTTGTTCTTGACGTGTTTTGTCAGTTTGACCTCCAATAATGGAAACTGGTGAAAATTCCTGAAGACTCTCATGTAGTAATTTATGAATAACTTTATGATGGCAAAACACCACTACACTTTCTTCGATCTCCATGATATTTTTAACAAAATTAATTACATGGGGTAATTTTGCAACACCGGCAATTTGTCTTTCGCTTTGGATTGCTCTTTGATATGAAGCTGATTTGTCAAATGCGGTTTCAGCATCTTTTTGCTCTTCTTCTAATTTAGTCCATATTTTTCCTAGCTCATCAAAGTAATAATCAGTGTCAGCATCGATTACCTCTTTGTAACGGACTTTATCTTTTAATTCTTTAAGAACGTCAGATTTTTTACGTCTAAGCATGACATGTTTTTGTAATTCATTTCTGAGCGACGCTCTTTTATTTTCAAGCACAATTGCTTTTCCTTTTTCATTAACATAACAAAAGTACTCGCAAAATTCTTTAAAACTACCTAACAATCCAGGTCTTAGAATATCTACGATTGGCCAAATCTCAGACCCTCTGTTGTAAATTGGGGTACCTGAAAGACCGATTCGGTATGAAAGAGAGGGTAATGCCGCCAGTTTTTTAACAGCTTTGTATTTTTGGGTTGTTTTTGATCTCAGGTTATGAACTTCATCACATACTATGGTTCGAATATTAAGTTTTGATAAATCGGAAAGACGTTTGTAAAGTAATTCATAATTTATTATGTAAAAATCAGTCACAGGAAGTTCTTTGGATTTTCCAGTTCGTATAATGGTAGATGTAGAAGATTCAGATTCAATTATTCTTCCATTTCTACTTTTTTTCTTCATAAATTTTGAAATTTCTCTCTCCCAATTGTTTAATGTGACTAATGGTGCAACAACCAGTACTGGAAAAGTTTGTTTTTCAGTAGCAACGTAAGATAATGTCTGTACAGTTTTTCCAAGGCCCATTTCGTCTGCAAGTAATGCATTGCCAGATGATTTCAACAAGAAATCTAATCCTTCTTTTTGAAAATTCAGCAATTTTCCTCTAAATTGTTCTCCAGCTTTTGCGCGATTCAGATGATATTTTATTGGCGGAAGTGCAGGTTTTGGAGTATAAGTTTTTACAATTTTTCGCTGCCATGCAGATTTAGATAAAATTTCAAGAGGATATCTATCCATGATTAATTTGATCTGTTTTACACTCTCAATACTATCAGGAATTATCACTTCATCGATGTTTTCACCATACCATGCTTCAGGCACAAGTCTTGAAATCATACTTACTGCTCGCTGACCCGTGATCTTCCAACTCCAGATTTTGGAGTATTTGTCCAAAACATACTCTAAGGTACCAAAGTTTTCCATTGATGTCGCCATAATTTGTGGGTAGAATGTTTTTTTGCCTTATGAATCTTGATGTTTCTTACGATCAGATGCTTAACTTTCAAAATTCTACAATAGTTAAAATATGAAAGAATACTTTGCTTTAGGCACTAAAATTTCAAGTAAATTATAACATGTTTTGAGATTAATGAGGCATATCTACAGGATGAGGTTTTGTGTTTTCATCATGGCAATCACATTGACAGAGATGGGTCTCATGGTTGTTTACACAATCAATACACTCGTAATGTTTTCTAGCTTCACAAGCAGCACAAATCATATCTAATAACGGTAAAATGAAGATAAATTTGTATTTTTTCTATTTTAGATATAACACTAGTATTCTACTTCGCTTCTTTGAAGTAATTTTTCAGTGAGATCCACATAACCTTGTGGATCAAGTTCTTTTGCAAATCCCTTATCGATGTTTATCAGATAAATGGAGTGTAAATGAGCATTTAGAATATCATTAAATGATATAGGCGGATTTTTGTAATATCGATCACATAGATCTTTGATTTTTTTTATGTCAGATTCATTTCGAGCATTTGGTGGGATAAGAAAAGTTTTCGGGATTGGAATAAGCCCTATCACAGGAGTGGCCAATGAAAATTTTGAACAGTATTGACTATACCTGGCAATTTTACTCATAATTCTTGCAGTAAAATAATCAATAGTATCCATGGCGTGATCAGGAGGAGTAAAACCGGTTTCAATTTCAATAATGGTATTACCGTCACCTTTCTTTGCAAAGATATCACATACCAAAATATCAGAAATTTCTTTTTCTACCTCTACTGAATGGCCGCGTGCAATTAGATTTGATGCGCATATAAGTTCTAAAACAGAATGATTGATTTTTACAAGATTTTTTTGGTACATCTCTATTAGTTGTTGACGTACGTAGTTGAGTTTTGGAAGATCAGTGTCCTTTAAATTTTTAGATAGTTTATCAGTAACTTCATAAACATCGTTACGGAATTTTTCTAAATCCATATATTCATAATTGCTTTAATGCGGTAGTTTAAGAACTTGATAGGGTTTTAGAACTTGACAAATCTATTGGAAAAGGACTTACTAATAATCAAAATAGATATGATTGAGCCAATTAAAATCAGAAGAGCAACAGAACCAAATTCAGGTATGATGTGAGTTCCAACTATTTCAAATGTAGACTTGCCGTTAATAGAATGATTTAGTTTAATTTGCCTTGAATCAGAGTCGCCTTCTAACTCTTGATAATCTACCATTTTACCATTGGATATGACAGTAAATGTAGAATCAGTTCCAGTGGCAGATTTTGAATCCAAAATATATCTTGGAATATCAAGTGTGATGGATTTAATGTTCTGTCCTTTAATATCAAGTGTAATTGTTTTTGTATCGGAATTTAATTTTCCTTTAGCACTAGTTACAAATCCATCCGAGATTTCAAATGGAATGCAGTAAATACGTCCATTGTTTGCAAGTACAGAAATTTTTTCAGATGTACAGCTGTCAACACTGCCAGCAAGTGATGAAACAAGAGTAAATTTTGTTTTGAATTGTCTAGTCTCAGCACCACTTTGAACTTTTAGAATATAATCCCCATTTTGTGTCCAAAGTGGACTCTCAGTGTTTAATTCAAAAGAGAAATCACCATTGGCGTCAGGAGATATCTGTTGGATGGTAACAATATTTCCTATCGGATTTGTCACGACAGCTAGTATCGGAGCAACTGTGTTTTCTGGTTTCAGGTATCCATTAACATGAATAGTTGAATAATGATCATAAACTTGGGAATCAGTCCAGACAGTTAATGGAAACATTTCTTTGTAAAGATCAATTTCATAAGAAGGGATTTGAACACAATTGATACAAGTAATTTCGGATTCAGCATGGGATACACCAGATAGGGACAAAGAGAGGGTCAGAGACATAATCAAGACGGTTAAAATATGCACATACACGTCATAACGGCTAAGAACATAATATTTATACATTTTTGAGGAAATGTACTTGTTTTATCAAGAGAAACATCAAGCAAAAAGATCATTAAAAAAATAACATAATAAAACATAGAAAATTCATGAAAAAGATTATACATCAAAATTAGATTTTAAAACACAAATTTTATGAACGATTTATCAGTTCTACGCGTGTCTTATAATCAAAAAATCATCATACAAATCAATGAAAATCAACATACCATTACCATGTCCTTCCTGTGGAGGAAAGATGTATTCTGTAAGTTATGAAACATCTTTTACGATACTGAAAAAAAGAAGCTGGCAAGTATGCAAGGAATGTAATTTTGAAAGAGATTCAGAAGATTTCAAAAAATCAATTTGCTGCATATGACAGAAAATTTTCTATTTTGTAAAAATAAATAATTGTTAGAACAAAATATTAGAAATCACATAATTATTGGCCAGCGACGCAACTGTCAATGATAAAAAATGGACCATAAAACATCAGAGTGAAAATTATGATTCTTTTTTGAATATCCTTATTGCTTCCAAATGAGAGCAATTTGCTTTTAATCCCTTGCCATGATGAAATTTATAAAAATTTTTGAATCCAGGACATTCACATGAATCGGATGTCACAAAATAAGATTTTTCAGGATTAGATGAGGACTTTATTTGATATAGATCATCGTCTACTTTGACAACTCCGCCACTTTCAACTAATTTTTTGGCTTTTCGAATAGTACTTGCACTCATAGTATAATCATCACACAGTTATTTTTTATTCTTTAATTTTTTCATGACATTAGACCATTCTACATCGTTTTTGCCCTGAGATAGAGCATTTTCATAAAGTAAATCAAAAACCCATCTAATAATTTCACTCCAAATTGCTTTTAGAGAATCTTCGTCAGTCCAGACAATACTTGCCTTGACAGCAGTCATAGCTAAAATATTATTAGCATTTTTGGTCGGATGTTTGTTCCATTTTTCTAGTACCTTGTCACAGAATTCAAGAATTTCATTTTTTGTTAATACAAGCCTGTCAGGGTCAAAAGAAGTGTTTTTTGGCATACCCATTATAGAAAAACATAGTAAATTAGATTTTGTAGAGAGGATTTTATTTTATATACACTCAAATCGTTGACGAGTGTAAGTGCATTGCAAAAGCATGTCAGTTGAGCACAAATAATGCATGTATTTTGCCACATACCAAGAATTATTTCAGAATATCAAAAAACATCCAAACTGCAATTATTATAAACTGAGTTTACCATTTCTGTTTATTGACTTTGAAGCGATATGTTGCTACACGTTTGATTACAATGTTTGGAGTTTTGATGATCACTTTACTCATTACAATTGCATTAGTAGGATCAAATATGGACAACATCTTAAAACAAGGAATTGTTTTTCAAGTAAGATCTGAAATTACAGAAAACCCTACAATTGCAGCAAGTTTTTCATCAGTAAATGAATTTGAATCATTTATTCAAACACAAATTGATCAGAGAATAAAGACGTTGGGATTAGATGAACCGTGGTATTCTCCACAAAGAATCGGCTTAACAATGTATAAAATATTATTATTAGATTTTGGTCATGCAACATTTCTTACTAGTGATTCAGGATCATCAGACGTCAAAGAAATCATTTTAGAAAAATTACCAAGAACCATACTACTTTTTACAACTGCAACAATCATAATTTCTATAATAGGTATTTTTCTGGGAGCACTATCAGGAAGTAAAGTTGGATCAATAATAGACAGAATAACATCAAGTTTTGCAATAGTAAGTTCTAGTTTTCCTGTTTGGTGGATAGGAATGTTGATGATATTCTTATTTTCATTTGTGTATCAGATTTTTCCTGCAAGAGCAACACCATTGATTCCATCATCAGATCCAAATTACATCGGATCATTACTATACCATATGACATTACCATTAATTACAATTGTAATCATAGGTTTTGGATCATGGGCATATTTAGTTAGAAATTTCATTGTGGGGATTATGCAAGAAGATTTCATAATTGCAAAAAAGACAATGGGGATTAATCAAAAAAAAATAATATACACACATGCTCTAAAAAATGCAGCCCCACCAATAGTCACGATTCTAGCGCTGAGTCTTTCTGGCTCACTAGGAGGAGCAATAATTACAGAAGCGGTGTTTGATTGGCCAGGAATGGGAAGACTGTATTTTGAGGCAATCACAGTCATGGATCTTCCTGTGATTATTGGGGCCACATACGTTTTGACGGTGTTTTTTCTTGTTAGCATATTTGTTGCAGATTTGTTGTATGGATATTTTGATCCAAGAGTGAGAACAGGATAATGAGTAGCATCACACCTCAAGAAATCAAAGCGGAATTTTTCAAAAGCAAGATAGGCGTTACAGGGATTAGTATTTTATCAATTTTAATCGTAACGTCAATTATTGTAATTGTTGTAATTCCGATGGACACTTTTAAAGAATGGAATAATCCAGAAAGTTGGATTTCATATCCAAAGGTAGCAATACCAGTATGGGTTAATCTGTTTTTGAGTGAAAAAATCCCAGAACATAAAATTTTGAACACTCCAAATATCAGCAATGACATAGTGAGTGACATATCAATCACATCCCATCAATTTGGCGTAAATTTTGACTATGATGATTTTCCCAATGATTTTATCTATGAATTTTCTGCTGCATACTCAGGAACACCGTTATTACAAATTGAAGTCATACGTCCAGACGGAATACAATTAAAATTATTATCAACGTCATTGCCATATTCATATTCAAAGTTGGTTCATAGTGAAAGAATATTTTCTACGGATGATGCAATTAAAAGAAACTTGAATTTACAATCAAATAAATTCTTATTTTCTTTAAATAATTTATCTGCAGAAGACATTATTTTTTCCAAAACAGAAAGTCATGAGCCATTAAAAGGGAATTATGTTTTTTTGATCAAGATGTATGGAGATAATTCAGAAAATCAAATTCCAGAATCAAAACTAATCATAGGAGGCAAGGCTTTTGGAATTATGGGGACAGACGAGTTGAGAAGAGATCTAGCAATTGGTTTACTCTGGGGAACACCACTGGCACTTTTCATAGGATTGATTGTGGCAATAGCATCGGTTACAATGGGTTTGATATATGGAGTATATGCAGGATACAAAGGCAAAAAAACAGATGAAATTATGATGAGATTCAATGATGTAATCTATGCACTTCCTGCACTGCCATTTTTGATTATTCTCTCAGTTACAATTAGCAATAGTATTTTTGTAATGGTTGGATTTTTGACGGTGTTTGGTTGGGTGGGAGTTGCAAAAGTTGCAAGAAGTATGTCATTGCAAATCAAAACTAGGGGGTATGTGGAGGCAGCCAACATGATGGGTCAAAAAGATTCAAAGATTGTACTTAGGCATATTTTACCTCAATTACTTCCATATGCTTTTGCAAGTATAGCCATATCAGTACCAGCTGCAATCACTACAGAAGCAGGACTAAGTTTCTTAGGATTGGGAGATCCATCGTTTCCAACATGGGGACAGATTCTACATGACGCTAATGTGTATGGTGCTGCCGCCAGAGGATTATGGTGGTGGATAATGCCGCCAGGAATCATGATTGCCATAACAGGACTTGCTTTTGTCTTTATAGGTAATTCATTAGATGCAATTGTAAATCCAAAACTCAAAAGATAATTAATGTTGCAAAGTAAATTTTCGAATGATATCCAATGTTGTATCGTTTAGTTTTATTGTGTATGTTGCAGCATTTGGATCCTTAGATTCTGAAAGAGCGTCAGCAAATTTTGTTTTTTCTTGCTCAGTTGCACCGGCTTCGTGAGCACATAGAGAAAAAGCTTTCAAATTAAGATTATTTTTTAGCAAATAAGAAATAAATTTTTTATAATTTTCTGTATTTGACCAGTCCATATCTTTCTCTGAACAAGCAGCAATCCAAACATCAATGGAATTATGAAACATTACTTTTTTTCTAATTTCATCCAAAGACATTTTTAGATTCTAAAAATCAGCTCGTTGCATTTTAGAACCGCATCTAGGACATGTACCACCTTTGTGTTTGTTACTGCATACTAGGCATACATAACGTACTCCAGTGCCGCCAGAATTCATTCCAAAGAATCCGCCACCGCTTCCAGAATCTCCATATCCTTTCATGCGACTCATGTATCGTTTTCTCAACAACATTGGAAATGCGATGAAAATAGCTAAAGCAGCACCAAGACCATATGGAAATGGCAAAATCATCTGCAATCCAATACTAATAGCCAATGAACCAAATAAGAAGATCAGATATGTCTTATAATTAAACAATTCAATGAAAGTACACTCAAAATACTTATAAAGTTTTGTCAGTATTTTTCATTTTTTTGTTAATAGTTTTGCAGATTTTTTATTGAATAATTGTAAGCGTTATTGAATTTCCGTTACTATCCCAAGCAAAGATATCATCATCATCATAAGGAGATTGAACAATTAACGATACCAATCCAAAAAAATTATGAAGGTCAGTCACAGATGGATCAGCCGTTCCACTCGGATGAGAATGAACGATTCCAACATAACTAATATCAAAAGGCAAAAAAGAGTGAGGGAATCCTGCAAATGTAGGTCCAGAATAATTAAAAGGTGGGATGACTAACCCGTCAATCAAAATATGTCCTTGTTTTGATTTACCTTTTAAGATGAGAATACTTTCATTCGGATGCTTCATTTTACAATAGGATAAAATACTATCCAGAACTTTTTTTTGTAAAGAAACCTGTCTTTCAAGTTTTTTCTTTTTAAATAACATACAAGTTGTTCCAGCTTAATGCTAATTAAATTTAGGATGAGTGATAGTGTAAAAGGTATTAGAGAATGTTCTTAGCTTGACTTCTATATCAGAGATCAATTTTGGAATAGTAAGTATTATGTTATTGATTTCATCTTGAAGGGTTGTTATTTTTAATTTACAGTCTTCCTTATCAGAAAGAGTATTTTTCAGATCTCTTGTAAGAATAGATAATTCAGCAGGTTCAAGTGCAATCATTTGATTTTGAATGTTTTGTCTTTTTTCTAGAAAATCAGTTACTTGTTTGATAAATCCATCCAAAGATTCTTCAATTTCAGTTATCTGAGAGAATGATTTTTCAAGATCTTTGACAGATATAGATCCAGAAGAGATCCCTTTTCGCACATTTTCTAAAATCAGTATGATTGAATCTTTGTTCTTTGAAATTAATACATCAAATGGGTCCTCAATTAATTTAGCCAATAGGTTTTTTTGTTCTTTATCCAATGATGAAACGTATTCGTATCTGCTAAGAGGTCTTGAAATTTTTGTAAATTGTGAGTCAATTTCATTTTTTATTTGATGTTTCTTAACAGCGAATTCATCTAGAATTTGTTTTAAATCTAAGAATTTTTTATATTCATCAGAAGATTTGATTTGTTTAATTGAATTCTCAAAAGAGAGAATTTTTTTATCAAGAGAATCTTCAATTACATGAATTTCAGCAATACGTTGTTTTTTCTTGGCAAAAGTATTTTCCAATGTATTGATTTCTTTTAACAATTCTGAAATTCCAGCAGATGTTGATTTTGCATCTTCGTGATTTTTTAACAGTTGCTGAATTTCAACGTGATTTGAGTTCATCTGTATCAGGATTTCTTTTAGTTTTTCGGCGTATTTTTTGGCAAAAATATGTATAACCCTTGTTTGACGTCCAAGAACATCACCAATTTTTTTCAACATTTGATTCAAAATAACACTTAGATTTTCAGCATCATCATAAGAAGCAATATCAGGTAGATGTATAGCGTCTTTTTTTATCATGTCAATTACCTGTTGTTTTCCCCTAACTACAATTATTCTAAGATGTTTATCTATTTCGTCAACTTGAAGATCATCATGTTCAAGAGCATCTCCAATCATAATGAGTTCTTTAATTAGTGGTTCAGTGTTGTTTCTGAGTGATTTTATATCAGATAAAATTTGAGATGTTTTCAATTCAAGTATTTGTTGTATGATTTTAGATACGTCAGATAATTCAATCTGTTTTTGAGAGGTAATTTCTTCGGATTTTTTTTCTTCTTTCTTTTTACCCCATCCAAAGACCATTTGTTATAATTGAACAGTTGGGGATTAAATGTGTTAGAGAAATAAAATTTAAAGCACACTCAAAGATCAGCCAATCATGACAAAAAATATGAAAAAATCATTTCATACCGACTCGGTAAAGAAAACCATCACAATTAAAGCGTCAAAAGAAAAAGTGTGGCATAAAATAAGCAACATTACAGATATGTCATGGGTATTAGATGTCAAAAAAACCACATATCTTTCTAAAAAAAGAAGAAATGTAGGTGCAATACGAAAGATTACATTTACAGATGACAATACTATTGAAGAACATGTAGTGGCATGGAAAGAAGGGGAATACTTTACGTATATTGCAACTGATGGATTACCACTAAGAGCATACGTTGCAACAATTTCAATTAAATCAAAAAATATGAAAACAACTCAATTAACATGGCAATCATATTTTAATAGTAAAAAAATGTCAAGAGAGCAATTCAGAGAGTTTGTAGCATTTATCGGAACATTTTATGAGACATCCCTAAACAATCTAAAAAGATCACTAGAAAATAGCACTAGAAAACCAGTAAATTAAAGTGTAAATAGGATATACCATAAAAACAACATCATGAGCGATATGCGTTACATTATTATCGGAATTGTGATTATTTTTTCAGGTTTTTTGATTTTAGGAGTATTTGGAAATAATTATCAAATTGCAAGTATAGAAGCTAGTGAATTTGACAAATGTTACCAATATTACGAGAACAAAGAGCCAGTCGAAATCAACTGCTCATCTAAGATTTTTGAACAGACGTTATTTTTTGTAGTTGTTCTGGTATTGATTGTAGGAGGAATTATTTCCTTAATTAAAGGTGTAAAAGGCAAGTGGGATAATGACGTCAAACCAGAAGACATGGTGGGTCCTGGCGGCGACAAAAATCTAAAAGATTAGAAGAGCAAGAACATACCAAATCTATTTTTAGGAATGTGATTCCTCAAACTCTTCTAGACCATCTTCTTTTAGTCTCTGAAAATAAACTTCTTCGTAAGGCATTATCTCTAACCATACTTACAAAAATTATATTTAACCTTAAGGGATGTTTTATTCTTAATTCATGCCTAGAATTTTATTGTAAAAGAA
>DASSYQ010000115.1:0-4502 GCA_035703205.1 Nitrosarchaeum sp.
GGTGAGAACATTCGATTTAACAAAGAAAACAAACACATCATAGATCTAAGAGTTGATAAAGCTCAAAAAACGTGGTCTAATTCGTTAAGGGAGTTGGTAGTGCATGGTTAAAGAAAATTGTGGTGTCGTTGGAATTTTCAGCCTTAGTGGAACTAATGTAGTTCCCATGGCAATTGATGCACTTAGGGCATTACAACATAGAGGACAAGAAGCTTGGGGAATTGCAATTCCAAACAAAGAACCTCTAAAAAGATTAGGTCTTGTATCAGGGGCTTCATCCGAATTTAAGAAAATTTCCGAAGATTATTCTTCTCCGGCAGTAATTGGACATGTCAGATATTCTACTATGGGAAGAAGCACACTTGAAAATGCTCAGCCGCTAAAAGTCAAAGATCTTTGCATCGCTCATAATGGAACAATCGCAAATGTTCAGGAACTATCTAATTTAGTTGGAGGATGTTCCTTTACCCCTCAAAATGCAAGCGATACATTAGTTGCTGCACAAAGACTGGTGTCATTAATTTCTGAAAACGGTCAAATGGGAAAAGCATTAGCAATCTTGAAAAACGAAATGGTCGGCTCGTACTGTTTTACATTTATCTCTGATGATAATTCCGTGTATGCTGCAAGAGATCCTAAGGGATTCAGACCTATGGTTTTAGGTTACAAGGTCTCTGATGACACATACATCGTTGCATCTGAATCGTCTGCTGTTTCTGCAGTAGGTGCCAAACTTCAAAGGGATGTCAAACCAGGAGAACTGATCAAACTTAGCAAAAACGGATTGGAGACTGAAAGATTCTCTGAGGATACATCACGTGCCCATTGTTCTTTTGAATTTACTTATTTTGCACATCCGTCTAGTAACATGGAAGGCGCTAACATCTACATCTCAAGAAAAAGAATCGGCCAATTCTTGGCAAAAAAATTCCCAATAAAAGACGCAGATCTTGTAATACCTGTTCCTGATTCTGCAAGGCCTGCAGCATTAGGATATGCACAAGAATTAGGTCTTACATTTGATGAGGGATTGCTCAAAGACAGATATAGTAAGAAAGGGCCACTGCGTAGTTTTATTGAACCACACCAGAGTGACAGAATTGAAATCAACCGTTGGATTATTCCTATTAGAGAAATAATTGAAAACAAACATGTCGTTGTAATTGATGATAGTTTAGTTCGTGGTACTAGCTCAAAGGCAATTATTCAAGCACTACGAAGGGCAGGCGCAAAAAAAATCAGCATGGTGATAACATACCCCCCAATTAAATTCCCATGCTATGCTGGAATTGATTTTCCATCCCAAGAAGAACTTGCAACATTTTCAAACGGACAGACTATGACTGACGAGGAATTGACCGAAATGGTCAGAAAGAGCATCGGAGCTGACTTTTTGGGGTATAATGATGCTGAAAATCTTGCTGCGGCCGTTGGAATTCCAAAAGATTCAATGTGTTTTACTTGTTCGTCTGGAAATTATGATTCCTTGGGAATTACCCCAGAGTTTAAAACCCGTATAGAGATGAAAGGTGAATAAGATGGAAACTGCATATGTTTTAGTTAAAAGTGAAATGGCTCATGAAATGGAAGTGATGAGTGATCTTTTGAAGATTGATGCTGTAAAAGAAGCCAAGGGAACATTTGGCGTTTATGATATTTTTGTAAAAGTTGAGGCAAATACCTCAAAAGAAATAGAAGATGCAATCACAAAACAAATTCGAAAAATAAGACATGTTCTTTCTACTACCACTCTGTCCGTAATCCCAGAACAGAACAAAAAATAATCTGGTTTTTATTGTTTTTTGGGAAGTAAAAATATGAAAGCAATATGGAATGACACAGTAATTGCAGAAAGCGATGATACTGTTATTGTTGAAGGAAATCACTACTTTCCAATTGACTCGATAAAAACAGAATACTTTCAAAAAACAGATTTGACTACGTTCTGTGGATGGAAAGGAATGGCAAACTATTACTCTGTAACAGTAAATGGTAAAACTAACAAAGACTGTGCATGGTATTATGCAGAGCCAAATGATGCTGCCAAAAAAATCAAAGGAATGGTTGCATTTTGGAATGGCGTTGACGTAAAATAATTTTAATTATTAGAAAAAATACCCAGTCATAGTGAAACAATATTCCATTCTAATTGCTATGGGTATAGGGATTATTGGCATGATGGCTCTGATTTTTGGGTTGGATATTTTGAAGCTATCCGTATCTACGCAGGAATATGATCTTTTTGTGGATCCTATCGTTGATAAGCAAAATCTTTTTGTTACTGGAAGAATAACACTTCAAAATACTGGTTCTCAACAAATTACTAACATTCATGTAAATTTCGGAGAGGGGGACACATTGGATCTAAAGTCATTAAAGCCTGGCGAAAAAATTATTCTGTCTCCGCCACCTGATAATAAGATGGAATTTGTTATGGTAACTGCTGATAATGATATCTTTGTTAGTAAGGCGTATCGTGAATTGCCCAAGATGGTCGGAATGATGGGCTCGTAGATTTTTCAGAGCAGTTAAATCATATTGAAAATTATGCTTATTGTTTGAAGTTTATTGCTTCTGGAAAAGTAAAGGATCTTTACTCTCTTGATGACAATACATTGCTTTTCAAATTCTCTGATAGGGTATCTGCATTTGATGTAAAATTCAAAGAAAACATACCTAAAAAAGGAGAAGTCTTGTGCAAATTTGCCGAGTTCTGGTTTGATCAACTGCCTGTTTCTAACCATTTTGTAAAAAGGCAGTCTGATACTGAAATAGTGGTAAAAAAAATGAATATGCTGCCAATAGAGTGCGTTGTTCGTGGCTATTTTTATGGCAGTTTGGTAAACAGATGGAAAAAAGGAGAAGTAAAAATCCCAGATGGCTCCGATGCAACACTGGCTGCAAAGCTTTCTCAGCCAATTTTTGATCCTACGACAAAATCTGAGCATGATATCCCAATTGATAAAGCAAAGGCACTTGAGATGAAATTAGTTACAGAAGAGCAATACATGTGGTTGGAAAAAACATCTATTGATATCTACAAGAGAATGTCCGATATTGCAGATAAAGCGGGATTCATTTTAGCTGATTTGAAACTTGAGTTTGGAATTTTAGATGGAAAAATTACCTTGGGCGATTCTATAGGTCCTGATGAGTATCGATTGTGGCCAAAAGATTCCTATCAAGTTGGTAAAACTCAAGAGGCATTTGATAAACAAATTTTACGTGATTGGCTAACTGAACATGGATATCAAAAACAATTCGACGATGCACGTGATGCAGGAAAAGACCCAGTAGCACCTGCGATTCCTCTGGACATAATTCAGAAAATGACGAATCGATATGTCACCGCATATGAAAAATTGACAGGACATCATCTATAGATGATTTAATCCTTGATCATGACTAAATGTTAATCAAAAGATAACGTTTAACTCGAATTTTATTTTTGGCTGTATTTCAAATCTATCTTATTGCTGTATTTGTATGTCGGAACTGATACTCTTTTTCATATTTGCTATTTTTGTTGCTCTTTTATGATATCTAGTAGTGTTATCATAATTCTCATACTTGTATGATGATTATGATAGCGATATCATAATTATAATAGTGCTAATGATAATTATGCAACTACTATGATTTATTTGATAATGGTATGCGTTTTCTGATATGGGTCAGAATATTGTTATAGCAAAAAAAAATTGATGCGATTAGACAAAAAAATATGATATAAGGATCTTTTAGATCACAATTAAAGCAATTATCAGCATGTCTACATTATTAGAAAAAGAAATCAAAGTAAATCGTATCCTTACAACCAGTGTTAAACACGCACGTGCAATCGAAGACCCTGCACGAGCAAAAATTATTGAACTGTTATACCATAGAGCTTTGTCTGCAGACCAAATTTCAAACGAGCTAAAAAAAACAGGATACAAAAAAGCCCTGACAACCGTAAGACATCACCTTGATATCCTAAAAGAATCCGGCCTGATTGAAATCGCTAAAATAGAAGAATCGCGTGGCGCTATAACTAAATTTTATAGCACATCTACAAAATTACTGGGTTATGCTGCACCTGAAGATTTTGATTCAAAATACTCCAAAGTTATCAACAGTACATCTGTAAAAATAGAAAAAATCCTAAGAAACATTACACCAAAAACAACAAAATCAAAAAAAGTCAAGGGAGAAAACTCTGAGGATTATTCTCAATACCTGGTAATGGAAATCATGAATCGTGCCATGACCAACATTATGGAGAATTCTGGCAAAAAGCATGAGATAATCAAATCTGATTAGTTTTTCAACGACATGAAAACAAATCACTTCAAATTACCAAAAACATCTTTGAGCAATGAATATCCACAGGCGTGTTGAATATTGGAAGAAAAAGCAATAAAGTTATTTCAAGAAAAAAATATTGTTTTTATAGCAACCATTATGAAAGATGGCTCTCCACAACTTTCACCGGTTTGGGCTAACTATGATTCCGGCTATAT
>DASSYQ010000133.1:0-7290 GCA_035703205.1 Nitrosarchaeum sp.
CCACCAAATGCTTGAATTATTCCTTGATGTCCAAGACATACTCCTAGTATCGGAGTGGTAGGTCCTAAATCTTTAATCACGTCACTGCATATTCCAAAATACTTTCTATCTGCAGGAGTCCCCGGACCTGGCGATATGATGATTGCATCATAATTATTCTGTTTTATCTGTTCTAGTGTTATCTTGTCATTTCTTATGACATCGCAATCTACTCCTAGCTCCCCCAAGTACTGTGCAATATTATACACAAACGAATCATAATTATCGATAATTAGGAATTTCATTTTGATGCCTCCTTTAGTGCTTGAAGCATTGCGCCAGCTTTGTGTTCAGTTTCATTGAATTCATTTTCTACAATAGAATCTGAGACAATACCTGCTCCTGATTGTACAAATCCTTTGTCCCCATCAATGAAAATACTTCTAATTGCAATTGCAAAATCGCAGCATCCATTAAATGAAAAATATCCAACTGCTCCTGCATAAGGTCCTCTTGCTTCTGACTCTAACTCTTCAATTATCTCCATTGCTCTAACTTTTGGAGCGCCTGATACCGTGCCTGCTGGAAATACTGCCTTAAACGCATCAAACATGTCATTTTCAGGCGCCAAATTACCCACAACGTGTGTTACTATATGCTGTACGTGGCTGAATCTCTTGATTTCCATTAGTTCTTCAGTATGTACGGTTCCATACTTGCAAACTCTACCTATATCATTTCTTCCCAAATCAACTAGCATGGTATGCTCTGCCAATTCTTTTTCGTCGTGGAGTAGTTCTTCTGCCAACTGTTTGTTTTTTACCTCATCATCTGTGATTTTTCTAGTTCCTGCAATTGGAAACGTCTCTACTTTATCATTTGTGATTCTTACCAACATCTCAGGTGATGCACCAATAATAGTCTTGGTGTCTTGTTTTAGATGATACATGTAAGGTGATGGATTGAGTCTTCGTAGTGTTTTGTATAATGTTAAATTGTCTCCTTCGTTATCAAATGCAAACTTTCTAGATAACACTACTTGAAAGATATCTCCATCATGAATGTACTGTTTGGCCTTGTTTACTATACTTGAGAATTTTTCTTTATTCATATTAGGTACTACTTCAGTCGCTTTAAAATCTCCAAATGAATCAACACTCATCTTGAATTGTTCAAATCTATTTTGATTGTTGTAAAAATAAAATAGTTTCTTGTGCAGGTTATCATACAATATTCCGTCGTCGTAAATTCCAAATTCCATTAATGGCTGTGGTGAACCATGTGTGTCTGGAATGTCTTCTACCAGTCTTATTGCATCATAGTTTACAACGCCGACAGCACCACCCAAATATCTATAACTTTGGTCTTTTGACTTTTCTAGTATTTTTTTTAATTCTTTGAACGGATCATTTGTTTGAATGGTCTGAGTTTTACCCTCTGTTATGATTTCTACCTTGTCTGAATATCCTTTAAGAATTGTTTTAGGATCAAAACCCATGACTGATGTTTCAGCTAATATTTCTGGACCTGTAAGTGATTCAAAGAGAAATGAATGTGAATAATTTCTAGAAATTTTATTGTATATTTGAAATTGATTTTCAGATAACTCTAGTGGTATTACTTTCGGTTGAAGATTTCCAAAGATGTCCACCCATAGACAAAATTTTACTCGTTTATTATTTAAATTGATAAGATGTTTGTTTTAACACGTTTTTTCTCTTAGGTTGGCAGTTTTCTGGAAATATGCCTATTACGGTATGGTACGGTACCTTTATATGATAATTGATCGTATGACCAATGACCATGCGGGGAATAAAATCAACGCTGATGCATGATTTATACTTCAAAAAAACATCTGAAGTAAACTCTAGTGTCTCTGAAGTAGAGTGTTATATTTGTGGCAAAGGATTGCAAGATGGATATCGTATTACTGCCAAAACTCTGTCAAACGGGATGGCACTGTTCTGTGATGCACATTATTCATTACAGTAGATAAACGAGTCATGTATCTTTTTTAAAATACAAGATCATCTTTAATTAATTTCATCTTTTCATATGATTAATGACTAAAACAATGGCAGTTTTTCTAGCCGTACTGATGCTAGGTAGTATTGGATTTCTAATGTCTGCTGATGCTGGAACAGTTGTACCAGGACATGAAAAACAATCCAAAAATGATAAAGACAACAATGGAATACCTGACGTAGGTGTTACCGTAAATGGTCACTATACTTCTCTATACGCATATGATGCAAATGGTGATTGGTATTGGGATTTAGGTGATGGACGAATTCAGGGATCTGTTGAGGGAGTCGATGAATTAGATTATGCAACATTGACAGTTTGTGACTATGTGGTAAATTACAGAGGAAACTTTGAAAATGATCCTTATATGGATTCGGGTTGGATTCAAAATCATATCAACTGTCAGGGGTATGATGACAATGGCCACTACAACTATCTAATTATTCATGAAACAGATCCTCGATATCGAGGAAATCCTGACTGGGCAATATGGGGTACTTGGGAATATCATGTTTTAACAGAATCTGGTTCTGGAAATCTTGTTAGACCTATGGTTCCACCATAGTCTTCTTTTTTGAATTATGCGATAATCACTAAAAATAGACTTTAAGCATACGATGTTCTTCTTGATTCTCCATCAACTCTCGTTCTGTTCTTAAAAAGGAATTTCATATAGTGGTTTGATTAAGAGATATTATGACTAGAAATGGATTGATGATAATCCTTGGCGGTATTGTGTTAATTGTTATGGGATTGGCATTAATGGGCGCATTTTAATCTCAAATTATCTTAAAAATTTTGAATTCTTTTTACAAAACGGGCAAATTAACGAATTTGTCTTGCGTCCACATGTTATACAATTTGTCTTTTCAAAATGATTTATCTTGTTTGGAACTCGAATTATTTTTATTATAATCACAATAATGATGACGACAATCACACCTGTAATAATTACGCCCAATACCATGTTTATTGTGAGTTTTATTGCTATTCAAAGCTTCTCTAATTTCTAATATCTGAATTGATTTTTTGAAAATGTCTAACTCCAAATTTTTTCTTTAAATGTCCACTTTTTATTTAAAATGAAATTGCTAAATGCTGCAGTTGCAACTGCTAAAACTAGTGCAATTGGATATGACATACTAAATTCATCCACTAAATAATACACCATTCCAAGCTGGACTAGTGCTCCGATAGAGCTAAACCCTGCAAACTTGCCATACTGGATAATAGTTCTTTTTGCAGTAAAATCTCTGTCCTCAAATGTCCAATATTTATTCAAAAAGAAATTACTTGTAATTGAAGACATTATGCCTAGTATTGTTGCATGTAGATACCACATGTCCAAACTGGCTGTAAACAACATAGATGTGAGATAATTGACTCCAAGTCCAATTGCTCCAACTGAAAAGAATCTTGCTGCCTTTGATGCAAATTTGACTGATGGTCTTGTCTCATTTCTCTGTTCTTTCTTTCCGTATCTGTAAAGTTTTCCCACAGCATGAATATATTCTAAAATTGTTTTTGTTCCAAGCTTACTTTTTCCATTTGTTCTGTCTGAAAATGTATATGGAATTTCCTTTATTGATACACCTTTCACTTTTACAATCATCTCTAAGAGAATCTTATAGCCGATTGCATCAAAGTTAATTCCTTTAATTATTTCCTTGTTAAAAGCAAAAAATCCTGACATTGGATCTGATTCCTTTATGCCAAGACCTCTCTTTGCAATAATTGTTGCAATCTTGCTGATTACTTTTCGTTTTATTGACCAACCTTGTATTGAACCTCCATTAAGATATCGTGACGCAACAACAATGTCTGTTTTTGATTGTCTTAAAACGTCAACAAGTTTTGGTATTAGATGTGGTGGATGAGAAAAATCACTATCCATCACAACAACTATTTTGCCTTTTGCTTGTTGTACTCCATTTAATATCGCAGAGCTTAGACCCTCTCGTGTTTTTCTATTAATGACATTAACCGTATATCTTGTTTTTTCTTTAAGTGATTCAAAGTAATCTTCGGCAATTTTGCCAGTACCATCCGGCGAATTATCATCAACTACTATTGCTTCAACTATGGTGTTTTTTGGCATATGTTCTTTGATTGAATGCAGTATTCCTTTGATGTTTTCAGACTCGTTATATGTAGGAATTATGATTGATACTTCTGCATTCATTTTTCTTGTCCCACGAATCCAGAATATTTATCTCATAATAAATTTTTAAATTGTAAAATTTGACTATCTTACCCGCATACCCTCACGAATCTGGATCTGAGTTGCCTCTCCATTAGCTTGCATGTTTGTATATGGGTAAATTTTAGAATTAAACTTTGTAATTATTCCATCAAAAGTTTTCACTATGGTAGATCTGTCTATGGCGTTTTGCAGTTGAGGGCCACGTGCAAGATCAATACGATAATGCTCATCTACCATTATGACTGTTTTTTCAGTATCAGGTGGATAAAACAAAATAAACGAATAGTCTTTTGGAGTGTTTTCTCGTTCAAATACCTCATATAGTATCCAAGAATACACTGGACTTGTAAGAATCGTAACTCTATCATCATAATTTTCTAAAACATATGATAATGCCTGAAATTGATTAATTGATACGTCATTTATGATCAAAAGAGTCGTACTTACAAAACCAAAAATCAACACTGCAGATATTATCCAAGCATATGTTGTTTTTTTAATTATGTTCCACTTGCGGATGGATTCTAGTAATATGCCAGCTGCAATACACATAGCTGGAACTACAATCATCCAGTGAAAGTATTGTTTGTATCCCACAACGCTAAGAAACACAATAAACGGAATAAACCATAACAAAAGAAATTTGTCTTTGCGCAATGCCGCAATAATTATTCCAGATAATCCCAACACGAACATCATTGGATCAATGACTGCCAAGAATCCAAATATGTCTAATACGCTATTGGTTCTATGTGCTTGCCACAATACACCTTTTTGCCAAAGATCAAACTGATCAAGTATGATTGCATTGACAGGCCAGATTAATGGAATCAACGCAAATGGAATCAATAACAACAAGATATCTGAAATTTTTTTCCTATCTGTGTATATGATCCAAGCAACTACAAAGATCATTGTAAACGCAGGTATCTTTGTAAATACTGCTAATCCTAACAAGCATCCTGAAAAGATAATCAAAACTCTTTTCTGTTTTGTTTTGGTAGAATAGATTGCAAGTAAAATTGCTCCTAATACAAGAGGCACTACAATTGAATCAAGTAAAATTCTCTTGAAAATCCACGTAAATGGTAGTACTGCAAACAGAGACGCCGATAAAAATGAAGCAATCCCCCCGTATCTGATTTGAACAATTTTGTAGATTAGAAATGTGTCCAATACAGCTAATACCCCCATGAATATTCTGGGAATCCAATATAGCGATTGTAATGATTCTGGGTTTGTATCTGGCTTGATGTCCGAATAGTTTGTTATGGCAAGAACTGATGCAATTGCAATCTGGCCAAAATATGGATGATCATATACATTTCCTTCCTGTGGATTTCCTGTTTCTAGTAGATTTACTGCTCGTCTCATGTAAATTCCCTCATCAAAAAATACATCTGGGTATCCAACAGGATTCCAAAGATGAATAAAGCCTGATAGTAAAAGTGGAATCAATAATAAAAATAATTTATTCAATTATTATCTGCTTTTGACTGGTAATGAGACTTAAATTAATTATGCACATCCATCTTTGCTTAACACTATGATTTGTTCTTTGATTTCCACATTAATTTTTTGTAGATGTTATAAAATTAAGTACGTATTGATATTTCATTTCCTATGGATGCTTGCAGACCGAGTCCCACTCCTGGCTCATCAGTGATTATCATCAAAGTTTCACATGCAAGACATAGAACAGATGGAGTATAGTCTGTATTTTCTTGAGTTGGACCTGTTGAAGCTAGTACCGCATCTTGTATGATATTTTGACTGTTGCAATCTATGCATGTAGATGGTTTGTGAGAAAGACGCTTTACTTTTTTGATGTAATAATGTACCATATGTCTTCTGTTTGTTGGTAATTCTTAAATTAATTGATTCTCTTGCAATATTCTTCATCTCTCCTTTTGTTATCTTTTCTTGTTTTTACATACTCATAAAATAAAGTGAATTGCTATATCTTTTGATGTCAATTTCAAAAATTGCTTTGGCGGATGATTTGCATGTGTGTAGAATCTTAAATGGAATGTGGCAAGTATCTGGTGGTCATGGGCAAATTAATAGAGAATCTGCCCTTTTTGAGATGCTAGAATATCATAAGGCAGGTTTTACCACATGGGATTTGGCTGATATCTATGGCCCGGCTGAATTTTACATTGGAGAATTTAGAAAACAATTGCCACGACAAGAACTGTTAAAATCACAAGCACTGACTAAATTTGTACCCAATCCAGGACCGATGACAAAGTCTATCGTAGAATATCACATTGATCAATCACTTCATAAAATGAATACTGATTCACTTGATTTAGTACAGTTTCATTGGTGGGATTACAATAACCCAAGTTATCTTGATGCTCTTGAACATTTATCAAAATTACGAAATGAGGGAAAAATTAAACATCTGGGGTTGACAAATTTTGATACAAGACGAGTACAAATAATGGTTGAAAATGGATTCAAACTAGTATCCAATCAAGTACAATATTCAATTTTGGATCTGAGGCCAGAAAAATTAATGATTCCATTTTGCCTAAAACATAGGATTCATCTTCTTACCTATGGTACTTTACTTGGTGGATTCTTGTCTGAAAAGTATCTAAATTCTACAAAACCTCACCGGGCAGATCTGACAAATTATAGTCTTCAAAAATATTATAACATGATTGAGGCATGGGGTGGGTGGGAATTATTTCAAGAATTACTGTACACATTATCTGAAATTGCAAAAAAACATGATTCCAGCATTGCAAATGTTTCTACAAAATTTATTTTAGACAAACCTGCAGTTGCTGGGGTAATAATTGGAGCAAGACTTGGAATATCTGAACACAGAAAAGATAATGCACGAGTTTTTGATTTGCAACTAGATTCTCAAGACCATTCCATGATAAATTTAATCACTGAAAAATCAAATGACCTTTTTGATGTTATCGGTGACTGTGGAGATGAGTACCGGTAATGTCTTCTGGAAATTCTAAGACATGTAGAAGATGTGGAAATACTATGACTCGACAGGCACAAATGTTTCAAATGGTGTGGATATGTACAAAATGTGGTGTGTCAGAATAGACAGGAAT
>DASSYQ010000116.1:0-37274 GCA_035703205.1 Nitrosarchaeum sp.
CGGATTTGCATCAGATGGGAACATTCTAACTATTACATCTGCGCTTGATTCGCCTGGGCTTTTTTCTCTAATGGTGAAATTTTCTGAGTTATTTTGCAATATAAGATTAGCATATTTCATCCAATTTAATTTATGCAGTTAGAAAATCACTATTTGAAATAATTTTCTAGTTTAATTTTATTTATTTTAGGAATTTTCGCTAATTCAAATCCCTCTGGACGTTTTAAAAGTGATCTTGTTGCATCAATACCCATTTTTGCTGTTTTCAATTTTTTTTGATCACTTGAAGGATCTAGACTAGAACCTCGCACATTTTTTATTATCATCAAATCTTTATCGGCTTGAAATCTTGTTGCCATTGCATATTCAACAGATTCTGCGTTATTGGGGTCAATATCTTCATCTACAACTGTGACTTGTTTTAACGAACGATGTGATTCAAATGTTTTTTCAATTATTTTTTTAGGATCAGAATCAGTCTTCTTTTTTATTTGTACTACTGCATGTAACCAATTACATCCACCGTTTGTCATTGATACTTGTTTAGTTTGAGGAAACGCTTTTTTTAATTCTCCGTTTAGTTTTGATTCAATTGGCATACCCATTAGTAGCCGATGTTCTGAGAAACCAGAAAGCACATCATGAAAAATTGGATTATTTCTATAATACAAAGACTCTACCTCAAAAATTGGTTGTGATCTATGATGATCATAAGTTTGAAGCATTTCTACCATCCATTCGGGATGAGTTTTATCTTGTAGGATTTTTCCCTCCATTACAATTTCTGTTCCAGAGGGAACATGTAATCCCGTATAAGGAAGTTTAGCCAAAGTGAGTTTGTATCCTAAAAGAGAATTTGCAATATTGATTTCATCTTTACCCCATTCAGCTTGATATGCTCCTGCGATTGATATTGCTGGATGTACACCTACTGTCACTGCAATTTTGAGATCTTCGTGATGCTCTTTTGCATCAATAAAACACCTATGCAGATGTCTTCCCTCAACCATTCTAATTGAAAAATGGGTTTTATCAATAGGCATCATCCTATGAAATGAAGAATTTTGTTCTCCAGTTTCAGGGTTTTTGACATATGCAATTGAAGAAGTTATGAAAGGTCCAGATTCTTTTTCAAAATGAGTAACAATAGGCATGATCGATATGTTTTTTGATCTATTTTCCATGAATTTTCCAGAGGAAACAATTTTGGGTTTTTTTGCTTTTTTTATGGCAGAAATCATATTCTCATGAATTTTTTCTTCTGTGCTTCCAATTGCCTGAGCAAATCTTTTCCTAGTACCGACAAGATTAGCAACTAAATTAAAATTACTTTCTGCGATGTTTTCAAATAAAACTGCGTTAGAGCCGTCAACTTTTGCGGTGATTCCAGCAATTTCATATTTTGTTGAAACCTTTTTTTTAATAATTTTTAGATCACCTGTTTTTCTTATTAGTGAAAGATAAGTTCGTAAATCAGTCAATTCTGAATCATCTCCATAATTTCTGTCATTATAGCTTTTGCAGTATCTGGTTCTAATTCTTTTTGAATAAATGATGAAACAACTGCAATGCCTTTCATTCTGGTACTAATTCTTTCTGCAATTAATTTTAGGAATAAAGATTCAGTTCTAGATGGAATTATAGTTGTAGTGACAGGTGTTGGACCAGTAGCTAATGAAACTACCATTGAACCTAGTTTGTTAGAACCTTCAGTTACAGAAACAAAATAACCATTGTCAAACTTAAGAATATGTAAAGAAAAATTACGACTCTCCAAACTGATGGTTTTCTGTGAAAACTCATTTGGAGAGTTCAATGAACTATGAACAAATCTTATGCTTTTATTGCTATTGATTCAGTTTCTGGGGTCAATTCTGCTTTTTGTGTTTTAGCAGCTTTTGGTGTTTTAGCAGCTTTTGGTGTTTTAGCAGCTTTTGGTTTTGCTTTAACTGCTATAACCTCTTCAAGTTCCGGTTGATTTTCAGCAATTGCTTTTGCTTCAATAGAATCAGCTTCTACTCTAGCACGAAGTTTTGCTTTATACTTCAGGTTTCTTGGTTTTGTTCTTAATCTGTATCCACAACACGGACACCAAAGACCTTCCCATTTGATGAATATTTCGCAAATTTGACATCGTCGTTGTCCAGAAGCGTACCTTCCAGTTCCAACAGGCTTTTGAGCCTTGTATCTAACGCAAATTCCTTTACAAGTCATCTTAGTAACATATTATAGAATTCATAACTATATAAGCATGGATCGATAAAATATTAAAAATATTAGCATAAATTGTGAAATAATTTCAAATTATAATACGATCAATGGTATTTGTTTGCATGAAAAATACAAAATCTTCAATAAATATGTATAGCTTATTTTAGATAAGTTATTTTGAAAAAATATTGACGCCAATTGATTAAAAATTTCATAATTTAATTGAAAAAATGTAGAAAACAAGAATCCGTAATATATGAAAAATTAATTTGATTAATACAAATTATAAAATTAGAAAAAATTATCCAGTTATAGAAAGTGGTAAAACAAAATGTCGGTAGCCTTCTCTTTGTGAGATATATTTTGCTGAAAGCATATCACGTTTTCCTCTCTGATTGAAATTTTTAATTTTTAGACTAGTTTTCCGTTCATCAACAAATTCCAATTCAAAAGAAGAACAAAATTTAAGATTCAACATTGTTACTATTTCTTTTGCAATAATCATATTTCCATTTCCAATTTTGACTATCTTACGTTTGGCTCTCAAACCACCCAAAACTCGAATAATATGAAATACTAATTCTTCAACTGATGAATTAAATGAGCTTTCAATTTCTCGTCCAAAATAAAATATAGAAAGGCCTATTCTTTGTCCTGGATCAACTCCAATTATTAAGTCCTCATCATAGCCTAGAGATAGCTTTCGGATCATTATCCCTCTGATAACTGTAGGATGTTGTTCAAAGATATCCTCATGTAACATTGGTTTTTCACATTCTATGGGTGCTTCTTTTCTTGTTGTTAAAACCAAATGTCCGTCATAATTTTGAATATCATCAGGAAGTATAGAATCAAAAGACAATTTCAAGATCTTTAGTGAAGTTGAAAATCTATAGTAAGGTTTGCCATACGTAGTTGCAATTCCAATACGGGTATTAAGTAATGGATCGATGTTTAGGAGAAGTAAAATATTGGATTTAGGTTTATGCTTTCAAAACAGTTGACACGACATGTTTTACTGCTTCATCAAAATGTGCGTCAATATTTGATTGAATTTCAGATAGCTTCAACTCTCCTTCTTTAGCAATTTTTGCAGATTCTGCAGTTGCTTTTGTTTTAGAGGCATTTATGATTACTTCGGCTTCTTTCATAGCCATTTCTCGTGTTTTTTCTAATAGTTTATCAATTTCATTTAATGCCTTTACGGATAGCTGTTTTTTCATGTCTGCAACTTTGCTGTTAAGTGAATCAAGATCATTTTCCAATTCATTTAAAGACTGAATAATCCCGGTTACTTTTGACTCAGCCATAGTGCTCATTATATCTCGTTTTCTTCAAATCCATTACTTAAATCATTCATTTTAGATGTATTTTTAGGCACAAATAAGAGCAAAAATTATCCAGAGGTCAAAAGTAGAATTGCTCTTGCAAGATCGCCTTTTGCTTCTTCTAGCGCATTTTTGGCTTTTTCTTCATCTACGCCAGCTTGTTGACTAACTAACTGAATGTCCTCATCAGAAAATATTGGTACTTCTAGCTCTCGTTCTTCGTAGCTATCTGCAGTGACTGTAAAAATAGAATTATCCTTTGCCTTCATCTCTGTAACAGATGGTTTTGTTACAATGATCTCTTTTTTGTCAGTCTTGATTATTACCTCTTGGACATTGGGGATCTCTTTCATATCAAGTCCCATCTTATCCATCATTCGCCGCATTTCACGATTACCGCCACGCATCATGATTGTAATTCTCCGCTACGACTTTTTAAACTATCTCTGACTCTGATAGCCATTCCTCTATTAAAATCAGAGATCATCTCATAAGACAAAACTGCTTTTCCTACTGCGATCACTTTATCTTTATACAATACTGGAGTATCAGATGCAATTTGCACGTTTTTACCACACCATACAACATGTTTACAAAATACAGATTTTCCTTCTTTAACAAATGGTGCTGCATCTTGATTAATTTCTAAACAGTTTTCTTTGAATTTCTTACTTTTTAACAAAATCTGAGCAAAATAGGGAGTAATAGCAAGACCACCATCAATTCTCAGAGTACACAATAATTTTCCCTCATGTGTTACAGTTTTCATCCTACCAGTTTTTCTCGAGAATGTCATTTCAATATTTTTAGGCAAATACTTGGAAACACCATTTCCAAATAATGCATCAAGCGTATACTTTAATTTCAGAACTTGATCCATAGGCACAGTATAATTTTTCTAAATATTAGTTCAATGCTGGTATATATTATTAGAACTAAACTATATAGATTGGATTTTTTAATGTAGTTTGTGGAAGAAAGAGAGGAAACAAGGAAAATTCAGTTTACAGGCAAGTCATCGTACATAGTTTCACTACCTAAGCAATGGATCATGGATCTCGGGCTAAAACAAGGAGATCAAATTAGAATGGTAAGAAAAGATTCATCAACATTAGAGATATACCCGCCAAAATTCGAGACAAGATCTCAAAAGAAAGAAGATGCAACAATTGAGATAGATGAGGAAGAAACATCATCAATTGTAAGAAAGTTAATCTCATTGTATTTTTTAGGCTATAAAACAATTAACATCAAACCAAAAACTGGAAGATTAAGCCCAAACCAAAGAAATGCAGTAAAAGAAGCTGTAAAAAGAATGTTAATGGGATCTGAGATAATTTCAGACTCTAGTGGCGGAATTACTGTTCAGGTTCTTGTCAATCTACTGGAATTATCTGTTGATGGTGCATTCAAACGAATGATTCATCTTGCTAAATCAATGTCAAATGATGCAATTTTAGCAATGAGAGAAAATAATTTGGAATTGGCACAAGAAGTAATCAACACAGATGATGAGGTAGATAGATTTGGATTTTATATTATTAGACAGTTAAAGATTGCAATTCAAAATGAACACATGTTAAAAGAGATGGGTTTTAGAAATGCCAGAGATTGTCTTGGATATAGATTAGTTGTAAAAAATATTGAAAGAACAGGAGATCATGCTGCATTTATTGCAAAGGACATATTAGAGTTCAAAAAACCAGTAAAGAAAGACATAATAGAAAAAATTCAAGAGATGAATGAATTTGCTTTATCTGTCTTAGATGATTCATGTTTGGCGTTATTCAAAGAAGATTACATACAAGCTGAAAAAACAATTGAGAGGACAAATGAGATTGCAAAATATGAGAAAAAAGTGAGAGATGCATCAAAATCACTTAAAGACGATGAAGAGATTTATAGAGTTAGAAGAATGACAGAAAACATTAGGAGAATTTCAGAATATGCTAGTGACATAGCAGAAATTGTTCTTAATATGAACATAGAAAAATCATTAAAGAAAACAGCATAGCTATGCGTAAAAATGGTATAACGGCATTATTGGATTATAAAAAAGAGTTTCTAGATTGGGTAGACTATTATTGAACGCTGAGATTATTATCAATGGCACTCTTTTTTGTAATGAAAAAGATAGTTAAGCTGTAACTTGAGTAAGAGATGAGAACATGGCAAATAAAATGAATTCTGCAATACTAATTACGTATGATAAAGAAGATGCAGTAACTGAAGCTATAGGGTTATGTCATGCTGCAGGAATACAAGTATTACACACAATAAAACAAGGTTTTCTAAAGAAACCAAAATATGGAATTAGTGGAGGCGTTTTAGAGAAATTAGAAGAGATTGCAGAAAAACTAAAGCCAGACGTTATTGTTTTTGATGAAATACTAAAACCTAGTCAAAATTACAATCTAGCTTCTGTACTACATAGAGAAATTTTGGACAGAGAAGCATTAATTCTTGAAATTTTTGAAAGTAGAGCATCCAGTGCTGAATCCAAATTACAAGTGAAATTGGCCCAGTTACGATATGAAATGGTTAGGGCCAAAGAAAGAGTGCGTCTTTCTAGTATGGGAGAACAACCAGGATTTATGGGAATAGGAAAATTTGAGATTGATGTTTACCATAATGATATCAAACACAGAATGCAAAATGTAAAGACAAAACTTGAAAAATCTGGAAAGCAAAGAGAGCTTCATCGACAAGGAAGAAAGAGACTTGGATTTAAGACAATATCTCTTGCAGGATATACTTCGTCTGGAAAAACCACATTGTTTAATAAAATTACAGGTGAATCCAAAGAGCAAAGCAAAAGTCTATTCACAACGCTCTCTACAACTACAAGAAGATTCTCTATTGATCATGAACCATTCTTAATTGCAGATACTGTAGGATTTATCAGTAAATTACCCGCATATATGATTGACGCATTCAAATCTACATTAGAGGAATTGATTCATACTGATGTCATAATACTTGTAATTGACATTAGTGATTCATTGTTTGATTTAAAAAAGAAATTTGCAAGCTGTATGCGAACTTTAAGTGAATTAGGAGTTGAAATGGACAGAATAATTTTTACTTTGAATAAATCAGATTTACTGACAAGTGCTGAGATTGAAGAAAAGATAGAATCTCTTAATTTAAAAGATTATAGAAAACGGATTTCAATCTCGGCAAAAACCGGGTATAATGTTAATGAGCTAAAGAATCTAATCAAAGATACAATTCAAAATCAAAAATCACCAGAATTTAAAAAAGAGACTCTAAAGGGGTTTGATAGTACATATGGTAATTGAGGTTGTAAGAATTGGACAACGTCTTGTTAGAGATGACAGAGTAACTACACATGTAGCTCTAGTTGCAAGGGCTTTTGGATGCACCAAAATATTCATGACAGAAGTGAATCCAGAGATCAAGGATACTTTAGAAAAAATCAACAAGACGTGGGGCGGAAATTTTGTTGTCGAATTTATTGACAATTGGAAATCAATTATAAAAAAGAAAAAAGGAGAATACAAAATAGTTCATCTCACTATGTATGGAGAAAGTATCAATGATGTAGATGATCAGCTTAGAAAAGAGGAAAATTTGCTAATAGTGGTAGGCGCAGAAAAAGTACCCAGAGAAATTTATGAACTTGCAGATTACAATGTAGGGATAGGAAGTCAACCCCATTCAGAGATTAGCGCGTTAGCTGTATTTCTTGATCGTATACAAAAAGGTGAGCAGTTTAAGAACAGTTTTTCAGAGGCTGAAAGAAAGATCGTACCTACAAGAAAAGGTAAAAACGTACTAGTAAATAGAACAAGGGATTAATAATAGAAAATCATCAGTGATTAGAGTTGGTAGACAAGTACGAAGACCCTTTTGTTAGAATTGCATCCATGATAGGAGGAGACGAGTATCTTAAGGTTGCAAGATCACTTTTGAAGGCAGAAGATGCTACAGATGAGGAAATTGCAAGTTCTACGGGTTTAAGAATCAACATGGTTAGAAAAGTTCTATACGATTTATTTGGAAAATCACTCATTACTGGAATTAGAGTCAAAGATGAGCGCAAAGGGTGGTTTGTTTACAGATGGAGAACCCGTAGAGAAGAAGTAGAGCATTTCATAGAGAGCCAAAAAAAGAAAATTACAGAAAGATTACAACAAAGATTAGATTATGAAAATTATTCGGATTTTTACCATTGTGGAAATGAAGATTGCCATAGAGTTACATTTGAGGATGCATTAGAAGGAATGTTCAAGTGTCCATCATGTGGAAATGTGTTGAATTTAAAAAAGAATGATAAATCAAAAAAGGCATACTCCAAAAAAATTGATGAAATTAAAAAAGATATGCAACAGACATTCTAGTTTGAATAATATTGAAAACTAATTTAGAATTAGTACGCTAGTAATTTACTTATATCATCGTTAAATTGCATACAGAAATACTCTCAGAGCATAAAATTTGAGAAAGATGTCACTAAATTAAATAGGAGAATTCAGTGGTAAGATCCTGAATCAAATTACTACAATAAATCCAGCAACTGGTGAAGAGATTTCAAGATATACACCAATGGATAAAGAACAAGTGTTCCAATTGGTTGGAAAGGCAAAAAGAGCTTTTCCAGAATGGAAAAAAGATTATGAAAAACGTAGGAGTTACGTCTACAATTTAGTTGAATATTTAAAAAAGAACAAAATGGAATTGGCAAAAGTTGCGACATCCGAAATGGGAAAAGCAATCAAGGAATCAGTTGGTGAAGTTGAAAAATGTGCATGGGCATTAGAATTTTATGCAGATCATGGAGACAGTTTTCTTTCTGATGAGGTATTAAACACAGATGCAAGAAAAAGCTTTCTTACTTTTGAACCACTTGGCGTAATTGGTTCAATTATGCCTTGGAATTTTCCTTATTGGCAAGCTCTAAGATTTGCTGCTCCATGTTTAATGGCAGGAAATGTAATAGTAATGAAACCATCTAGAGTTACTATGCAATCAGGCATTGAGATTGAGAAAGCGTTTACTGAATCAGGCATACCGGATGGAATATTTCAGACAGTTGTAGGAAGTGTGGAATCTGCTAATCATCTGATAGATTCTGATGTTAATGCAGTGACATTTACAGGTAGTACAGATGCAGGTGCCAAGGTTGGTGAAAGAGCTGCAATGAATTTGAAGAAATGTGTTTTGGAACTTGGAGGAAGTGATCCATTTATTGTATTAGATGATGCAATTATTGAAAAAGCTGCAGAGGGAGCAGTTAAGGGTAGATTCATTAATTGTGGTCAAAGTTGTGTTGCATCCAAAAGATTTTTTGTCGGTAAAAATATTGCTAAAGATTTTATTGAGTTATTTATCAAAAAAGCATCGCAATTAAAAGTTGGAGATCCGACATCAATGGAAACAGATATTGGACCTTTATCAAGTAAAGGAGGGTTAGAAACTATTTCAGGAATAGTAGAAGATGCAAAAGAAAAAGGTGCAGAAATTCTCTTAGGTGGTTCAGAAATTGATGGAAGGGGTTACTTCTATCAGCCAACAATTCTTACAAACGTAAAACCAAATATGAGAATTGCAAAAGAAGAAACTTTTGGACCAGTTGCTCCAATAACAATAGTTGAAAATGAAAGTGAAGCTGTGAGATTAGCAAACGATACAGAGTTTGGATTGGGTGCAAGTATTTGGACTAAAGATCTAGCAAAAGCTGAAAAAATATCGAGACGAATAGAATCCGGAATAGTAAGTGTTAACAATGTTGTAATTTCAGATCCAAGAATTCCATTTGGAGGAATAAAACACAGTGGATTTGGAAGGGAATTATCAAGGTATGGGATTCTTGAATTTGTGAACATTAAATCAGTTAGATTCTATGATAATCTAAGCCATCATCATTACGTGGAATAAGTTTTCTCAATCATGAGAATTAGGGTTTACCTTAAGTATGATTTTGACGTATAACGTAACGGCGAGGACGCTCAATGTATTTTGAGTGAGGATCAGTGTGATCTTGGGAACGCCTTGAGCTTTGAGGTATAATCAAGGTTCATGATTCCTGTTGTACAGTAGTCCTCGTCAATCTTCATCATTGTCATAATCACATTCTTCCAACTCAATATGGGTAGGACTACCACTATCATCAAAATAAATTTCAACACAGATATCAGATGCTAAAGTTGAGGCTAAAGTTTCAGCCAGCTCCTTAGGAAAGTTACCAGATACGCTAGAATTTACAGAATACTTGTATTCAGTAAGTTCATCTTCATGATAGAAATCTACCTCAATATCTCCATTTGCAAATTTTCTGACTCCAACTACTTGACCAAATATACTATATGACAAATTTAATTTCCTTGCTGAGAGACATCACGGATCAGGGTTTCAGCTAATTGTTCATAATGTTCTCTGGTTTTTCCAGTTTCTTTTAGTTTTGATTCTTCAATATCATTTAGTTCCTGATCAACTTTTTTTGAAACATATTGTAAACGTGCTTCAGCCATCATAAACAATCTATTATTTTCTTTCCACAAATGTTCTGTTATGTGTTCAACATATTGTTGCATATCATTAATCAATTTTGTAGAATTACCAGATGAAAGATAATCTTTAGCAGATTTTTCCATTTCCTTTCCAATTTCTCTTGAACGTTCATGATCCATCAACATCATTGCAATTGGACCCATGTTACGAGGCATTCCTGCTTGTTCTAATGCAGGAAATAGAGAATTCTCTTCTTTACTATGATGACAAACGTCGGTAAAATTTTTTGAAAAATCAATAACAGGTAACAGTATAGATTCAGGAATTTGTTTGCCATCATTTAGAAGCTGAATTGTAGATTCCATAGCTTTGATGACTTTTTCTATTAATTCATGATCTCGTCGTAAAGATGCAGTGGACATAGTATTTACAAATGAATCCCGATATCTATATCTTATTTAAATTTCCAGATAAATAATTAAAAGATAGGAAATTTGTTAACGAGTAACTCGTTAACAATTTTGTGTTTTAGCGATTAGAAAGGCTCTTTGCTTTAACAAATGCCCAAATCTTTTTTGTCATTTCACTTGGTGCAATAGGTTTGTTACCAAAAACTTGTTCTACAGTTTCTTTACGACCTGCAAAATTAATTGCATAACCACCGAATGCTGGTTTTCCAGATTTTGATTTGTTTTGTGATTTTGCTTTTGTCTTTGATTTTTTACTAGTGCTTTTAGTTGTAGCTTTCTTTTTTGCTGCCAATTTCTTATTATATTTTAAATTAAGTATAATAACTTACACTTTTGTATAATGTAAAACGAGGTAATTTTCGAGTTTTTTTATTGTATTTAATTTGAGTCTAGGTGATTTTTTGATTTCATCAAAACCTCTTCCTTGAACAAATGTTATTGCATCAGTACCTCCAATAATAACTGGAGTAATAGTTATCAAAATCTCATCAAATAAATTATTTTGAATAAATTGCCAGTTGATAGTTCCTCCCCCTTCAACTAAAATAGTATTAATTTTTCTTTTACCTAAATTATTCATTAAGGATTTTATGTTGACAGAGTTTTCTCCAGTCATAATTATCTCAACAGGGAATTTTTTTAATTTTTTTAGATTCAATTTATTTATATTTTTAGAAACTGCTATGATGGTAGGAATTTTATCACATGTTTGTAAGATTTTTGAATTAACAGGTATCGTTCCTTGAGAATCTAAAATTATTCTGACAGGATTTTTCCCCTTTGCATGCCTTACAGTGAGCAGTGGATCATCTCTGAGTATTGTATTTTTTCCTACCAATATTGCATCAACTTTTGAGCGGAGTTTATGAAGTCTAATTTTGTCTTTTTTAGAAGATAGTTTTGAGTCACCTAAACGTGTAGCAATTTTTCCATCTATTGAAATTGCCGCACTCAAAATTACATGTGGTCTAGATTTTTCCATGTACTATTTTACCTCCAATCATCACAGCACGAATTGTAGATTCAGATGCTCTATGTACAATTGATGCATGTGGATTATGCATTGGTTCTAAATCCAATGCATGTTTATCTATGAAAATGCAATCTGCAAGTTTACCATTTTCAATTACTCCGATATCCTTTCTCAAAATTTTTCCACCATTCACAGTTGCCATTTTTAGAATTTCTTTTGGATTGATTCTCTTCTTGTGAATGCCCATAGTTACTTTCCACAAGTAGTCCATTTCTCTGAACATATCTGGAGAGTTTATCATCACATTATCAGTACCTAATGCAATTGTACAACCAGCATTTCTCATCAATTCGATATCAGGAATTCCTTCAGCAAGTGCAGCATTTGCTCTTGGGCAAACCACAATTCCATGGGTTCTTTTTGTTGCAGCATAAATGTCGCCTGATGAAGCATGAGTCATGTGTACCAAAAAATGAGGTTTCATATTCAATGCACGGATTGTTTCAGATTTTCCAGTAATCTTCTTTGATGTAGAGACGCTTTGTTTTGTCTCAGATGAATGAATGGCTCTAATTTTAGGGGTGCCAGAGTAGTAATTTAGTACAGAAGAACTATTTTCATTTGCTCCACTTACTCCAATACCGTCACACTTCTTTAGTAATTCTGTAAGTTCATCCATTTTATGTCTAGGTAACGGGATATTTTTTTTAATTTCAATCGGTTCTTGGTAAAATTCAAGTCTTCCAAGAATAAATGAACGTAAAGGTAATTCAGATAAAACTTGTTTTAGTAGCATAACTCCTTCAATTCCACCCTCTCTAAAATCTACAAAAGTTGTAATACCTTTAGTCAACATGGCATAACAAGAATTCTTCATAAAACTTGCAAGATATTTTTTATCAGTATTTTTTAGAATTCTTGGTTTAGCACCAGATACAGGATGAATTCGTTTATCAACTGAGCTATTTAATGTAACGTCTTTTGCAATGGAATCACCTACATGTGTATGACAATTTACAAATCCAGGAATCAATAATAATCCCTCACAATCTATGGATTCTTCTTTTGCACTTGGTCCTATGTTTGGTTGAATTCGTTTGAATCTTTGATCTTGAATCTTTATGTTAGTATTTGAAACAAAATCTAGCTCTTTACCTAGTAGAATACTTGCATTTTTGATTAGCATGATATTTCATAAACGTTAGGTTTTTCTTTACCTGAATCTCTAATCTCTCTTATTGTATCAAGAGATTTAGTGGCAAGTTTTACAGCTTCTCTGGAAGTTTTTGCATTGCCTATTCCGCAATTCAAAGTAATACCATCTTCTTTTTCAATTAATTTAATGAAATCTTTTACAGAGTTTTTAGCATCATCGTTTGCAACAACCATAAAATTATCTCCACCCATAAAAAATGCAAGAGAATTTCTTTTCAGGAAAAAGTTTGACATTTTTGCATACAGATTAAAAATTGTTGAAGTTATTTCATAAGGAGAATTTATTTTTCTTCTAGAAGTAAGATTGTCCACATCAAAGTGCATTATTGAGACTTCTTGTTTAGAATTATCATTAATGAAACCGTAAATGGAGTATTCTTTGCTCAGAAAAGTCTCACTTTTTTTTCCTTCATATGCTTTGATGTTTGCTTCAAAGGGAGAACCGCCATAACCAATTGACATGGTTAATCTAATATCAAAAGATTTTCCGAGATTTTTTTGAATTTCAATATGATCTTTCAGGGTCAATCCATTAGAAACTACAAAAAATTCATCTGCTCTATTTAAGAAAACAAGGCAATTTTTTTCTGAGAATAATTTTTGAATCTCTTTGTACAGTGATGCCTGGAGAATTTGAAGTGCATGTTCTCTGTCACTGCCTAACGTCAGAGTCCAAGGTCCATATCCGTTTATTTTCAATATACTAAGTTGAATCATTTTTGAATCCTCTGTAGCTCACTGAAGACTTTTACAACTGATTCAACTGCACGTTCTGCTACAGGGCGTATTCTAGCATATGCGTGTCTTTCCTGCATCCCAGGTCCAGTTATGCCTAATGATACTGGTTTTTGATATTTAGTTGATAATGCAGTTAATGCATTTGCTGTGGAGTGAGCAATAACTTCATCATGTTTGGTTTGTCCTTTAATTATAGCACCAAGGGTAATTACTCCATCAACATTTTTTTTTTGTAATAATGCATCAACTATGATTGGCATATCATATGCTCCTGGAACTTTACAGGTATAGGTTATTTTTAATTTCATAATTTTTGCTTTTTCTTCAGCTACTAAGAGCATCCTAGAAGTCACTTCTTCATTGAATTCCGAAACCACTATTGCAATATTCAAAATTAATGCACCTTGGCAAATTCTAATAGTTCTTTACCATCTATTAATGGAATGGCATTTTGTTTTGCATATTTTTCTGCCTTATCAATAGATAATGCAGTATATGTTTCAGCATCCATCATTTCACAAATTGCAGTAACAGGAGTTAAACCTGCAATTTGAGTAAGATAAACAGACATTTCAGTATGACCCTGTCTTTTTGTCAGTAATCCTTTTGATGCAATTAGTAAAGGAACGTGTCCTGGAGTTTTAAAAGAAGAAGCAAATTTTTTCTTTTTATTCTCAACATTGAAAATATTTGCCATTTCTCTAATAGTCAATGATCTGTCTTTATCTGTTATACCAGTGTAAGTTTGATAATGATTGACAGAAATTGAAAATGTTGGATGATCACCGTAAGGAGCAAGACCCATAATCATTTCTTTATTTGAAATTGGTGATTCTGCTAAAATTTCATGCATGTATTTTAATTCCAATGAATTTGCAAAATTATGATCAATTGCGATGCATAAAAGACCACCAGCGTGTTGACGCATTCTTGCAACATGCTCAGGCGTTACAAATTCTGCAGCAACTACCATATCTACCTCATTTTCTCTTCCTGCAGAATCAAATAATAATACAAATTCGCCGCGTTTTAGTGATTCGATTCCGGATTCAAGTGACATACAAGAAAAATCATCTGTGAACTGATTATAAAGTTTACTATAAAAATGGTAACTACCATAAAAGTGGTAGAAAAGTAGTTTTATTTTAAAATGTATTTTCCAAGAATATCAGTTTCAATGTTAAGTTTGTCACCAACATTCTTTGTTTTGAAATTAGTTATTTCCATAGTATGAGGAATCAAGCATACAGATGCTAGATTATTTTTAACATCTACTACTGTCAGACTTATTCCATCAACTGCAATTGAGCCTTTTTTTACAACATATTTTGATAGATTTTTTGGAACTTCAAACCAGACTTGTACTTCTGTAGGTTTATTTTGTATTTTTTTTATAATGCCTACTCCATCTACATGACCTAAAACAAAATGTCCCTCTAGTCTATCACCAGTTTTTAGACTTCGTTCAATGTTAACAATATCTCCAGGTTTTAGATTTCCTAGATCTGTTTTACGTGTAGTTTCTTCTATCATTTCAAAAATGCAGTTGGATTTAGCCAACTTTGTAGCAGTTAGACAAACTCCATTCAAAGCTACACTTTGTCCAATCTTCAAACCTTTTGCATATTTACCTAAATTTACAGTCATTTGAATAGCACTTCTGTTTTTAGTGTTTTTTGAAATTTTTTCAATTTTTCCAATTCCCTCGACTATTCCAGTAAACATCATTTATTATGTAAAATTTCTTTGTATAAATTGATTTTCTTGTTATTACAGATTTTATTTTTTATCTTTTAATTCTTCAAATTCATTTTGACAATATTGATGAAAAACAGAACATTTGTTTTTTTTAGCATCAAATTTGATTTGCTCCATGTCTTTAACTAAAACTCCTTGTGCAGCTAAAAATGCTTCATCTTCCATACCTAGTTTTTCATATGCTTGAGATTTTGCAATTGATGCTTCATGTATACTAGGATCTATCATTTGTGCCTTATCGTAATATTTGATAGATTCTAGATAATTTCTTAAATGATTAAGAGAAATAGCCTTATTCATCAGGGCTGTAACGTCTTTATTATCAAGATTAAGTGTTTTATCATAGAATTCTATAGCCTCTTTGTGTCTATCTAATTCATTTAATGATAAACCCATGCTATTGAGTGTCCATGTATCACTACTATCTTCATCAAGAATCATTTGACAGCAGTTTATAGCGTCATCATATCTCTTTAATTTTTCAAGTGAGTATATCTTATTTTTTAACGCATAGATGTCAAAATTTTTTATTTTTAATACTTTATCACAATAAATAATTGAGTCTTCAAATTTTTCTAAATGTAATAACGCCAATGCAGAATTTTGCAAGGCCACCATATCATCAGGATTAGTTTCTAGTAATTTTGTACAATAGTTTAACATATCATCGAATTTGCCAGCTTCAAACATTCTGGTGATTATAACGATTGGATCAAGTAAGTTTATCAAATTAGATCATCAATATAATGAAGCATCATATCTTTATTCTATTCGAAAAGATAAAACACGATGGTAGTAACATTCACAAAAACTATTTCAAAACTTTTCTGAGTGTTTCATTCAGCACCTTAGAATAGCTGTATGAAGTCTGTTCTTGTTGAATTAGTTTCGCTTGACGAAGTCTTATTTTTTTGTCTAGATCTTCATCAATCATTATTGTTACACGTTTGCTCATAGTAATATTCGCAGTATTATTGTATGAGGATTAGAATATAACATTATAGGAATGTCCCAAAAATGGGAAATTCTCTAATTATCAAGAACAGACAAAATCTGTTCCATGTTAAACGGTTTTTGGATTAATGGAACATCTAGTTTTTCTAGTTTTTCTTCGGTGGAATAACTGCTATCTCCACTAACAGCAATTATTTTTGCTTTAGAATTGATTTCACGGATTTTCTTGATTGCATAAAATCCACTACCATTAGGCATCATCATATCAATTAATACAACATCAGGTTTTTTTTCTTTGTAAAGTTTGATAGCAGTTACACCATCATAGCCAGTTCCTAACACTTTGATTCCTTTTTCTACCAAAAATTCACTAAATAGGCGAACAGTATCTTCATCATCATCAATTACAATTACTGAGGGTTTCATATCCAGTCATGTTTAATGAAACATGCTTTAATATTTTGTATTATTTTTCTAATATGACAATGGCTGGAATTGATAGATTGATTTCTTCATCACTATCTCACGTAATTAAAAACAAATTGAATGCGGATATTCTAAAGAATTTAGAAAGGAAGCTATTCTTAGAGCATGGGATGTCAATAAAGTTGTCAATAGAACATTTCCATAAATTTGATGAGACTTTGAAAAGTATTTCAAACATAGATAGAAAAAAGTTTGAGGACGAATGTATTAATCAGATAATTAAAATTAAAAGATCAGATAACAATTATTCTGTTAAAATAATTGATCAGAAATTAATTGATTTAATATTAGAATCATATGGTGATCCTGAAACTAGAAGGATACTAGTTTGTCTTTTTGATAACGACTTGACTATTCCTCAAATTCTAAGTGAATCCAAAGTTCCAAAAACATCAGGATACAGAAAAATTGAGAATTTAATAATAAATGGATTAATTTTAGAATCAGGAAAAATTCTTAGTGAAAGCAAGAGAATCTCAAAATACAAATGTATTTTTGATGAAATCAAAATAATAATGAAAAAAAATGAGGTTATAATTCAGGGAATCATAAACAAAAAAATATTTGATAAAAGTACTAGTATCAATTTTAATTAAATAATATTTATTTGTGAATGATTTGCAAGATTATTAGCTAGACTTATTTTTTATAATTTCAAGTAGTGCTTTGGCCTGTTTAAAATGAACTTCATCAATCATTTTTCCGTCTATAGTTGTTGCACCTTTCCCTTTTTTTGTAGATTCTAAATAATATTTACAAACTTTTTCTGCCCATTGAATTTCGGTTTTACTAGGATAGAAAATTTTATGAGTTGTAGAAATTTGGTCAGGATGTATGATACTTTTTCCTGCATAACCTAGACTTTTTCCAATCTTACAATCTTTTTCAAACCCTTTGAGGTCAGCAAGATCCTGCCAAATTGCATCAATAGCTGAAATTCCTGCAGCTTTTGCATCTACTGGAATCTTTGCTCTGGAGTATTTTCCACCTTCGGGTTCTTTTGTATATTCAATTCCTAAATCATTTAAGAGATCAAAAACTCCGAAAACTACCGCAGTTATGCGTTTACTACAAGACGCAATGTTGTATGTATTAACTACACCTTCTGCTGATTCGATGGAAGGAATTATCTGAATTGGTTTTAATTTACGATTTTTTTCTAACAACAAAAGATTTTTTTCGATTTTTTTTAATTCACTAACATTGTTTACTTTTGGAATTACAATTCCATCAATTCCTTTTTGAATTATTTCTTGTAGATCATCAGGTATTTTTTCGGATTTTGGAGAGTTTGTGCGAACAAAAACTGAAGCAATATAAGATGAGCGGGATTTAAGTGCGGTCTGAATTAGTTTTCTTGCATTTTTTTTTTCTTCGTCAGGTACAGAATCTTCCAGATCAAAACATACTATATCTGCTGGAAGTTGTTTTGCTTTTTCTAAAAATCGAGGATTATTTCCAGGAACAAAAATTAGGCTTCGAAAAAGCTGTGTCATCAATTAACTAGGAAGATTCTGGCTTCATTAAGATTTTGCCAAAGAGTCCTTTTCCAGTTAACATTTTGGTATGAGCTTCTGCTGCTTGCTCGAATGAATAAACAGAATCTATTGCTGCTTTGATTTTACCTTGGCCCATCCAATACAGACCTTGATCTAATTCTGCTTTGGTTCCTTGTGTTGAACCTAAAACGTTTATTCCTTTGAAGAATATATGTCTGAGATCAGTTTTTGCATCATATCCAGTTGTTGCACCACATGATACCAGTGTTGCACCATACTTGAGTAATGTAAGTTGTTGATTCCAGTGTGTTTGACCAATGTGATCAAATGATACATCGATTCCTGGTGCTTCATCTTTTTTCTTTGCTAATTCTTTTGAAATTGCTCTTACTTCTTTATACCAGTCTTCTTTTCTGTGGTCTACTGCAAAATCTGCGCCTAGTTCTAGACATTTATCTAATTTATCAGGACTGGCAGTTGCAATAACATCACAATTGTATAATTTTGCAATCTGAATTCCAAAACTTCCAACTCCAGAACCGCCACCCATAATCAATACAGTTTGTCCTGGTCTAATCTTTGCTCTTCCAACTAACATGTGCCAAGATGTTAAAAGAGTCATAGATGCAGCTGCTGCTTCGTCGTAGCTTACGCCTTGTGGAATTTTTGAAACATTAACTTCTGGCAGATGTGTAACTTCAGAAAATGCACCCCATGTTGGACCGGTTTGAAATCCCCAGATTGTTCTATTAATACAATCAAATTCTCTACCATCAGTACATGCTTTGCATACTCTGCATGACATGTTAGAATGTGAAACTACTTTATCGCCAACTTTGATATTTTTTACATCTTCACCAACGGCGATTACATCTCCAGCTGCATCAGAGCCAGAAATATGTGGCAATGGGACTGGTACTGGAGTGCCTCTCATTCCCCAAATATCATTATAATTTAGAGCTGCGGCCCTGACCTTGAAAACTACTTCATCAGCTTTAGGTTTTGGATCAGGTACTTCTTTTACTTTTAGAATTCTTGAATAATTATCATCAGGTGCATATTCTTCATAAACTACGCCTTTCATGATTAATTCCGAGTTTGACCCCTAATTATATTTTCTCTGAGATCAGACACGGTTGATCTTAAAGTCGCGTTTTGGTTGTTGAATAGATAATAAAATTTGCTTGAGTTGGCTATCATTAATCTGCGAACTCATCTTTCCTTGCGAAGCCATCCCAATAAGGTATTGCTCTACAAGATCAGATAATTCAGGTTTGACCATTTTGATGTTGTTTAATCGCATTCTTGCTTCTGGTGAAAGTATCTGTTTGAGAATTTGTTCTTTTTGTGCGGTTATGTCAGGATTTTGTTTATCGTGAGGATCAATTGAATCAGAAAAACTCATTTTGAATCTAAGAGTATACTTTCAGCTGAGGATTTTCAGTGATAAGTTCATTTAGAATTTCAGTTGATAATCTATCTAGTTTTTGCATTCCCTGTTTTGAAATAACACGGCCTTTTTTCTCAACTTTCTCTACATATCCAAGTTTTTCTAATCCTTGGACTGCATTACGAATTATTGCACCACCTGCATCTTTGTGATGTGCAGCACCGTATCCGGATGGTCTTCCACCACCATAAATTTTTCTTAATTCATTAATTCCAAGTGGACCATGAAGGTAAATTTTTCTCATTAATGATGCACATCTTGTATGCCACCATTCTCTATCTTGAGGTGGTTTATCTGCATGTGCGCCAGTTTTTACAAATGGAATCCAAGAAGGAGCAGGAATATCTTCATTTTTTAGAATAGATGCCAATCTACTAATCAATACATCAGATGGTACATCGTATACCTTTGCCATGAAGTAAAAAAATCGGGAATCGTCTTATAAATCATTGAGGTATCTGGGTAAGTTTCTTTAACATATTTCAGCGTAAATTTTGAGATCGATGTTTCATTTTCAAGATAGTTATTCCTGTTCATTGATTACGTTAAGAGTCATACTAGTTTTGATGTGAGGTAATTTTCGAATAGCCTTTGTGATTATGTGCTCCATTGTTTTGTTATTTGAGGTTTCTATCTTACAAATAACATCATAGTATCCAAAAACCACATCTGCTTCTTTTACTTCTGATATATGACTAAGATTTTTTAATGTCGGATATTCTTCTCCCTTATCACAGTGAATCACTACATATGCTTGAGCGTGATTCTGCCCCAACATCATTCCAATTAGCTTCTCAGATGCTTGAAACAATTCTCCTGATTCTGACCTCGTCAAAGTCACAGTAGATTGAATTTTTGGCATTTTACGAATCACTTTGGTAACAATCTCTTGGATATTTTGTTCAGAGGTTGATTCTATTTGTATCACAATATCATAAATGCCAAGAGTACCATGAGCTTCTTTTATTCCAGTAATTTTTTTCAGCGATGTAATTACTTCTTTTTCTGAACCTAAATCACAATTTATCATGACATACGCTTTTGCCATTTTCAGTGATCTTGTTTTTCACGCTTTGGTTTTGAATGAGCTTTGATCATGTGTTTCTTTGTTCTCTCTGTATCTGTAAATTCCATTTTACAAATTTTACACTCATTGGTAAATTGTGGATCTTTTTTGAACACATTTTTCAATCTAGGAACACTTATCTTCTTTGAAATTGATTTCTTAAATTCCACATAGTGACAAGAGATTATCCATACTAAAACATCGCTTAACAATGTTAACTTGGTTTTTTTGTCATTTTATTAGATATAAATGAAAATGCAGAAGCATATCTAGAAAAAATCACTGTGTCTTAGGCAGTAAATGAAACCACGCATTGCTGACATACAAATTTTTCTTTAGAATTTTTCTTTGGAGTAGATAACTGCTTCTGCATTGGTCTATGTTTTTGGTTTTGGTATTTAGATAATGCTTAACATTGTTCATCTACTTTTATTAAAAAAATTCACGAGTTTAATACTATGAATAAAAAGGAATGCAAGGAAGATGAAAATCTTGCTTCTAAAAGAAATGAAGATTGGTGGCGACTGGAAAAATTTCAAATTGGAAGGAAAAGATTTCCTTAGGTGCTCATTGTGCTTAATATTCATTAAAATAAGAAATCTGCGATGTGTTTGTTATCACTCTCTAGAACAGAGTCACGAATAAACAAAAACTGAACAGAATAATTTCTCATTAACAATGTTAAGCAGATTCTAAATACCCAAACACAATAGAATTAATTCATGTCAAATAATCTGAAATTAGGAGATATTGAGATTTGTTAAATGATGAAAGAAAAGACATCCTAAGTTCAATGGATGAATTTATTGAAAAAATTCAACAACTAAGAAGTATTATGCTTGGCGTTTCCTTATCTGCTCTTATTTTAGCTCCGATTGCAATAATAATTTCACTGTATCTAATTTCTCATCCGAAATTTCTACGTTTAATAGAACAAGAATCTGATTTTGGTTTTTTGTTGGTTGTTATGCTCGTAATGACATTTGTAACATCTGGAATATGGTTGGTTGCAGGATTGAGACAATTTAAGTCGCTCAAGAAATGGAGCAATCGCTACTATAACTATCTAAAGAAAAAAGAACAGCTTGATCAATCTATTTCATCTAAATATGATCTAGACGAAGAGTAAACACCCAAGTTTGAATGGATCCTCAGAATATTTTCCACTCCGTGGGAACAGATCTTCATACGGTTCTATGATTTCTCGACAGAAATTCATTCCTTTTTGTGTTACTTTAAAAATTATTATGGTTCTTTTTCCTTCGGATATTTTCTCTCTCCTAATCATTTCGTTTAATTCTAAATTATCTAAAATTCCCTTATGTTTTGATATGTTTAATCCACAAAAACTAAACAAGGCAGTCTGATTCAGCTGTCCATATTCTGATAGGGTAAGTATTATGTCCTTTATGATGTAAATTCTATCTCGGTACTTACGAGAATCTGCCATGAATTATGTATGATATTTCGCTTAATCTAATTTGCTAATCTATTTTTGCGGATTATTCTACATTGTGTTCTTTAGAATTTGAAATCTTACTTAACAATGTTAATTGAAGTTTATTACTAGTGGCTATGCAAAAATCATAATTTGATAAAATTGAAGTGTAATGATTACGGATTTGAGTGTGATTTTGTAGCCGAGGGAGAAATTGGACATGTGATAGATGAATTTGGGAAACATACTGATGAAGAGCACGGTATAGATTATTCTAAAGAAGCGCTAATGCAATTTATCTTGAGAAAAACATAAGTTAAACAACCAAAGTTAACATGATGAAAAATTTAGACTATATTTTATTACATCTTTTTTAATTCTATTTTATGAAAATTCTGTTTACTTAACAATGTTAATTACTGATTATATACTCAAAATCATGTTTTTTATCATTGAACAAGTCTAGGAAACAATCTTCCAAAATATCTCGTAGAAACATAATTTCAGTTAGTGCTATGTTTGGGGTTGTAATTTTGATGGGATTTTTTGTTTTACATTCTTTTACTCCCGTTAATTCCAATACTCCTGTTTTTGCTTCTCCTACCAACGTATCTCTAAAGGCAGTAAAGTCATCTCAAGGAAATTATCATTATCAAACTACTAAAGGCGGTAAAAATCTGCCTAATGTAGAAGGTACATCTCCTTCAATTACTATATCTGAGAATAATCTTGTTCAAATTCATTTGATTAATGAAGAAATCAATCAACCCGGTAATCCTTCAAAGCATAATCTTAACATTGATGAATTTAATGTACATACTAAAGATCTAGGTTATTTTCAAACTGACTCTGTAACCTTTTTAGCAGACAAAACAGGGACTTTTGATTACTATTGCTCCTCTCATCCAGATATGCGTGGAACTATCACTGTGACTCCATGATTGCTTACGGTATACTTGAGTACTATTGCTGTATTATTTTACGATAAGTATGCCCACATAGATTACATGAAATTCTGATCGACTTTACTGATGTTCTGCCCAGACGAATTCTGGAATTTATCCCTGGCGCGATAAATGACTTGCATTTTTTGCAAAAAACAATTCGTAATTCATAAGGCATGCGAATTTTATATCTTGTACAAATTCGTAGTGCAAGTGATGCTTGTCGTTGAGAAAGATCAGGGTTCATTTTTGCATTAGAAATTGCGCTATCAATTAGAATTTGCATTCTTTCTAATGCAATTTTTCTAAGAGATGGTTTCACAACAATTACTCATAGTCCACCTAAAAATTGGTTCTCTTTGTATTGAAAAAGTGCAGTCAGCGGGATTCGAACCCGCGTCACAGGATTGGAAATCCCGAATACTAACCAGGCTATACTATGACTGCACAAGAAAACAAACTTAATTTCCTACATAAAAATGGTTTTTTCATACTCGTATAGTATGCGTGCAATTACCACATGCGCCTCATAAGACAATTCGTCAATTGAAAACAAGTGATTTATTTTGTTTTTAGTTGATTCTGCAAAATGACCCTTTTGGAATCCGCCAATAACTATACAAGTATTGTCTGAGATTTTAGAGCTGATTTTCTCAAATGAGCTAGGTTCTCCCTTGGTTGAAAACCCAATAACTGTTAATGGCTTTATTTCATTAATTAATTCAGAAAATGATTTTTCTTTAATTTCTAATAATATGTTGTCACCAGAACGTATGGTTTTTTCCAAAAATAATTTTTCAATTAATCCCTCAAATCTATGATATGATTTTGGTATGTGAACATTTTCTCCGATGTGAATTACTTGATCATTAATTGTGTGAATGTAGACCTTAATTTTATTTTTCAAATATAATGGAATTGTAGTTGCTTCTAATATGGAAAAATGAACTAAATCAGGTCTTCCTCGTTTGATTTCATTTTCTATTCCTTTCATGGCAGCAAAATGCCAAGAATTGTCAAGCAATATTTCAGATGGATGTTTTCCCAATTTTTGTGCATGAGATAACACCGAGGGATGATCTTGGAGTTCTAAAGGAACAAGTTCTAAAGCAGATTCTGCTAAAATTAAAGAGATCATTTTAGTTAATCATGTCAATTTGATTTTTAAATTCATTCCAACTGGGTTTTGGAGTTCCATTTACATCTACCAAACCAGAATTACAGATGTAATGACTTAATCGCTCAATTACAAATTCACTGCTTCCTAAGCTAGAACCGCCACCTACGCTGATAGTTTGATTACCAATATCTGGTTTTTCAATAACACATGTACCATCTGGTCTATCGTATTGTCTATACCATGTAAAAAATTCGATTTTAGACTCATTTTCGGTGTAAAATTCAAATGATTTTTCTAAAAACATTTTCTGTGAGGTGTTATTTCCCCCTACAAAATCAGACGTACTCCAGCTAATCTCAAAAAGTCCAATCTTCTTATCAGGTACGATTGTGAAAATTTTTTGTAGATCCTCTTTGGCTCCTTGTGGAGTTTTGATAATATCATTTAGATTATCAACTGGAAAATAAGAGAAAGCAACAAAATCACCAATTGCCAAATCAGTTACAACATGTTCCAAGTTTTTATTTAGTACATTATGCAAGCCAAATGAATTTCCTATCTTTACGTCAGGGTGTTTTTCCTTTAATTTGGTGTACATTCCATTGAAAAGTTCTTTGTATACAGGAATATTTTGTTCGTAATAACGAAATTGTGATTCTGTTTCACCGGCAATTACAACCGTATCTATAATATCATAACGAGATAAGATTGCATCAAGAACGTTAACTAGTCTGTCTTCTCCGATTGCATTAAGAGAAGGTTTTCCAATCCAGTTTGGGAAAGGTCCTAGTGTTTCCCCATTGATCACAGAAAAATATAGTGTAACTTTAAGATCATTTTTTTTATTAAGACTCATCAAGACGTCTGATTGTTTCCAGTCAAACTCTCCTCTTACAGGCTCAACCATATTCCAAAATAGGTACACGTTGCTTCTTCCAATTCCAGTAGAAGATGCATCAGAATAGATTTGACTCAAGTCTTGTAAAGATACAGATTGGTTTGGTGTGTTAATTACAAGACCAATTTTCTCATTATGTTTTTGAGTAGTAATTGATTCTAGATTCGGTGTAATCAACACTACTGCAATTATAGCAATTACTGCAATACCAACAGATATTCCTAAAAATTTTTTATCCATAGTGAATGAAAAGTAAAAGGAAGTAAAAGAGTTGTGATTCTGGTACTTATCCAGAAGTACAACCGCTAAATCCACATTCTATGCAGATACTACATCCTTCTACAAATACCAGATTGTTTTTGCATGTTGGACATAGACGATCTTCAGATACTTCTTCTTGTCTCATAGGTTCAGATGTAATTTCTTCATCATGAACTTTGAGTTCAAGTGCATTATGTACTTGGGATTTGATGTATGGATTTGAAATCATATTTGTTACATATCCAGTAACATATTGACTTGGTGTAACATCAAATGTTTTTTGTGCATTTTCACTTGTCATGTGAAGTACTTGCTTGTGTCTAGAACCATCACGGTATACGGTGATTCCTTTTAGTCCTAACTCATGAGCCAGCAGATATGCAGACTTTACGTCCTCTGCAGTAACATCATACGGCATGTTAATTGTCTTGGCAATTGCATTTCCTATCCAATCTTGCCATACACCTTGAGCCATTAGGTGATCAGCCCAGTGAATATCCATTGCAGTGACAAATACATCTTGCATCCATTGTGGGATTTCAGGGATTCCTTTTAGAGAACCATAGTTGTCTGCAATCTTTGCAAGTATTTCATCGCTGTATAGGCCATGTTCTTTGAGTGCTTCTTCAACAATCTTGTTTGTGTAGAAGAATCTGCCTACAGTTACTCTCTTTTCAAACACTAGAGCAAACGCTGGCTCCATTCCGTTTGAACAGTCAGCAATCATAGATAGTGTTCCTGTTGGAGCTACTGTGGTAGTCAACACATTTCTTATTCCATGTTTCTTAATTTTCTCAATTAGTGCATCCCATTCATAGCAGTGAGATTCTTTTGGCTTTTCATAATATCCTGCAATTGGAATCTTTCCCTCAGGATATTCTGTCTTTGAGCAAAGTGGGAATTCGCCTCGAGATTTTGCAAGTGCTACACTTTCCTCCATGGAATAATATGATAATGCTTCTGATAGTTTTGATTGCATCTCATATCCCTCTTTGGAGTTGTATGGAATTTTTAATTTGTATAAGAGATCTGCTACTCCCATTACACCCAATCCAATTCTTCTAGAATCTTTTGATGCAATATCAATCTCTTTTACAGGATAATGATTCACATCAATGATGTTATCTAAGAATCGTGTTGTCTTTCTGATTGTTTCTTCATATCTTTGCCAATCAAATTCGTATTCTCCATCAGCCTTTCTTTTTACAAGGTTTACCAGATTGATAGAGCCTAGATTGCATGATTCGTATGGATATAGACTCTGTTCACCACATGGATTTGTAGCTCTTAGTGGAGCCTGTCGTGCTTTGGCAAATACATTGTATTTGTTAATTTGATCAAAGAAGATCAATCCAGGCTCTGCGCTCTTCCATGCAGATAGAGCTATCAAGTCAATTAATTGATGTGCATTGATTTCTCTTACTGGTTTTCTGTCACGTGGACTACGTAACATGTATTTTCCATCATCGGTATTTACAAGTGCATGCCAAAAGTCTTCCCAGATACCTACGCTGACATTAAAGTTCTCCAATATGCCAGGTTCTGTTTTATTTGTAATGAATTTCTCAACATCAGGATGCCAAGCTTCAATAATTCCCATGTTGGCTCCTCTTCTCTTTCCTCCTTGTTTTACAACTTCAGTGACGGTATTGATGATATTCATAAAAGAGACGGGACCTGATGCTACACCAGATGTTGATGCAACAATGTCGCCTTCTTCACGAAGATCAGAATAATTGATTCCAACTCCTCCTCCGGATTTGAAAATTAGTGCTGCATCAGAAGTTGACTTCATGATTTGTTCCATGTCATCGGGCATGCCAAGAACAAAGCATGCTGAAAGCTGACCTAGTCTGCCGCCTGCATTCATCATTGTTGGTGAATTTGGCAGAAAGTCCTGTGCAGTCATCAGCTCAAAGTATTCTGTGATTTTATCTGCATAATTGTCGAATTTTTTGGCTGCAAGTAGTGTCAGAAGATCTTTAAAGCTTACCTTCATTTGGCCTTTGTTTGCAAGTGTCACATAGTGATTGATCAAAGATCTAAAGTGCCACTTGTTGAGGAAATACTCTCCAATTTTGAATTTGTAATCAAAATTGTCTAGTTTCTCAAGATATGTGCGTGCTTCGTCAGTGTTTTGAGCAATGTTTCCAGATTTATCAAACACTTGGGCATCATATAGAATATCACCAACCCCAACTAGAATTGCAACTCTTTCAAACATTTGAGTTGGAGATTCAATGATTTCATTTTTGTTATTTCTAAAAAGATATCTTGATGCTAACACTCTCAAGCAATTTAGATCAAAATTCTTTGAGACAGTATCCAAGGACTTTGCGTTTAAGACTTTCATTTTTTCGTCTCTTAGTTTTCTTCGTTCATGTCTGTAAACGATGTATGCTTTTGCAATGTCGCTGTTGCCACAATCAATAAGAGTTGATTCCACAATATCTTGAATATCCTCAACGCTAGGAGTTCTAGAACTTGTGAATCCTTGCTCGACTAATTTTTGCACAACTTTATTTGCAAGTTGATCGGCTAGCGCACGGTCGGCTTTAGAGGTGGCTGCCAACGCCTTGAATATAGCGTTTGAAATTTTATCTTGATTGAAAGCCGTTACTGCGCCACTGCGCTTACGGATCTCATTGATAGTACTTTCTATTTGTGATTTATCCAATTATAATCTCCCCGCAAGAGGTAAGAAGTAAGATGGTATAAATGATTTGGCAGTTTTTTCTAAAATTTCAGTTCAATAATATTGACAACGCTCCAATTGATGTTGTAATGGTTTTTTGATCAGAAACAATCATAAATTCATAACGATGATCGCATGAAAAGATCATAGTATAACAAGTATGTGAATTTTTATGAGCTTATACTATTTATGATCTTGAATGTATATAGATACTTAAAGAAGTTAATAATATTATTAACTTGCTAATTAGTGCGGGAAAGAAACCGTTAGGCCACCTAGGTGAGGTTCACACCTAACGGGTTAATTCTCAAACCTTCATGAAGTATTTTCACGTTTAAGAGATTAACTAAATTCTTTCCACGAGAATTAAGAAGAATGTGGTTATAACTTGTATGCTCGAAAAATTTTGATCTTGCCCCTTTCATGAGTCAATTTTTTTAACACCGCTATTATGAATTTCATATAGGCATCACATTAGTAGTGATGGCGAAGATCGCCTGACTGAAACTGATCAAAATATTTTCTAAAATGATCGGAACTAGTTTTGTATCTACGAATTTCAGAGTACGTATGAAGACTTACACTTTGGACACTTGTCTACAAAGGGTTCATCTTTGAATCCACATTCACCACAGAGTGCTACTTTTTTGACAGGCTTGAATGAAGATGTTAGTTCTGCTGCTTTCTCAATTGATTTTTTGATATCTGCTTGTGTAGCGCTCTGATCAATATCAAGTCTGACTAACAAGCCACCATTGAGTAGTTTAGATAATTTGTTACACTCAGATATAATCTCAGTTTTACTTGTATAGTCTCCTATTTCAGAGGCGTTAAGGACTATTCCTTGTGAGTAAGAGTCACTATCCATAGAATTAAGAGCTGAGTTTTTACCATATTTTTCGCCATCTAGGTTTGCAAATCGGCTAGATCCTTCTGTTTCAGTCATGGATATAGCAACAGTATCGCCGAGTTCCTTACCTTTTTTGGCTGCGACATCAACTGCAGTTTCTATTACTTTATTGAGTATGTCTCTTCCTTCTTTATTATCTTGGAATCCAAGAATATTGAAAACAGATTCCTTTAGACCTACAAGATTAACGATAAGAGATACAGAACTTCTTTGCATGTATTGTGTATTCTTTGCAAGAATTGGATTTAGTCCTCTTCTAGTAAGATCAGAGATGTCTTTTTTTCTTAATGCCATAGAAGATAATGCTGGTTTCATAAGTAATGCAAGTCTTGCTCTAAAGTATGTTTCATCTTTGTTGGATTCAAATGCAAGTCTTGGAAGATTGATTGAAACGGATTGTAGTGTTATTGCAAGTGGACCAGAATTTTTAGTTGTGCCATTTGTGATACCATAACTAGATACTTCACCTTTTGCAAACATTACCTTTCCACCAATGGAAATTATTTCTGCTAATGCTTCAGAAACATCAGCAACTTTACCTTTATCAAAATCTACAATCAATCCAATTTTTGGAATTGGAGTTATCTTTGTGTAATTTTTGTATGCATTAATTATTGCATTAACAATTTTTAGATCAGAACCTAATTGAAGTCTAATTGAAACATTGGTGCCTTTTCTATTGTATTTTGATGTTGTAGATGCAGTAGCAAATGCGTCTGTTATTTTTTGTTCTAGTTCTGGAATGTTCTTTGAATGTTTTGTAAAGAGTGGAATCAATCCGTCAAGTACAATTTCTTGTGAAGCTTCTTTGGAAAGCAATGATATGATTATAGACAAAGAAGATGTAATCTCATCAATTGATTTTGATGATGTAATTCTTGATACATCAAGATATTTTCCACCAAGAATAACTCCGTCTTCAATTAATTCTTTAACATTAACAAATATTGTATCAGGTATCATTGACCAAATTCCTGGATTTGAAATATGCATATCACCAGAAAGATGAGAATCAGCAACGTCTTTTGGCAGTATATTGGTCAGCAGATGTTCTGCAAACACTTTCTGACCCGTATTGAAAAGTAGACCTTCTGCGCCATTATCTACATTATCGAGGTTTGTAAGCATCTCTTGAACGTCATATACAGGCAGGCCTAGGCGTGCTAGTTTATTGCGATATTCCTCATGACCGTGTTCTAAAAGAACAGAGTTTACCATTTCTCTGATAAGTGATCCAGTAAGATAGGTTGTCTGATATTTGTAAATTCTATTTTCTACTTCTTCGGTAATTTTTTGGGCTAATTCCAATGGAAGGCTGCCTTCGCGTACAAGTGATTGAATAATTTTATGTGAATTGAACTCTTCAATTGATTCATGTGATGTTCTAACATACATCTTGCCGCTTTCAATAATTGATCGCTCTTCAATTTGTCTTGCCAAGCTTAAGACAAGTTTTCCAAGATTTGTAATTGTATAACGTCTTTCAGATTTGTTTAGTGCTACAAGAGATTGTCTCAATAATTTTCTCAAGTGATATGCAAATTTGCCACTTTCTTTTTTAGATTTGAATCCAGCCAGAGATTTTAATTCAGAATAAGTCAGTGGTCCCTTTGAATTTAAAATTCTTAAAATATCAATTCTGTTGGGACTTGCCATTACAGAAAAGATCATTCTTACACGCTTTGACGTGGATTGAAGAATTCCGCCACGCTTTGGCTCTTCTAGTTCTTCATCCAATTCCATGTTACTTCTCTAAAAAAGGAGTAAATAAGACTTATGACTAGATCGTTTTTAGAACTTTTTAGATCGATTTAGATCTAAAATAAAATTCAGATGTTATTGTAACATTACAAACATACAAGAAAATAAAAATTAAAGATTTTTAGATCTTCGATCAGTTTTCTTGTACATCCAAAGAAAATTCAGATGTTGATAATTTTTGTCCACATGACGGACATTTTCCATTATATGGATTCATTACATCTTTTAGAGCTTTTAGCATTTTCATGTTAGCGATCTTTTCTCCACATTTACCACATGTAATTTCTACAGACATCAAAGTGAACAGATTTACAAAATTATTAAGAAATGATTATGATTTTTTTTAATAATTCAAACAAATAATTTTACTGCTTTTCCATGATAATGCCGCGTTCGTCAAAACCAGTAATTTTTGCTCGGGTTCCAACTGGAAGATCTTTAGGAGTCGCTATTCCTGCCATAAACCCAGAAATTCGCAGATTGGTCTTATCTAATTGTAAGACTACAAATGCGTATGGGGTGTATTTCTCAAAGCCTGCAGGAGGAACCGTGATTATCGTATAGGTAGCTACTGAGCCTGTACCCTCCAAAATCTCATCTTGGAATCCCTTGCTACCACAATTCTCACAATAGTAAACATTAGAGAGATGTAGGTGACCACACTTTGTGCATTTATGAGTAAGAACTTTACCTTCTTTTGCTTTTTCAATTAGTTGTTCTTTTACAGACATTTTATACACTTTGGAATATGTGAACGGCACAACTAGCTCCAGTTGCACCAAAATTATGAGTCAAGCCAATCTTTGCATCTTTGACAGATCTTGCTCCAGCTCTGCCAGTTAATTGATCAAATACTTCTACTACTTGTCCAACACCTGTAGCTCCGATTGGATGTCCTTTTGATTTAAGACCGCCTGAGGGATTAATTGAAATATCTGAATTTAATTTTGTTCTGCCTTCACGAACAGCTTGAACTCCTTTTCCTTTTTCAAAGAATCCTAAATCTTCAGTATCAACAATTTCTGCAATTGTAAAGCAGTCATGTACTTCTGCAAAATCAATATCTTTTGCAGTGATTCCTGCCATTTTGTAAGCACTCTCAGCTGCAATTTTTGTACTTGGAATTGTAGTCATATGTTCGCGACCTTGTAATGCAGCAGGTGAACCGCCTCTGCCAGAGCCAATAACTTCAATGTAATCATTACCGTTTTCTTTTGCAAATTTTTCAGAACAAAGAATTACAGAACTTGCACCATCAGAGAAAGGACAGCAATCATAAAGTTTTAGCGGACTTGCAACAACTGCAGAGTTCATTACATCATCAATTGTGATCTTTTTTTGCAGATGAGCTTTTGGATTTAACAATCCATTATCATGATTCTTTACTGCAACTCTTGCAAAGTCTTCTTCTGTTGCATTAAATTCTGTCAAGTATGCTCTTGCCATTGATGCAAATAATCCAGGAAATGATGCGCCAGCTTGTCCTTCATAGAAAAAGTCTGAGCAATATGAAAAGTAAGTTGTTGTCCATTCTGTTCCAGTATGAGTTACTTTTTCAACTCCTGTCACTACAAGACAATCATAAAAGCCGGCTGCGACATTTGCAAAGGCTTCTCTAAATGATACAGAGCCACTTCCACAAGCTGACTCTATTGATAATGACGGTTTGTCTGAAATTCCCAAGTTACTCATCAATACAGGTCCAAGATGTACCTGTTTATCGGCAACTCCAAAGACGTTTGAAATGTATCCTGCTTTGATATCTTTAGGGTCAATTCCTGCACTTTCTATAGCAGCCACTGATGCCTGAGTAGTAATATCGGCTATACTATCGGCTAATTTTCCATATTTCGTACTACCAGCACCAAGAACACAGACCTTTTCCACAAATGTCGCTGACCAGATTCCCTATAAAAATTGTTTTAGTAAATTCATTACGAAAAATGCCCCCAAAGAAAACAGATCTTCAAGTTGTACAAGTAAAAGCAACAAGACATGTAGTAAAAGCTACAAAGTCAAAAACAGATATTTTCAAAAAAGAGATCATACAGTATTTGGATACTAATGGATACTTGTCTTGGTCATCAAAAGACAAAAAATACATGATTCTTGGAACAAATTCTCCAAAAAACGGATTGGTAGAATGTCCAGAATGCAGGTTAGGTCAGTTGATGGTAATTAGATCTAGAACCACTAGAAAGAGATTCATGGGCTGTTCAAATTTTTACGGAGGATGTAAGGCATCATCACCGCTTTTACAAAAAGCAAAACTCAGAGCAACAAAGATGTCATGTGATGTATGCAAGTGGCCAATGGTAATTTTTCGTTATTCAAGAAAGCAAAAGTGGACAAAACAGTGCTCCAACTTTAGTTGCGACAGCAGAAAACCTAAGCCTTCAAAGTAGGATAGATATCAGTTCGTCTATTTTTCAGTAACGGTAGAACTTTACGAATTTGTTTTACATTTTTTAATTCAATCTCAACATATCCAATTCCCTGTTTCTTTTTCATGTCAAGCAAGATTTTTCCATAAGGATCAACTACCATACTTCTTCCACAGTAAATGTTTCCCACCTGATCTGGTGCTATTACATAGCAACCATTTTCAATTGCTCTTGTTTTGTTAATTGTTACCCAATGCTCTTCTTTCATGTTACCTTTTACCCATGCAGACGGTACAATCAAAATCTCAGAGCCTGCAGCAGCCAAAGATCTCGACATCTCTGGAAATCTCAAATCATAGCAAATCATCATACCTATTTTTCCAATCGAGGTCTTCACAGGTTTTGCAATCTTTGATCCTCGTATCATTTTATCTGATTCTCGAAATCCCAACGCATCATAGAGATGAATTTTTCTATATGTCGAGATTACTTTACCTGATGTATTAATGACAAATGAAGTATCATACACTCGATTTTTTTTTGTGCTTTTTTCATAAAATGAACCTACAACTTGAATATGGTTTTCTTTGGCTGTCTTTGAAATTGTACTTACAAATTTTCCATTGATTGTTTCAGCCATGTCTGCAAGTTGCTTTGATGTTTGAGATGAATTTGTATAAAACATCATAAATTCAGGAAATGCAACAAGTGTTGCTTTTTTTTCTGCTGCTTTTGTGATATAGTTGATAATTTTTTTTAGATTAGTTTCCTTGTCAGTAGAAGCCTTGAATTGTACAACTGCAACTTTCATAAAATTTGTAGTTATACATGAGAATAAAAGGATAAAGTGGTACAAACATGAAATGTACCATTTTGTTATTATGTAAATTGATTTCAATCAATGTAACCGACCATAATGTGTGTATGTCTATCCCTCTGACTCGAGGGGAATTATTCCAGTCTTTCTTTTTAAAAAATACTATCTAACATTAGAACAAAGAAACAAACTTTCCATTTGTAAAGTTCAGTATTCAAATATGCGACATAACATTAGAAAATCATGTCAAATTCCATACTTGCTAAAAAATCAGGCATCATTTTGGCATTTGTATTATTTTCATTTATCTTTCTTGGGATAATTTTTTCATTAACTAGTGATCTTGCTGTAAAATCTGGAAGTGAGTTTTCGTATCCATCATGGTTGATCATATCCTATGTTGCAGGACTTTCAATGATTATTTTGCCATGTACACTTCCACTGGTATTTATCATAATTCCATTAAGCATGGGAAAAGGATACAAAAAGGGTTTGAGTATGGCATTACTCTTTGGTGCAGGACTAACTACAACAATAACTTTGTATGGTTTGGGTGTTGCAATTATTGGAAAAACTGCATCACTTGATCAGTTTTCAACAATAATGTTTCTGATAGCTGGAATTGCAGGGTTTGTTTTTGGTTTATCACAACTAAAGTTGATTACATTTAAGATGCCAACATATTCCAGAACTCCTAAATTTATTCAAAACAGAGGCGAATATGCCAAGTCATATTTGATGGGTGTTCTACTTGGCAATGCAGGAGTTGGATGTCCAAATCCAATGTTTTACTGGCTTTTAATTTACATTGCAGGAACAGGAAGTTTGGAAGTTGGTTCGTCATTAGGTCTTGTGCATGGTGTTGGAAGAGCTATACCTTTGATTTTGTTTTCACTACTAGCTGTACTTGGAGTGAATGCAACTAAAGGATTGACCATAAACAGAATCAAGATTGAAAAGATTACAGGATGGATGCTTGTTTTGATTGGTGCATTTCTAATAATTAATGGAATCCCTGGAGGGCATGATTGGTATGAAAGCACAATAGTACATATTGGTTGGAATAACCTAATATCCATAACAGGACTACCTGTAGAATTTCACATAGGGCAACATGTGCATCAAAATCCATATAATTTTACAATTTCAAATGATATCATTCCAATAATATTTGCAGGTTTGATTGTATTTCCAATAATATGGTATTTTAAAAACTATAGGAGTATGAAAGTTACATTATGAAAGATCCAGTGTGCGGAATGGAGATTGATGAAAAACATGACTCTATAGAACACAAGGGTAAGAAATACTATTTTTGTTGTGCAAGCTGCAGATGGGCATTTGAAAATAACCCAAGTCAATTTGAACAATCATGAAAATTGAAATACTAACAACCCCAGCATGTTCTAATTGTAATGTTGTAGAAAAGATTCTAGATGACATGGGAATTCAATATCATATAATTGATGTTACAGAAAACCCAGAGTATCTTCAGAAATATCCAATATTTACTGCACCTGGAATAGTAATAGACGATAAACTAGAATTTGTTGGTGTTCCGTCAAAAAAAGAATTGATCAGTAGATTGTCTCAAAGATGAATTGTCATTTGTAAAGTCTAATTGTTAAATGTCCCCATAATAGAAAATAACATACTTTTAAAAAAAATTAAAGTTGGTTTCCTGCTAGAAACCAATTTTCTTTTGGATTATCCTCAAAAACTACAATAACATGTGATTCTTTTGTTTTAAGAATCTCTACAGCTGATTTTGTGATTGCTTTTGCATACTCGTCTTTTTGTTGTTGAGTTCTTCCTGGATACATTGATACTGTAATCAACGGCATGATTAGTTTGAAAAAGTTTCATTGATTTATTCGTTAGACTTAGGCCTTGTATCCATATCTTGTTCCATAAGTAAATTCAGAACCATGTGTTTTCTTGTATAGATAACCAGTGGCAAGTCCCACAACAAATCCACCAATATGAGCAAGGTATGCAACGCCGCCTCCTGCAACACCAAATCCCCCTATGAAAAACGGCAGTAAGTTTTGAAATACAAGCCAAAACGGCAAGAACCATCTTGCTTGAATATGCATCATTCTCATAAAGAATCCCATAATCATAGCAGTCTGAATTTTAGCTCTTGGGAAAATTACAAGATATGCACCTAGTATTCCCGATATTGCACCTGATGCGCCCACTGCTGGAATCACACTTGAAGGATCACCAAGGATATGGATCAAGCCTGCGCTTATTCCCCATATTAGATAAATTGCTAGATATTTTATTCTGCCAAATTTTAGCTCAATGTTATCACCAAATATCCACAAAAACAACATGTTACCGCCAAGATGCATTGCACCACCATGCAGGAAAATAGAACTTAGAAGAGAAATGTATGGCTCAGGAGGACATGCAACACGTAATGGACCCTCACCAAAATCTATGTTTGATACGGTTCCACCAGTAACACAGTTTGGCACTGCACCCCAATTATAAAATAATGAAAATGCATTTTGATTTGTAAATTCTATAAATTGTCCAGTATATGCAATTTCAATGAGAAATACCAGAGCATTGATTGCAATTAGTGCATAAGTTACTTTTGGTTTGTATCCTGGAGGATGTGGATTTTCATCTCGTAATGGAAACATTAGACGTTAATCTTGATTCAAGTTTGTATAATAAGATTTATCAGCAAAGGAAATTAAATAATAATTATTTTCCGCTTAACAAGATTTTCAATCATCTTTAGAAAATCATCATCTGAAATTTTATCTTCGGACCACCAACCTGCTGTTGTTTTAATCCATGATGGTAGTTTCCAATTTGATTGAGCAATCACTTCTCTTGGTGTTACTACAACAATTCCTTTTTCAAACAAAAAATCAATTCCTTCAAGAAATTCTGAATCGGATATTTGATTTGTAGACCACCAACCGGCACTTGTTTTTATCCACTGTGGAATTTTAGAAGTTTCAGGAGGCAAGCCTTTTTCAAAACCAGTAATCTTTAGAATTCCTTGTGACGTTGGCCCTACAGTAAATGCAACATGCCAAAATCCCATATCATCTATACTTTGAATAAATTTTACAGGCATGTCGTTTACAGTCACGTTGAATTTTTCTTTGCCTGAAATTTGTGGAAATTCAAAGTTTGCATAAGTCTCAAGTGGATAACTATTGTATCCACGCATTGTAAGAGTTGTTCCCTCGTCATTGAATTTAGCAGCAGAATACCATGCGCCTGAATCATATCTAAAATCAAAATCACCTCCGTTTTTCTTTGCAGTAACTGGAACAACAGTACTATCAATAGGTGCAAAGCAGCTATAGTAAAAGACATCATCAGTTATTGAAGGATCAGGATACATTGAAAACTCTAGAATTTGATCTGGATCTATTTTGTCAATGTATTCAATATT
>DASSYQ010000117.1:0-3755 GCA_035703205.1 Nitrosarchaeum sp.
CTACCATGCTTCTTTACTAGTTCTTCAATAGAAGACTTGTTTTCATTATAGAAATCCTCAGTGAATCGGATTGCCATTTCATAATCAGAATTGTCAATACCTAGATCTTTTAGAACATTACGTGACAAATCAAATCTAACTTTAATTTCTTGAATTGCTTGCTCCATGTCTTTGCAAAAGGCATGACAATCAGGCATTGTAAAAGCACGTAATCGTCTCAATCCAACTAGCTCTCCAGATTGTTCACGTCTGAAACTATAACGAGTTAGTTCGTATAGCCTGTAAGGTAAATTCCTGTATGACATTTGGTATTCATTTGCCATCAGAAATTGCCCAAAACACGCAGCAAATCTCAAAAATAATTTTTTCCCTTCTGAATCAATGTTGTATTGTCTTGCAGGAAATCTATTGAAATAACTAACCATACTTGGATGATGAGAATCATACATAATAGGAGTCTCGACTTCATATCCACCATATTCTTTGACTCTATCGGTGACAAATCGTTCAATAAGTGATTTAATCAAACGACCATTTGGAAAAAAGCGCATGTTTCCAGAATCAGAAGCTGGTTCATAATCTGCAATAGCCATTTTTTTCATCAGTGCAACGTGTGGTGGCGGCTCGTCAACAGCTCTCTTTTTTGCAGATTCGTATTTTGCAAGCACCTCAAGTTTTGGATGTTTTGAAAAATTAAAATCGCCGATATTGCTTAATGTACCATCAGGGGAAAGTATTTTCCAATAAGATGTGATTTTGGATTCTCCTTTTAGTGCATCAGAAGTCATTTCCTTTTCTTCACTTGAGCTTTTTTCTCCACTACTTTCCTTTGTTACAACTTTGGAGCTTTCAGCCAGGGGATGTCCCTTTACTTGGACTCGATAAGATTTCGTCCAGCCAAATGGAGAATGAGACACTTCTAACTCTGAAGCAGAAGATTCCATTTCTTTGAGTAACGACAATGCAGTTGAAGGAGTAGCCAAATTTGAGCTGAGATGAGCATACGGATACAACAATAATTTTTTACAACCAATTTTTTCCATAGAGTTTTTTATTTGAGATATTGCATTCTGTGCAACAGAAGAGTCATCTCCTTGTTCAATGGCTACAAATGCAACGACTACTTCTTCCAGTCTTTTTGTTTCAGGGGTAATTTCTTCAGCACTTTTTATCTCCTTTTTTGTAGGGGTGTATTCTATGCTATCGCAATGTAATTGTAATATCCGCACAATCTCAAACCAATTAATAATTGAATTAAATCTTTGGCTGCATTTCCCTGTATTGTAGTGAAAAAATACTCAGATCGTGCCTAATTTTGTAGTTTTCAACATGCTTTGAAGGCATCAAACATTTAATCACTATTCCCATTCATAAATGGAAAAAGAAAACTCTTCCTTGGCATCTTTTTTGACTACATTTTTTTCCAATATGATCCTGTGAATCAAATTAGTATCATTTACAATCTCCAAGCCTTTTAGCGCATCTTTCTTGGAAGACATTTCTTCACCGAGAATTTTGATTACAGTGTTCGAAAGCCCATCCAGATCTCTTTTGGTATGTGTTGCCTTGTGGAGAAAAAAAGTAATAGTAATTGACAGGGGTTTTCCAGCACATCTTTTTTTTACATTATCTATGTTTTTTCCTAATTTCGTGAGAATAGCTTCACGAATTAACAGTTTGACTTCTTTTGCTTTTTTTCCTGCAGACACTGGAACGAGTCCACTGACCTTGATATTTTGTAATAAAACATCGCCTTTCATGATTTTGTTTAAAGTAAGAGGGATTTAATTCGGAATCATAATAAAATATGAGTGAAAAGTTTACTTTTTGAATTATTTGTCAAGATACCATCATGAATAAAGTAATGTATGTATTGTTAAACAGAGTATGTAGGCATGAATATGCCATAATCAGACATAATTATTAAAATTAGATCTTTTGTGTTTCAATTCTGTCTCGTAATGTAATAATTGATCGTAAAATTAATCCAGATATACCCAAATTTGTCGTAAGAAACTGCACAGTACGATTAAGTGAATCTTTACCTCTAAAACCTTCATCATAAATCATCTCTACTGAACCTTTGTCAGTTTCAACAAATGATGTAATTAGAGAATAAGGCCCCAATTTTTTATCTGTTTTTTCAAGATACAGGCGAAGTTCAACTTTATGCACAGCGAATCCTTGGTCTAAAAAATTGCCAGAGGAAAACAATACTGCTACACCATCAGGTTTGCGGTTTATTCTCTGAGGATCGTGCAAATCAACAATATTCATTTTGTGTTATAGGTACCCTGTTCCCACATAAGAAATATTTGTGTAGTAAAGCCCTTTTGACCAGTTTTTTATTCCTCCAACCAGATAATATGCCTCAATATCATTAGAACGCAAGACACTAGCCATCTTTTTTGACTGTTCTTCGTCTTTGCTTATCAAGACTATTTTTGAGGATTTGGGGATGTCAATCAAGTTTTTTTCATTGTATTGAACCAATATGGATTTTTTAATATGACCTTTTGCAAAGTCTTCTTTTTTTCTAAGATCACAGATTACAATATTTGGGTCGTGTTGAATCAAATCATATAATTCATACTCAATCAATCCAAATGGTGCATCAGAATTTTTCATTTTAATCTCAACATAATGTAAATGAATTAGAGTTTAAAGTTTAGTTTAAAAGATCTTTTGAAAAATTCAGATCAAACATACAATAGAATTTTACATTCAAAGATTGAATAGATCGCATCCATTTTGAGATCAAATGACACAAGATTAATCTGTAGTAGTTCTGAATTTAGAACAATTGTCACAAGAAAGCAACCCTATGGATTATTTGAATAAAAAAGTATCCCAGTATTATAGACATAATGTTCTCATGCTTTCTGAATCTGTAAAGCTTTCTGAAGCATGCACCATACTAAAAAAGAAAGATGTTGATGAGATTATCGTAGTTGACGATGCATACAAACCAATAGGGATAGTTACAGATGAGGATATTTTGACAAAATTAAGCGAAGCTTTTGTCAATCCTTTCAAAACAACATTAGGAGACATTATGATATTTCCTTTAATTTCAATAAGAGAAGACCAAACAATTTCAGAAGCACTAGAGATAATGCGTGAAAAAAAGATCAGAAAATTAGCAGTGATGTCAAATAGTAATTTGGTGGTAGGGATGATCTATTTAGATACAATATTCAATCTTGTCAAAAAATCACTTGTAAAACAACCAAAGCAGTCCACACTTTGGGGCGTCATTTGGAATTTGGGAGTAGTGTTACAATTTACTGGTGTCTTGATGTTTATCCCTGGAATTGTTGCCACGTTGCTAAATGATACGGTAGTTGCAACAGGAATATACCTAATGTCAGTTTTGCTAATAGTTTCTGGTTTTTTCATGAATTCATATGGTGAAAAGCAGCCAATCACATTAAGAGGCACAGCTATCCTAGTATTTGCAAGCTTTATCATCCTAGTTTTGTTTGGCATGATACCTCAGCTTTTTGTAATACAATTTGATTCCACTGATCCATTAGAATTATTTGCAGATGGATTTTTTGAAAGTTCTGCAGGATTTACAACTGGAGGATATTCATTAGTGCAATATCCAGAAGACTTGCCGAGAAGTTTTACATTTTATCGGGGATATGCTCAGTTTGTTGGAGGACTAAGCTTCATCTATCTGATTGTAACTGCATTTTATTCAGAAAAACGAGTAAGCACAATGAAGGGACTCATCTCTGGAAATGTTCCAC
>DASSYQ010000057.1:0-117209 GCA_035703205.1 Nitrosarchaeum sp.
TCGTTTTTGACTGACTCGACTAAGCCTGCTTCTACCAGTTTCTCACATTTGTCTAGTACTGCATAGTGAGATAGGTTGGCTTTGCGAGATATTGCAGATACAATGACTCCTGTACGACCACCATCGGCAGTTACGTCTAGGATGTCACCCATTATGCCCATTTCTGACCTGTATTGTTGTTTTGACATGTGTTAGTATACTACTAATTGATTAATGAGGGACATTTTGAAACTTTGAAGCGGAACACATAGCGGAACGTGTATTTCACATCTACAAATCAATAATTTTTGGGAAAATTACGGTAATGTGAGAGAAATCTCAAATTTTTCTATGCCTGAAATTTTTATGTGAAAATCAAACTTTTTAGAAATTTCTAGAAAAATTATTTTTTAAGTGGTTTTTAGATTTTTTAACCAATTTTGGCTAATTTTAGTATATAAAGAACAGATGATGAAACATGATTGAATATATCTAATCCACAAAATTCATGTCAAAATGGTACTTTAAGACAAAATGTCGAAGGGAAATTTTTGGAAAATTACAAAAAATGACACATATGCTGTGGATTAGTAGCGTTAACTGATTCAGGAATTTAATTAATTCTCATGTGTATTACAATGAATGGATCGAGATATTTGCTAAAAATATAACCGAAATGAGGAAGAAGATCTGTCATTTTTATTAATTTCAGAGCCATAATGCACTGTACCTAGATTAGTATCATATTACTTTGGATTGAGGATTACCAAAAACTAGAAAGATTTTTTATAATTCTAATTTAAAAATTCAGTATTTGGTGAAAGGGTCATCTTTTTTCAATGATCAAAAAATCAGTCACTAGGTCAGCTTTGAGATTCATAATAACTTTTTATTCTCTTTTTGAAAAGAGAACATAAAATGTTTGATAAATTCAAAAAAGAAGAGGGAGGAGAAATGACGGAAGAAAGAACTGCAGATGAACATGCCAATATAAAATTCAGAGGAACTTCTAATGAAACAGTAGGAGAGATCGGAATTGTCGAATTAATGGATAAACGTGCTAAATTAGAAGAAGCAATTGATTATGTAGGTTTAATGATAAAAAATCTAAAAGACAAGAGAACTGTCTTAGAAAAGGATATCGAAGAAGAATCTGTAGATATTAAAAATTTAAAAGAAAAATTAGAGAAAGTAAGTCAATACATTGAAGAAGAAAATAGAGGGATTAAAGAACTGGCTCATAAGAGACAGCAGGTTGAAAATGAGGCAGATGAAGTAGGCTCACTTATCAATAGTCTAAGAGATAGGTTATCTGGAATTGATAGAATTATTGATAATGAAGGTAATAGAGTTAAGAAAATTAAAGAATCCAGAGAATCTTTAGAAAGTTAAGATTTAGAATTTTAGATGTTAGTAAAATTTAGTTTTGGTTGAAGTTCTAGTATTTGTAGGCATTGAAGGAAATCGGTTTGCAACAGAACTTTCAGCTACTGCCGCTGCTTCTTGCAGAATTTTTTCAGATTCAGAATTAGTTGTTTCATCCATTCCAAATGTAGCATCATTTGAGAAACTATCAGTCATAAATCCACCTAACATTTCTGCCATCTGGTTAATTTCTCGGTCAGCACTTGGCATGAATTTTACAAGAGAGGACTTAAGATTCTTCATCAAGCCTATTGTAGGTATGATAGTAACTACAGTATCTCCAAGATCATGATAAGTTGTTAATCTTAATTCAATTTGTTCTAGTGCTATTCTCGCATTACCTAAAATTTTCGTAGTTTTTCTTACTTCTACCAATTCTTTTGATAGAATTCTACTTGTATTCACATCGTGTGATTGAGTTGCTTCAACAATTCTTTTGAAAAGTTTACTGTCTCTTTCATTTAATTTTACAATCATTGAGTCAAGTTTAGCAATTTGTGTTTGTAATTGCTTTATTCCATTTTGAATTTTAGGTTTTAGTGCTCCTTTAGGATTAAAGGTATCACTGATTTTATCAGCAAATCCTGGTTTTTGTTGTTTATTCCATTTATTTTGTAAATCTGACAATGAATTTTTTCATGTGATTTGTACTTAATTTCAGGTGTAAACATTGCTTAACAGTAAATAAAATATTACTAACAAGAATATCTTTCCTAGAGATTTAGGACTGAGATTCTTTGTGGATGGATTTTTTGGATGTGATTTGGAATCACAGAATTGTTATTTAGCGACTCTCCGCATAGGGGACATTTTACCATTCTATGCTTGAGTGGATAAAAAAATTGTATTTAAATATTTTTTTTAGGTCTAAATTTAGGGAATTGGGCCGATTTTTACGTAATCAAATCTTTTTAAGCACATAATGAAGATGAATTTCTGAAATTATGGCTCAAAGTATTGGTACTAGTGACAGATGTCAACGTTGTAACAAAGGAGCGATGTTAACTGATTCTAATACTGGAGAGATGTTTTGCTCCAAGTGTGGTTTTGTTGCTACAGACAGGGTAGAACAAGAGGGACCTGAATGGAGATCCTTTTCCAAAGAAGAGGGAGACAGCAGAACTAGAACGGGCACACCTACTTCTTTGGCCATGCATGATATGGGTTTGGCCACAATTATCAATCCTCAAAACAAGGATGCTACAGGAAAACCACTCACAGCATCAATGAAGAGCACAATTGAAAGGCTCAGAACATGGGATAATAGAAGTCAGGTTCATGAACCAGTTGACAGAAACTTTAGACAGGCGTTTAGTGAATTAGATAGGTTAAAAACAAAACTTGCATTATCTGACGCTGTTATTGAAAAAACAGCATATATTTACAGAAAGGCACTTGACAAGGGTCTTGTCAGAGGACGTTCAATTCCTGGTCTTATAGCAGCGTCTCTTTATGCTGCATGTAGAAATACTGAAACTCCTAGAACATTAACAGATGTTGCAAATGGAATTAACATCAAAAGAAAAGACATTGCACGATGCTATAGATTACTACTAAGGGAACTAGATCTGAAGATGCCAGTTGTTAATCCTGTCAAATGTATCTCAAGAATATCTAGTATTGCAGAATTATCAGAAAAAACAAAAAGAAGGGCAGTGGAGATTTTAGATCAGGCTGCTAAAATTGAACTTTCGGCAGGAAAAGATCCAATGGGATTAGCTGCTGCTGCATTATACTTGTCTTGTGTAATAAATGGAGAAAATAAAACTCAAAAAGATATTGCAGTTGCTGCAGGAGTTACAGAAGTAACTATTAGAAATAGATACAAAGGTCTCAAAGAAGCTTTGGAATTATGATTAAAATTTATTTTTATAAGAGCCAATAGTTTAACTTTTATGAATAAAAAAATAATTATTATTTCTATAGTATTGATTATAGTTGTAATAGGATTATCAATTAGTCAAGATGATAAAAAAAATAGCAATATAGTTTTTCATGTTACTTTGGCAGATCCTGATTTATACAAAAATGGAGTTTATTCTAACACATTTACTCTGAATAACGGAGATTATACTTTCAAATTTGTTCCAAATGGTGATAGTCCTCAATCTCTAACTATTTTATTAAAAGGAGAAGATTTCACATTTTCTGAAAATTTTAAGTTGAAAGGAACTTTGCATCAAACAGGAATATCAGAATATTACACTTGGGATTATGATGGACAAAAAACAATTTCAATTCCATCTCAACAGTTGATTTCAATAGAAATCAATCCCAATGGGAATGAATTGGGTCCAGTATCCGTGGATATAATTGAAAATTAAAAGGCGTTTACCCCTTAACTGCAGAACTCTGAGAGATTTCCTCTCGTGGTCAGGTCGTTAAAACGCCTGATTACCTTTTTCGTTCTGCGGGGTAACGCAGTTTTAGTCGATAGGAATTATATCCTTCGGCATTATTTATTGTAGTTACTTGAACTATTTAAGATTTAATATAAAAAATTATAATATTTCATTGTATTTTATGAAAATTTTATTATATTAATTTATTTGAAGAGTTTTGTAGCTACATAAAATTAGAAAACACAATATGATTATGATATAACAATCTATAATATTCTAATTTGATTTTTTATTTTGTTATAAAATGGCGAAGCTTAACTAGAAAACAAATTAGATTTTCAATGATGATTTGAAAAATAAGAAAATATTTTCAGATAAGAACTCATACTATGAAAATCAAAAGTGCTCAGAAATTTTAAGACCATTAGTTTAAAGAGCTATAAATTACGAAATTTATTGAAAAAAATGTTGAAGTTAACTGGAAAAGTTGCAATTGTAACTGGTGGAAGTAGGGGTATCGGATTTGCAACTGCAAAAATATTTATCGAAAATGGTGCCAAAGTAGTCATAACAGCAAAAGACCCAAAGAGAATAGAAGCTGCAATAGATAAGCTTTCAAATACTATAGGGATAACAGCTGATATTAAAAATGAAAATGATGTTAAAAAAGTCATAAAACAAACTATTGATAAATTTGGTAAATTAGACATTCTTGTAAATAATGCAGGAATTTTTCCAAGGATAAAACAATTACATGAAATTGATGAATCTGAATGGAATGAGGTTTTAGATGTAAATCTCACAGGACAATTTAGGTTTACAAAAGCAGCAATACCTTATTTACAAAAAACGTCAGGTTCAATAATTAATATTTCATCAGATGCAGGATTAAAGGCATATCAAGGATTTAATGCAGACGCATATTCTGCAGCAAAAGCTGGATTAATTATTCTTACAAAATGTTGGGCATTGGAATATGCTAAGGATAGAATACGGGTTAACTGTATTTGTCCCGGTGTTGTTGATACAGATATGACAAAACCGTTTTTGAAAACAGAAAAAGATATGGAATTTATGAATAATGAACACCCTATAGGTAGAATTGGCAAACCAGAAGATGTAGCTAAAGCAGTTTTGTATTTTGCATCAGATGATGCTTCGTGGACAACAGGGGCAATACTTACAGTTGACGGTGGGGAATCAGTCAAATAAATTCACATGGATTTAATACTGCTCAAGGAATACTGAAAATGATGACAGATAGAAAGAAAAAGGCCAAGTTAATTATTTTATTAGGAATTATTTGGGTAGTTATTACATTGCCATTACCATGGATAGTCAACAATCCACAAGTATCAGAATCTCAGTTTAACATAATACTGACAATTATTGGAGTTATGTCGATCCCATTTATTGTCTTAGGAGTCGTTTGGACATTAAAACCAGAATTAACTACTTAGGTAATCACAATTGAAGAGCATTCCAATTTTGGATAAAATGCCAGAATTAGATTTGGCTATTGAGGCTGTCTATAAGGCAGGAAATTCAATTTTAGAGATATATGAAAGTAAGTATGAGACATTTACTAAAAGTGATGATTCACCAATTACAGAAGCTGATCTAAAAAGTAATGAAGTCATAAAAGATATTTTATCAAAAACAAATCATAAAATTTTATCTGAAGAAGATAAAGATGATCAAGATAGATTATCAGAAGAGGTTATTTGGATAGTTGATCCTCTTGATGGTACTTCTGATTTTATAGACAAGACTGGAGAATTTACTGTAATGATAGCATTAATAAAAAATAAAAAACCAATCATAGGCGTCATTGGTTGGCCTACAGAAAAAACTATTTTTGCAGCACAGAAAGGATCTGGTGCTTTTAGATTTTCAAAAGATAAATGGGAGGAAATAACAGTTACAAAAATCTCAGAACTTTCAAAATGTAAAGCGGTTGGATCAAGACATCACCTTTCAGAAAAAGAAAAAATGTTTATCAAGAAATTAGGAATTAAGGATTTTACTAGTATTGGTAGTTCATTAAAAGTAGGAAAGATTAGTTCTGGAGAAGCTGAAGCATATATCACTACAACAAATAAAATGAAAGAGTGGGATTCAGCTGCATCATATTGTTTAATTTCTGAAGCTGGTGGAAAAATGACAGATATGTTTGGTAATGACATTACATATAATAACAAAATAGTAAATCACCAGAATGGAATTTTAGTAACTAATGGATTAATTCATGATAAGATAATTAAAGAATTTAAAAAATTAGATTAAGTTTCGTTTCTTAAGAAATTCTTTTACTTTTTTGGCACTATCTGTTAATGATTCATGCTCAGTGTCAATTAGTAAGTCAGGATTCTGTGGAGCCTCGTATGGATCATCAATTCCTGTAAATCCTTTGATCTCACCTTTTCTTGCCTTGGCATACATTCCCTTGACATCTCTTTGCTCACATTTTTCAACTGAGCATTTAACATAACATTCAGCAAACTGATCGCCTGAATTGACAATCTCTCTTGCGTTGTCTCTATTCTCCTTGTATGGGGAGACAAGAGACACTGCTGATGGAACTCCATGTTTTAGTAACAATTTTGCAAGATGAGCTACTCTTTTGTTGTGTTCATCTCTTCCCGCCTTCGAAAAATCTTTTGGTGAAAACCACTCTCTAAGTTCATCCCCATCAAGCATTGCTAGGTTTGGGATGTCTTTTTGGAGCTCTCTCACAATTGTGGTCTTACCTGAACATGGTAAACCAGTCATCCATAAAACAAAAGGCTTCATGATTTGGAATTTTTCAAATAGGTCTTAAAGAGCTTACGTTAGAAACCAAGGGCGTTGTTCAAGATATTCGATTTCTTTAATCATATTTTGCATCTTTGTTGTAATTGCCATAACAGAACGAAATTGCTCAAACATCTCCATTTCTTCTTCTTTTGATAATACTTCGCTTTCTGCTTTATCAAAGAATTGTTCTTCTTTTGACATGTGGTCAATAAGGTAAATTGAATATGTTCTAAGGAACCTTGCTACTGGTTCTCTTGCATCTTCACCATTTTTCCAACGTATTAGGTGTGTAGATATATTTTTTGCAATTCTTCTTGAAAATTCGTGCTCTATCATAAGATTTCTTATCTCTTTTTTCAGGTGATCATAACTTGCTACACATGGAAAGTATGAGTCTTCTTCTCTTGAATAATGTATAGAGTCTAGAAATTCTGCGATTATTAGATTTATTTTTTCGATATCACTAAACGGTATGTCTTTTCCATCATAAAGATCATTATAGCACTTTATGATTATTTTTTCTAGACGTTTTATTTGCTTATGATCTTCCCGTAAAGAATCAGTTGCGCTCATAATATCTAATTATTTATGATGATTTAATGTGTATCTAGTTTACAAAATTATTCATGATGTGACAATTTCATTAATGATAAAACAGAATTTTTTCTAAAAATGAGCCTATATTTTAAATTCTATAGATGTGTATGTGAGATATGTGTAAGAGAAGAATGCTCTCTGAAAGAAATAGGATTCGTGGAAGAATCTCAGATGATATCATAATCATAAATTAATTTATAATAAAAATTCAAAGAAAACGATCAAAGATCTAAAGAATCTTTAAGTCCTTTGTATCTATTTCTGATTGTTACTTCAGTCACGTTAGCTGCTTCGGCAATGTCTCTTTGTGTTTTGTCTTCGCCATTTTTCACACATGACAGATATAATGCAGCGGCAGCTAATCCCATTGGATCTTTTCCCGCCGAAACTTCGTTTTCTTGTGCATCCTTTAGAACCTGAGCTGCATATCTTTTGGTTTTTTCCGCAATTCCAATTCTACTTGCGATTCTTGCTACACATTGTATTGAGTCAGTTACAGGCATCTTCAGATCTAGTTCTTTAACTAACAATCGGTAGCATCTTGCAATGTCTTTTCTTTTGATGTTAGCTGCTTGTTCTACATCTTTGAGATTTCGTGGGGTTTCAGTATCACGACAAGCTGCATATAATGCGGATGCCATTAGAGCAGAAATTGAACGCCCTCTGACAAGACCCTTCTCAAGTGCCTTTCTGTAAATATAAGCTGCTTTTTCAATAACAGCATCAGAAATAGCTAGTTTGTCTTTTAATCTATTTAATTCACTAAATGCCTGTCTAAAGTTTCTGTCAACTGGTTCATGAACCTGGCTTCTATTGTCCCATGTTCTGAGCCTTTCAATTGTGCTCTTCATTGATGCTGTGAGTGGCTTTCCTGATGCATCCTTGTTTTGGGGATTGATAATTGTGGCCAAACCCATATCATGCATTGTAAGTGATGTCGGTGCACCAGCCCTTGCTCTATCTCCATGTTCATCTTGTGTAAAGGATCTCCATTCAGGTCCAGATTCTTGTAATTTTTCAGTAATTACAAAGCCGCACTTGGAGCAAAACATCTCTCCTGATTCATTATCAGTAACTAGTTTTCCTTGAGCACATCGCGGACACAGTTCCTTTGGGTTTTTGGTCTTACTTACCATTTATGATTCTAGGGTATTGAGCTTTTTCGTATTTATGAATCATCAGCTTTTTCCACAATTTTTAGACCAATCATGAAGCCTATAAAAACACAAAATAGCAATAATACGATAATAATTTCGGGTAAAAATCATGAAAAATATTAGAATAATGTCCCTGTTTCTATTGGGCGTTTTTGTTTTATTATCAAATGCCTATGGAGAGACAATAAATCAAAGTATGGAAGGAAGTATGGATATTCAGATAACACATCCAGAGGAGTCCATAATTGGAAGAATGGCATCAGTTTCTGTATTAATAAAAAATAATGGTTGGGAAGACAAACAGGATATTTCATTTATCTTTACTAGTCAAGATAATGCAATTATTCCAGTTTCAGACAATAGCATAAGAATAGACAAATTATCTCAAGGTGGGTCATATGGAGAAAATATAGATTTTAAAATTTCATCAGATGCTAATCCAGGAATTCATTTTCTTAATGTAAAATATTCTCAAGTTTTAGTAAGCAATAACAAAGAACCACAACAATCTGTTATTCATGATATTGCAATACCAATAATTATAAAAGAAGAACCAAGTGTAATAATTCACGCCACTGCACCAGAAGCAATTTTTACAAATGCTGAATTTCCATTTGTTATAGAAATAATTTCAGAAGACATAGAAATTACAAATGTAAATGTCGAGATAATTCCTCCTACAGATATTCAGTTTAGAGGAGAAACATTAAATTCATTTTCTACTATCCAGAAAAATTCTCCAGTAACCATTACTTCAAGAATTATTTCTCCAATTGAGGAAGTAAATACAGAATACAAATTACCATTTCAGATCGTAGTTACATATACTGACGATATGGGAGAAGAAAAGAGAGAATCTCAGATTGTTTCCACGATATTACGACCTAAAACATTTATGGAATTAACAACAGACGGAGGTATTTGGATTGGTGATTTTTTTATAGCACCTTATGTGAGTATTGGGACGATAATTGGAATTCCAGTTGGAGCAATTATTTCATTACTAATTAGAAAAAACCAAAAATCTGCAAAAAAAGGATCAAAAAAGAGAAAAGATAAGAATCAAGATTGAAGTTTTTCATTAATAATTTGGATGTATTTTTGATTATATTCAATAAATAATCGAATTTTGTCTTGAGCCAATGCCATAGCACCAGGTCGACTATTGATGTGTTTATTTGCTAATTGTTGCTCTTTTAATAATTTTTTTAAATCATCTTTGTTTTGGGATTCAAGTTCATTAATCAAGTTTCTATATTCATTTTCTAATAATTTTCTTGTTTCAGTTATAGGTGGAATTGCGCCAATGATTTCTTTTGTGGTGATTTTCCCAAATACTTTTTTGTTTAGTTCAGTCAATAGTTAAAACTCCATTAATGTATTACAAATTCAGTTTGATATTGTATAATATAATATTATGAATGTTAATTTTATACATTAATCACTGTACGTAAATAAAGAGATAAGAAGTTTGAATGCATTGCAATTACTTTCTCAAGTTTGATATTAAAGCTGTAATTTAATTAGAATTTAAAATGAATTATTATCTATTGAATCAAATAATAGATTCTCTAAAAATTTGTCAATGCAGTAAGTGTAAAAATTGTTATTTTGACTCAGAAAACGGTAAAAAAATCTGTCGTGCATGTTCTCATAATATTCATAATTAATAATCGTGTTCACTAAAATCTGAACCCAATGCTATTGTTGCAATTATTGTATTTTTAGTTGTTTGAAATTTTATATTTTTATCTGGCATAAATGAATTGAAAATTTCTTTCAATAGTTGTTCAGTGAAAAATGACCAATTCATACCTAATTCATGCTGAATAATAAAATGATGTAATTCTCCTTCAATTCTATGATCTGACTTCATTCCAGATGCTTGTATGTAATCTTCTAATGTTTCTATACATCGTTTTAAATCATATTTTCCTTTCATAAATAGAACTGTATCTTTGATTAAAGGTAAAACAGTTTTAATAATTTCATTGATATCTTCTCCATCCATTTCTGCACCAAGAGAATCCAGTATTCCTTTAGGGATTGGAATCATGCCTATTTTATCACCAAAACGATCCCATTTCACATATTTTTCAAGAATTTGTTTTACCAAAACATTTTGTGATATATTTTTCTTCATTGCTTCTGTTTCTAATTCTTCTACAATTTTAGATGGTAGTCGATAAGTAATACTACGTGTTGTTTCTTTTTTTGGAGGATGTGGTTGTCTATTGGTTGGAGTAGATTTCACTGTATTTAGAATCAGTAGTGAGTATATATCATATCATATTAAATTTAGAAGTTTTTTAAATAATTAATAAGGTTATTTTTTATTGAAGAAAAACTCATCTTTTTCTTCCAAGCTCTCTACATAAGTATCCATATCTAACTTGAATTCTTCTTCATCGGCATATGCTCGTTCTGCATGTTCACTTATATCCAATCCTGCATCTTCTACTTCTGCAGATACTCTTACTCCAATTAAGAAATCTAAAACTTTCATGATTATCCATGTACCACAAAATCCTAGAGCAGCAGCAACTCCAACTCCAATGGCTTGAATTCCTAATTGATCAGGATTACCATAAAGTAGGCCGTTTGGTCCTGCTGGATTAACTAATTTACTTGCAAAGAGTCCAATTGAAAGAGAACCAATAATTCCTGCAACACCATGGACTGAACTAACATCTAATGCATCATCTATCTTTAGTTTCTCCTTAAAGATCACAATTCCTGAATATGATGCAATACCTATTGCTATACCAATAACGAAAGAATGTTCTACACTAACATATCCTGATGCGGGTGTGATTCCTGCAAGACCTGCAATGGCACCATTAACGGCTGCAACAACAGAAGGTTTGCCTGTTCTCATCCAAGATAATCCTACCCAGATTAATGCAGAAACTGAAGAAGCCATATGAGTTACAATTACTGTGTTTCCAGCTAAAGAGCCAGAGGCTAATGCACTACCTGCGTTGAATCCAAACCAACCTAACCAAAGAAGTGATGAACCTACGACCGCTAAAGGTATACTGTGTGGAATTTCAATTGCTGGACCAAAGAATCTTCTACGACCAAGTACCATTGCTGCTGCAAGGGCACCCATTCCAACACTAGTATGAATAACAATGCCACCAGCAAAGTCAACTACACCAAGTTGCGCTAACCAACCACCACCCCATATCCAATGAACAAGAGGGTAATAGATCAGAATAGACCAAGAAGCTATGAATATGATAAATGAGCTAAACTTCATTCGCTCTGCAATAGTACCAGTTAGAAGTAATGGCGTAATTGCGGCAAACATCAACTGGAATTTTACAAATAACACACCAGGGATTGTCGGTGCATAAGAAAGTGCATCATCCCATGGAACTCCTTTTAGGAATACCCAATCCATATTGCCCATTAAGCCACCTGATTCATCAGGACCAAAGGATAGACTAAAACCAAAAACAAACCACATTACACTAAGTAAGGCCAATCCAAAGAAGATTTGCATAAAAACAGATACAGCATTTTTCTTTCTCAATAAACCAGATTCAAAAAGGCCTAGTGCAGGTATCATTAGAAGTACTAAACTTCCTGCTACAAGCATCCATGCTGTATCACCTGTGTCTATTGGCAACAGTACTTTTGAAGCTCTAAAACTAAATAATAATAACGAAAATAGATAACCATTTGATTATCACATGATTATCAAAATCTGAAACTATTATTTGTGAAAAACCTTTCAGAATTATCAAATGCTAAGAATTGAAGCACTACTTGGAAACAACGATGTAATGGCAATAAGTGAAGCATTAAGGAAGATAGAGATCGGTGGTTTGACAGTTACTAAAGTGAGAGGAAGGGGTAGACGTCCACCTGCACAAATTCACGCTGCAAAAGGAAGTGCCATATTTCAGCCTCAATTTAGTGAGAAATATGTGATAGTAGTAATAATTCCAGAGAGCAAAGAGGATGAGGTAATCAATATCATAAAAACAAAAGGAACTGTCGGAAAGATCTTTGTTTCACCAATATTACGTGCTATAGATATTGCAACTGGTCATGAAGGGGAAGAAACAATCTAATTAAAATTCGCGGAAATTATTTCCATAAATAATTGTTGTATGTTTTAGCTGTTTTTCGATAGTTGGAAGATATCCCATAATACAGTGGTTAACAAAATCACTAAATGATTTTATTCTATAATCTGTTTGTAATTTTTCTTTGTTATTTTCATATATTTTTACAAGTTTAATCAATGTAAATTTCTGAAGAGGTACTAATCTACTTCTTTTAATTATTGGCTTTGGAGAGAAGATTATTTCTTCAGATTCAAGATCTTGTTGAGCATTAAGAGTATTCATATCAACAACTTCCTCCATTTCTGAAATGAAGATCTTTCCACCCTGATTTGCAGAAAAACCAGATTTTTTTGAAATTAAATTAATTACTTGCCTAGCATCTTTTTCTGAAACAACCAATTCTATTTTGGATAGAGGGATTGCTTTAACACTGGTGGAGCCTGCTTTTGCAACAAATTGCTTATCAAAAATTTTACTGTCCTCCAGATTTCGTTTATCTACAATTGAATAACCCATACTACTTAATTCATTAATAATAACAGGATAAGTAGAACGTTTGATTATTGCTTCAATTTTTTTCATAAAAAAATTTGGAATTTTGCTTATTTATTAGTCTAGCTGATTATCAATGATGATGTCAGAATTTATTCATAAAAAAATTTGGAAGTATTAGAATCATTTTTAATTATTTATAATATGAGTGCATTGCAATCAAAGATTTTATTTTTATCATAACATTGATAATTAATGAATAATGTGGGAGGATCGTTATGACATATTGTATTGGAGAATGTAAGAAATACAAGGCATCAAAACCATCTCAAATTGGGAGATATGCAGCAGGACAAAAAAGGTGTAATTATTGTGAATTATTTGTAGAGTATGATGGAATAACATGTCCTTGTTGTAACAGACAATTGAGATGTTTACCACGAAGTCGAAAAGGTAAAGAAAAGTATCTAGAACAGATAGTTAGATAGTCGTAACTATCTAAAATTAGGGCAAAAAGTGGTTAATACATGCGTTATGATAAAACATTATAAGAAATCAACACAAGTAATAGTATGGCAATTCCAGATGAAATTCAAGATTACGTTGAAAAAAATGTCAAATTAATGATTTCTCAAACTGAAACATATCTTCCTTTTATCAAAATAGCATTTCCTTATTCACAAAATTTAGCAGATGGGGTTTACAATCTAATTATTGGCAGTGCATTATCCGTTTTTGTAAATCAATATGCAATGAGAATGAAATACCCATCAGCTGAAGATTTTGCAGAGTTTGGAAAATTAACTTTCAAATATAGAGAGCAGATAGATAAATTCTTCAAATGATTATTTTATTTTTATTTTACGACTAAAAATTGTCTTAGGAATAGTTATTTTTAGTCTACCTTTCTCAAATTTGGCATAAGTTTTCTTGTTATCAATTTTTCCTGGAAGTGTAATTGTTTTTTTAAAATATTCAAATTTTGTTTTTTTGCCAAATTTTTCTTCGGAATATGTTTCTTTTAGTTTAGCTTCCACACTGATAGAATTTTCATCAAATGTAACTTTGATATCTTTTTTATTTACTAAAGGAAGATCAAATTCAAGTAACCAATGTGTTCCATATTCTCTTAAACATGAAAGGGGAGAAAGAACTTGACGTTCAATGTCATCATTGAATAATGAACTTATTGATGATGGAGCAATTCTAATTTCAAATTCTTTATCACTATCTTTAATCATGATATCACCGATAAATCTGCGGAGCTCTACTAGGTTGATTTTCTAGTTGTTGCTGTTGTAAAGCACGGATGGTTTCTTCCATTAGATTTCTGTGTTGGATTCTTAATCGCTCCATTTTCTTTTGGATGTCAGTTGTATCTACTTCAATATTCAAAACTTTGGCTAGAGTTGTGATTGCTATGATAGAAGCTTCGGGATCAGGAAAGAAAGGGTGACATTCAGTATACAAAATTAATGCAGGTATTTTGGATTTTCTGAAAACCGTTATCATTGCGGCATCTGTTCCAAAAATAGAGCCTGTTAAAAATTTAGAAATTTGATTTGTGTACAGAGTTTCTTCTAAAGATTGGTGTGTCACTAATCCATAGATTTTAGGTGCTTTAGGATCTTTGTTGATTGTTTCCATTCCACTTACTATGATTATTTTCTGAATATCGTTTTTTTTGCAATACTCTAATATGGATTCTGCAAAATCATATGCCAAATATGGATCAAATGGTAAATCAGACATTATGACAAAAATATTATTTTTTTTATAGATTCTAATTGGCGGTAATATTTCTCCATCCTCAACAAATAATGTGGGTGGAAGGTCAGGATGATCTATTTCTCCAATTTGTTTCATATCCAAATTATGTATTAAGTAAGAAATTGTGAATGTTCCAACAAGCCCATTGCTTGGAAAACCAACTAGTAAGATATTTTCTCGAGATGCTATTTTGCTAATGTTCATAATTAGAATATAGGTAATCCAATTTTTCTGATACTATCTTTTGATCTTCTTTTTGCCCTTTTAGATAAGGTCTTTAATAATTTTCCACTTAGATCTTCTAAAACTTCACTCAAATCAAATCCAACTGAAGTATAAACTAGAGGAGTATGATGAGGAGTGAGAATCATAATAGATACTTCATATTTTCCTTCTTTTTTATTTCCAGTTCTTTGTTGTTTCACTGAAACTCTAGCTTCATGTATTTCTGAATACACCTGTTGTAATCTTTTGAGAGTTTTTTCAAATTTAGAATTAATTAGAGATACATCTTGTTGATCCTCCGGCATACCAACAATGTATAACGGAATTTGAGTTTCTAATTTAGATGCGAGTAAGCCAAGTATGTCTCTTAAAGTAATAATACCTTGAAGAGTATCCCATAAGTTAACTAAACAACATGTAGTGTCTGCTTTAAGCATTGAATTAATGACTTTATTTAGATCATCGTTTGGAGAACATTGAGGAATTCTAGTACTTCCTGTATTACCAATTTTAAGTTCTAATGCATGTTCAGTTCTTGAAACCATAGATTTTGATCCTTGTTTTTCTGATGGCATGATTGATTGAAGTATATGGTATGATGTAAGAACCTGTTTAATTTTACCTTGATTCAATACTGGGAGATGATCAATTCTTTTAGTAGTCATAATTCGTCTTGCATTACTAATAGATTCATCAGAAGGTATGGTGATTGGATTTTGAGTGTAAATCAGATTGGCTTTAATCCATTTGTTATCTTTTGATGAAAGTAGTTTGATAATTTGTTTAGCTGTTACTACACCAATTATTTTGTTCTTATCTACTACAGGTACTTCCCTTATTCTGTAATGAGTAATTATGTTTGCTACTTTCTGTACAGAATCATTTTGAGACACATGTGGGATTGGATAAAGAAATGACTCAACTTTCATGGTATCAATATTTTTAGCATTTAGTAATGCTCTGATATTTGTAGAAAGGACATTTTTGTCTTTTAGATAAAAAACATCATAAGAATTATTTTTGTTAATTTTACTGATTACATGAGAAAGTGTATCTGTTGGCTCTATAATAGTTGCTTTTGAAATTAGAGACTTTACTTTGGTAGATTGAATATCTCTCATATGGGCATGAATTGTATCAGTAATCATTTCTGTATATATTGTAGAATCTCCCTATTTTTAAATTAAAAGAAAACCTAGATTTTCATGATTGATTTTCATAAATGATATTTGAGTTGATATATTTAACTAGTAAAATCAATTTGATGTTAATGTTGTTAAAAAATGCAGATCTTAATAAAATCATAATTAAAAGGACTATCACCATCAGTCCAAACTCTAATCTATTAGATGCTAGAGAAATTTTACTAAGACATAATTTAAAACGACTTGTAGTAATAGATTCAAAAAAACGTCCAGTTGGAATAATCACTGAAAAAGACATTGCAAAAACAATCTATGCACTTGGAGACAAACCAATTAGATCTATCAAAGTTTCTGGGTTTATGTCTAAAAAATTAATCACGGTAAAGAAAACTGATTCGGTTTATGACTGTGCAAAATTAATGAAAAAAAATCATATTAGTTCCATAATTGTGTTAGGTGACAATGATATTTTGGAGGGTTTAGTTACAAAGACTGATCTTGTATCTATTTTTTTAACACATGCGACAACTCCTCTAAAAGTTTCAAAGATTATGACTAGAAAGGTGGTCACGGCTATGCCAGGAGACTCATTATTGTATGTAGAAAGTTTGTTAATTCACAATAGAATTGCAAGAATTGTTATTCAACGTAATAGAACACCTGTAGGAATTATTACTTACAGAGATTTTGTTCCAGCAAAATTACCTTATTGGTTGGCTCAATCAGCTGATCCAAAAGAAGTTGAAAATTATAGAATGAGAGGCAGTCTTGATGAATTTCAAGTGAATCAAATGAATCATCTACTTCATTTCAAAGCTGTTGATATTATGTCATCAAATCCAATTACAGTTGGAGCTGATGAGGACGTTGGAGTTGCAGTGTTATTAATGATTAGGAACAGAATAAGTGGGTTACCAGTTGTTAAAAATTCAAAATTGGTAGGAATTATTACAAAGACAGATATTGTAAATGCTATTGCAGCTGCTTAAGTCATTTTATAATTAGAATAGAACAAGGAGAGCTATTTGTCAATTTACTTGAAACACTACCAAGTAAAAATCGTGTTGGAAATCCAAGGCCTTTATTTCCAACAATAATTAAATTATATTTTTCTTTTTTTGCAAGTTTAATTATTTCATTTACAACATTGCCTTCTTTTATTATTATTTTTGAATCAATACCTTTGTCATTAGTTATTTTCTTTCCTTTAATCAAAACATTATTTCCAAATTTTCGTAAAATTTCAAGATATTCTTTTCTATCTAATAGATTAATTGGAAGAGATTTTTCAACAACATAAAGTAATGTTAAATTTGATTGATAGGTTTTAGCTATATCACATGCATGTAAGAGAGCTTTTTCTGAATATTCAGATCCATCAATTGGGACAAGAATTTTCATGTAAAGTGATTTTCTCATGAAAAATTTTACTGCTTGTTAATATTTAACTGAATTCTTGAAATTCATTTCGAAATATTAATGCAATAATGAAAAGAATACCATATAGATATAAAATAACAAAGATTTTCAAGTTAATTTCACGGTTGTTATATACTGATTAGTTGTGATTTGATTATTATGATTGATAATCTTAATTTGGTATTAAATCATAAAAGTGTGTGCTAATTACAAATGATTAGAAAAAACATAAAGAAAATACTTGTCCCTATGGATGGTTCCAAGAATTCCATGAGGGGTTTAGATGAAGCAATTTATCTTGCAAGACAATGTCATGCAACAATTACCGGTTTGTATGTAATTCCCATATATCCAAGAAATTTTACTGATTCTATAATTCCATATCAGATTCATCTTACGAAATCAGCGAAAAAATTTATGGAGTCTGCAAAAACGATATGTGCGCAAAAAGGAATTTTATTTAAATCCAAAATAGTTTTTGGGAGTCCAACTATAGAAATTGATGAAATATCTAAAAATAAAGGATTTGATATAATTGTGATTGGCTCCAGAGGACAAAGTGGGTTGAAGGAAGTTTTCTTGGGTAGTGTTGCAAAAGCTATAGTTCATAAATCAAAAATTCCAGTACTTGTTGTAAAGTAGTGATTATGATGTTTTCAAAAATGCTAACTAGAATTCTTATTCCATATGATGGATCTAAATACTCAGAAAAGGCATTAACAAGAGCTATGGAACTTGCACATAATCTTGATTCAGAAGTTTTTTTATTTTCTGTTGTTTATCTAGACTATATTTCACCACCTGGTGGATTGCTGGGATTGACAAGAACAAAATCAGAAAAAGAGACTATGAAAAAATGGGAAGAATTAGTTAGAGTAGAAACAGAAAAAATGTTAAAGTTGGCTGTGAAAAGATGTGATGAAAAAGGAATTTCTGCATCATATAGTATTGCACATGGTAATGTTGCAAATGAAATTTTGAATTTTGCAGAAAAGAAAAAAATTTCATTAATAGTGATGGGTAGTCTTGGTTTGCATGGAATTGGAAAACTAAAGACATTGGGAAGTGTTAGTAGAAGGGTTTCTGAAGAAGCTAAATGTCCTGTATTGTTAGTTAGATAATATTTAGACTAATTCTCCAAGAAAATGAACGACTTTGTTTACAACAATTACTGTTCTGTCTTTAGGAATATGAAATAGTTTTTCTGAATTATCTGATGATTGAATTATTAATTTAGAATAAGGATCCTTAAGAGATTTGTATAAAATTCCCTTGTCTCCTATTGATTGAGACCAATGTGTACCTTGTAAAAATGAAATGGTTTCAAATTTAATGACGTGGTAAGAGAAAACCATGTTTGGAATTTACTCGTTTTGCATTCTAGTAATTATCTGATCACAAATTCTTCTCATTTCAGAATCAGAACCAATACTGCAAATTTTTATTAGATCTGTGGTTGTTACTATTCCAATAATTTGATTATCTTTTCTGACAGGTAATTTGTGAATGTTATTTACTTTCATGATTTGTGCTGCTTCCCATACTGTTTCATCTGGATTTATTGCAACTAAAGGTGAAGACATTACCTCTTCTAATGAAGCAGTCAATGGTTTTTCTTTGGCAGCTATTCGTTTAACAAAATCTCTTTCTGTTAAGATACCTATTGGTGATTGATTTTTAGTTACAATGATACAACCAATATTTTTTTTATCCATTAATTTAGCTGCATCCCTAATTGAAGTAGATGCATCTAATGCTGCTAAATCACTAATCATTACATCTTTTACGAATGTATGTGCCATATCATTATCTAAGATTTACTTCTAATAAATAAGATCCTTATTTTCATGCAAGGAAATTATCTAAAGATGAAAAGAGTTACTTTACTATTAAAACAGGAATTTTTGATTTGTGTAAAACATAATTTGACGTACTTCCAAGAAAGGTCTCTTTAATAGAACCCATTCCTCTGGAGCCAATCACAATTATATCAAATCCTTTATTGTTTGCATAGTGTATGATTTTTGGTCCTTCATCACCATAAGTTATGTCATCATCAAAAACAATACCATTTTGCGCAGCACGTGTTTTTGCTTTTGACATGAATTTGGAGGCATTTTTCAGTAGATATTTTTCAAGATGTGAAATTTGTGAATCTGTGATAGGTTTAGTTAATGGAATTACATACAAACCGGTAATTGTTGCATGACATTGTCTTGCAAGGTAAATTGCTTCATCTAAACCCCTCATGGAATTCTTGGAACCATCCATAGGGACAAGTATTTTCTTTATGTTTTGCATGATTAACTCATAAAATAACTAAATTTAAGATATACTACAATATTCTCGTATTTGATTTTCAAGCATGAGATTATGCAAAGGCACTAATATATAGAAAATTCAATATTTATTTGAAAATGACAGGTGACGCATCTAAAATTACAGTTAGAGATATTATGACAAAATCAGTAATTGCCGTAGATTCATCAATTACTGTAAATGAAGCAGCAAAGATGATGGAAGACGTAAAGGTTGGTGCAGTCATAGTTATGGAAAACAACATGCCGGTGGGAATAATTACAGATAGAGATTTTGCGGTAAAGATTGTAGCTCATGCTTATCAGATTACAACTCCAGTAAAACAGATTATGTCTTCACCTTTAGTTGCAATAAATCCAGATGAATCAGTATGGATGGTTGCTGATTTAATGTATACTAGAGGTATTAGAAAATTACCAGTCATAGAAGATGATAAAGTGATAGGAATTATTACTGCTACTGATCTTGTTAATCAGCTTGCTGTATCAACAGATGAAGATATTAGAAAAATGTATCATGAATCAGTAATCAAAGTATACAAACAATATAGTCCATACAGTTAATTAGCTATTTACTATTGCAGTCATTAGGGATTTTCCACAAATTAATGCGCCAATAGATAGTCCTATGTTCGCTATGATGTTTACAACAAGGGTAGTATAATGATGATTATCTAAGAGATTGCTAGAATCAAGTGCAAATGATGACATGGTGGTAAATGAACCACAAAAACCTATTGCGGTTAAGAGCGAATATCTACCGTCAAGATTCCATTGATCTGATAAAATGACAAACATTCCTAGGATAAATGCTCCAAGAACATTAACAATCAAAACATTGAGAGGTAAAGTATTGAATAATAACGGAGATTCTGTGATTTTATATCTTAGAAAAGCTCCAAGTATTGATCCTACTGCTAAAAATAGAAATTCCAAACCTTTCATTGTTTTTTCTAGTCTTTTGTATTATAATCGGATTTATTAGGTCACTTACCATGATTTCTTATTTGATAATAAGGCTAATTTGCTATTTTGAACATAAAACTTAGGATTTTTATAGGTTCAATAGTTTTTGCAGAACGAATGACGCTTAAACTACGATGTCAGGATTACGGGTTTGAATGTGAATTTGTTTTAGATGGAGCAAAGAATGTCGCATTACTCGAAAAACTAAGAGAGCATTTTGCAGAAGAACATGGAATTGAATACACGAGTGAAGCAATCATTCAGATGATTGTTAATCGTGGTCACTCTTTAGAATCTATTCGAAAAGAATAGTTTCTTAAATTTTTAATTTTATTTAATAAATTTTAGTTTTAACATTTATTACAATGTGATTTCCATACAAAATAGAAATCACTCTTAACAAAATTAGAGGAATTTTTTGTGATCAAAGTTTAGTTTTAGTTACAAAATTACCTGTTTCAATCTATTTTTATGGTATTAATTGTAATACTACTCAGTAGTGTTAGTAAATTATTCAAATGATTATGATGTTAAGTGTAAGCTAGATGCTTGCAAAACATATCCTGTAATTACAGATTCAGATAGAGGAGAAATGTTTTGTGGAGGATGTGGTCTTGTTCTAGTGCAAAACATAGAAGATACTTCACATGAAAGTAATGGTTACAGTCAAGAAGATTTTATGAAGCTAACAAGGACGGGTCCTGCAACTTCATTAACAATGCATGATAAGGGATTATCAACTGTAATTGGTGCAGACAAAGATTCCTCTGGTAATGCTTTGTCAAGTAAAACAAAATATGAATTTAATAGACTTCGTACTTGGGATCAAAGAAGTAAATCAAGATCAACTGTAACATTAAGCAAAGCTTTTACTTTATTGAATGGAATGAAAACAAAATTAGGAATACCAGATAATGTAGTTGAAAGTGCAGCCTATATTTACAGAAAAACAGTTAGTGCAAAGCTCACAAGAGGTAGAACTATGGCTTCTTTAGTTTCCGCATCTTTGTATGCTGCGTGTAGAGAGAATAACATACCTAGGACATTAGATGATATCGCTGACGCAGGGAATATTGAGAGAAGAATTCTATCTAGAGATTTGAGGACAATTATCAAAAAACTCGGATTAAAACTAAATCAATATGATACTTCATCATTTATTTCCAAGATTTCAAATAATATGAATTTAAAAGAAAAGACAAAACGAGATGCATTTGATATCTTGAAACGTTGTGAATCTGAGGAAATAACTGCAGGAAAACATCCTGTAGCACAAGCAGCTGCTTCCTTGTATATTGCATGTATAATTAATGGTGAAAAAATTAGTCAAAAGAAGTTTTCAAAGGAATCTGGTGTGAGTGATGTGACCATAAGAAACCGAGTCGTTTTAATTAAAAAAACACTCAAAATAATAGATTAACAAAATGAGCGTAAAATTAATTCATTGTGAATGTGGAATATGTAATCATGGTATTGATTTAGAATGTATTAAAAAAGAGTGCCAGTGTTGTTTTAATTTTCATATTAGATCAGGTTAATAGATAAATTTCTAAAAGTCAGTTATCGAAGAAAGTGATTTATCGAATACAACTATCTAAGTTTAGATACCAAGTTCATAATCACTTTAATTTGTTCCATAATTATTTCATGAAGATTTCCTATTGAATCATTTAGTTCAAGAATTTTTGTTTCTAAATTAGAATTCTGGTATTGTAGTTTTGTAATTTGTATTTGAAGATTAGAATTCTGTTCTTTTAATTTATTATTTTCTTCAGTTAGTCGTTGTATCTTTTCAGATTCAGTTTCACCAGGGAATGGTGGGGGAACCGGTTCAGATTTAGGAGGTATTATTGGTTTTGGTGCAGGTGAAGGTTCTGGTATTCGTGGTGGTTCAGGTTCTTGCTCAATTTCTTGGGCTAAAATAGGTTGAGTGTATAATGATAGAAATAAAATTGTAAAACTGAAAAGAATATTTTTTATTTTATAATCTTGCACTGTTATATTGAATTGATTTTTTGTATATGAATATGGTTACTGGTTTCTAAAAGTGATAATTAAGAAATTTGGAAATAATTATTTAAAGAAATCAAATTCTTGATCTCTTTTTTGTTTTGGTAGATCTTCCATTACAGCCTGTACTACTTCATTGTGATTATATGTAAGATGCCTTAGGAATTTGGCAGACTCATCAGCTCTTTTCTTTGCGTCTGCAAATAACATTTCAGGACTACTTAGCTCATTCATCATAATATTACATTCTTTGCATGGCTCAAAATCAAGATATAGTTTCATAATTTGTGGTTATCCTCTTAGTATTTAGACTATTTTATGGATTGAGTCATGGGTATCTCTTTTTTTCTGGGCTTTATCTTATCAATGGAATCAAGTAGATCTTGTTGTGTTATTTTGATAGCTTTGATATTTTCTGATTTAGCGCTTACATATCTCTTCAAAGCAAGAATTGCTGCTCTGTTTACTACAGCAGCCATTTCAGCACCACTAAATCCATTCGTCAATTCGATAATTTTTGTTACGTTGACATCGTTTGCTAATGGTTTCTTTTTGGAATGTATTCTGAATATTTGCTCCCTACCTTTAGCATCTGGATTTGGAACCTCAATGATTCTATCAAATCTACCAGGTCTGAGTAATGCTTCATCAACAATATCAAGTCTGTTTGTAGCACCAATTATCAAGACATTATGTAGTTCTTCCAATCCATCAATTTCGGTAAGAATCTGAGATACAACATTTTCGGTAACATGTGAACCTGAATCACCACTGCCTCTTCTTGGTACAAGTGCATCTACTTCATCGAGAAATATTATACATGGTGCTGCCTGACGAGCTTTTCTAAAAATTTCTCTTACTCCCTTTTCAGACTCACCTACCCATTTTGAGAGTAATTCAGGACCTTTAATACTGATAAAGTTAGAATCAGTCATTGTTGCTAATGCTTTTGCAATCATTGTTTTTCCAGTTCCAGGCGGTCCGTGAAGTAAGATCCCTTTTGGTGCCTCTACATCAACATATTCAAAAGCTTCTTTGTGTTTAATTGGCCATTCTACAGCTTCACGTAACTCTTCTTTTAATTCATCAAGACCACCAACATCATCCCAGTTAACATTTGGAATTTGTACTTGAACTTCTCGTAATGCGCTTGGTCTAACTTCTTTTAATGCATCTCTAAAATCATCATTTGTGATCTTAATTTTTTGAAGTATTTCTGTAGAAACTTTTTCTTCACTAAGATTAATTTCGGGTAAAATTTTTCGTAAAGATCGCATAGCTGCTTCTTTGGATAATATTTCGAGATCAGCACCTACAAATCCATGAGTTACCTTTGCAATTTGTTTGAGATCTACTCCTTCATCAATTGGCATTCCACGTGTATGAATCGAGAGAATTTCATATCTTCCTTCATCGTCAGGAATTCCAATTTCAATTTCTCTATCAAATCTACCTGGTCTTCTAAGTGCAGGATCAATCGAGTCTGGTCTGTTAGTAGCTGCAATCACTACAACTTTACCTCTACTTTTCATACCATCCATTAATGTCAAAAGTTGTGAAACAATTCTTTTTTCAACTTCTCCGGAAACCTCATCTCGTTTTGGGGCAATTGAATCAATTTCATCAATGAATACTATACTTGGGGAATTTTCTTCTGCTTGTTTGAAAATTTCTCTGATTCTTTCCTCACTTTCTCCATAGTATTTTCCCATAATTTCAGGTCCACTAAGTGAGATAAAATGAGCACTAGTTTCACCAGCAACTGCTTTTGCCAATAGAGTTTTTCCAGTTCCAGGCGGTCCGTATAATAATACACCTTTTGGTGCTTCAACACCTATTTTCTCAAATAATTCAGGATGTCTCATTGGTAATTCTACCATCTCACGGATTTTTTGAACTTCATTTTTCAAACCTCCTAATTCATCATATGTGATTCGTGGAATAGTTGAATCGACTGCTTTTGTCATAGGACCAAGTTTGAAGATCGTACTTTCAGTTACAATTACTGGTTTTGATGGCTTGGTATTGGTTACAATGAATTGTATTTTTCCACCCATCTGTGTAGGTAACTGAATTGAATCATGAACAGTAAAAACATGATTTTGGAAATTTGTGATCATAACATCATGTAATTGTTCTTCGTCAATAGATAATTTCTCAGTTGGAGATAAAGTAATTTGTTCAGCATCAGTAGCCTCTACAGATTTGATTGAAATTTTATCACCAATTCCTGCTCCAATATTTTGTCTAGTCATTCCATCAATCTTGATAATACCTGTACCATATTCTTCAGGAGATCCTGGCCATAGTTTTACATGTGTTTTTTTATTGTGTGTTAATTCTAAAATTTGTCCTGGTTTCCATTTTGTATCTTCAATTATTTTAGGATCAACTATAGCTCTTCCTCTTCCAACATGTTGTTGTGGAATTTCAATAACTTTTAAAATAATTTCGCTCATTTTTTCTCCATAAAAATTTGTGGGGTTTATTCAACCTCCACTTTTTTGCCTTTTGGCTTCTCGTCTTCAGTTAATTTGAAGACTAGCTCAAGAATTCCATTTTTGTAAGAAGCTTTGGCAGAGTTTTCATCAACTTTGTATTTGATTGGAACTTTTACATGATATTTCTTTGTACCATGTTCTGCAGAAATATCTACAGACTTGTCTTGTACGAGAATCTTGACATCTGTTTTTTCAACTCCTGGCATCTCGGCTACAAGTTTTACCAGTTTTTCTTTTTCATCTACAATTGTATCTACAATTGGTTCTCTAGTATCAGACGATGGAAGTAATCCTGGTTTTACATTTCCATATTCTTTTACAATGGGTTTTCCATTAGGACCAACACTCATTGTATATCCATAATAAAATGGACCAAAGTTGGAACTATTTCCCTTGAATTCTTCAAAAACGTCGTCTATATCAAAAAAAGAGCTTGACATTCTCTTGAAGATTCTATCAAATTCATCATCAAACATTGTCATATTTATCTACGTTATGTAATATACATTACATTATATAAATATTATGGATATTTATATAAAAAATTACATAATACTATTATAACTGACATTGGATTAATTAATTCGATGAGAAATACGAGCATGTCTATTCCTGAAATAGTCAGAGAGATTGTTACGAGAAATCGTTCAATTTATGATTGTATGAAAATGGATTTGATTAACTATACAGCTTTGGCTGTAAAGATTCAACCAGAAATTGAAAAGGTTCTGGGTGAATCTGTAAATCTCAATACAATTGTAGTTGCCATAAAACGATATGCCGATTCTTTTGAAAACAAAGACGACATTAAAGAAGAATCTGTTTTGAAAAATGCAAGACTTGCGTTAACTGATGGAATAATGGACATTAAATTTTCAACAAAAGATTCTACAGGAATGGATCCTATATCAATTTTAGATAAATTTTCAAAAATTACCAACAATTATGAATTTTTTAGGTTATCTGATTCATTTAGATTTCTTACTGAGGATATGGAAAGCATTAGACAAATTTTTGAAAATATGCCAAATAGGGAAAATATGTTCAGTACAGGTCTTGCGAAGATAAGAATTTCAATTCCACCAAATCAGAATCAATCAGATGTAGTATCTTATGTTGCAGAGATTTTACATGATAATGGAATAGAACTTGTAAATGCATTTTTCAGTCAAGATAGCATAATTATAATTCTAAATGAGAGAGATGCTCCTAAAGCATATGAAATACTCCATTCTGATATAGCAAGAATTGGGTAAATTCTAAATTTATTTATAATTTATTGAGAAAATTGATCTCATAGGATATATTCAGTAATTTTATGAGTATGGTGTAATTGGCCCGAAATAAGAAGAAAATAGTCATTTTAGGAGGAGGATTTGCAGGAGTAGAATGTGCAAGACAATTAGAGTCGTATTTCAAAAATAACTCAGAAATTGAATTGGTTATGATAAGCGAAGATAATTTTCTATTATTTACTCCTATGTTACCTCAGGTAGCATCAGGCATGATTGAAACAAGACATATTGTAATGCCTATCAGAGCAATTTGTAAAAATACAAAATTTTATGAAGGTAGAATAAAGAATGTGGATCCTTTTGGAAAATTAGTAACATTGTGGGGTACAGGAGAAAAAAGGGGTATTTCAATTCATTATGATTATTTGGTAGTTGCATTAGGTAGTGAAACCAACTTTTTTGGAATGGCAGATGTTGAAAAAAATGCTTACACAATGAAGACACTCAACGATGCAGTAATGCTTAGAAACAGAGTAATAGATATGCTCGAACAAGCAGAGAATGAAACAGATCCAATTCTTCGAAACAGTTTTTTGACATTCGTTGTAGTTGGTGGAGGATTTGCAGGAATTGAAACTGCAGGCGAATTGATGGATCTTCTACTAGACGCAAGAAAACATTATCCTACAATTGAGAAAGATGATATTCGTGTAATAGTTTTAGAAGCTCTTCCAATGATTCTTCCTGGATTTAATGAAAAGTTAGCTGAATTTTCAAAAGAAAAAATGATGAAACGAGGTATTGATATCAGATTAAGAACAGCTGTTACAAGTTTTGATGGAACAGAAGTCACTGTAAAATCATTAGATGAAAATCCAAAAGACTCTATGGATGAATCAAAGATTGATGTAATTAGAACTAAAACGTTGATTTGGACTGCAGGCGTTACGCCTGTTAATACAATTAAAAGATCAATGTTCAAAACCGATAAAGGTAAAGTCATTGTAAATGATTTTCTTGAAGTTCCAGAATTTTCGGGGGTTTTTGCAATTGGTGATTGTGCATTGTTTATGGATCCTCAAACAAATAGACCATTTGCACCAACTGCACAACTTGCAGAAGCACAAGCTAAAACTGCAGCTCATAATTTGAATGCATTAATTAAGAATTCAGAGAAGGAAAAATTTGAATATCATTCCAAGGGTCAAATGGCAATTATTGGAAAAAGAACTGGCATTGCTACGTTTCTAGGAATGAATATTTCTGGATTCTTAGCTTGGCTTATTTGGAGAAATGTTTACCTCTCAAAAATTGCATTGCCTGATAAAAAAATAAGAGTTTTTTTAGATTGGACAATTGATTTATTATTTGACAGAGATATTTCAAGACTGAAACTCATGAAACGTGAAACAGAAAAGGAATACAAAGTTCTTGATGAAGTAGATGATGTTTGGTAATTATTTTCGTAGTCTCTGAATTATCATAACTGGTGCAACAAAATACATTCCAATATTTAACATGATTAAGGATATTCCATATCCTAATACATTAATTTCTGAATCCATATCAACATAGTTTAGAATGGATAAAGATGAAATCATTGGAGTTAGAGTTATCTTTACAAATTCTTTGAATGCTGGACTTTCTCTTTCCCAGTCTGCTATGGTTGGACTAAATGAATAGTAGAATTGATTGAATCCGGTCATAAATGATGTTCCTGATTCTGTTTGTAGTAGTGAATTATCTCTGAGTTCTCGTAATTGTTGTACTTGTGGTGCTAATTCAGAACCATATGTTGCAGTAGCGATAAGACAACCTCCCCCCTTTTCTTCTGTTTCTACTGAAGCTACTGCAGATTTTGTTTCTTTAGTTGATTCAGATGTTATTTTAAAAGAATTAACAGAATCTTCAAATCTAGAGATTTGATCATTGAAATTATCTACGCCGTTACTGTATGCAAAGGTATAAAATTTTTCAGGAGTTGAGATGATTACCTCTCTGAATTGTACGTTGTATGATGCGTTATTACTTTGGAAAAAACCTTTAGCATTAGTAACATATGCTTGCTTTTCATTAATTACTGACTTTTCTTGGGAAATGATTTCTAAATTACCTGACTCTAACGCCTTTTTTAAGAATTCATCTTTTTCTTGAATCAAATCATCCAAAGTTTTCCCTTTGGCATTAAAAATGGTTAGAGAGATTACTGGATTAATTGGTCCAACTTTAGGTCCTACAGCAACTATATCAGGAGAATTTTCATCAGTTTTTTCTGGTTGTTGTAATAACCAGCCTTCAGGTGCATTAAATACAATATCAAGTGCTTTATTTTCATAAAGTTGACTACCAGAAGTTTGAATTGGCGTGGTAATTCTCTCAGGATCTGATAGTTCAAGTAAATCAGATATTTCAGAACGATTCACAACTTCGGCTCTTGTGATTTTTACTTGTTCAGTGTTTATTGGAATGTCTTTGTCTTCTGTTTCCACTGATGCAATCTTGTCAAGTGTTTCAAAACTTTCTTGTGTTACAATTCTACCAAAAACAGTATACTGTTCATCAAGAAAGTTTGAATCTTTATGAACTATAAAAAATTGAGAACCTGCACTATTTGGATCAGCCGATCTTGCCATAGAAACAATTCCACGGTTATGTTTTATTGTATTAAATTCAGCATTTACAGGATAACCTGGTCCACCAATACCCCAAGTATTTTTATCTTCATCTCTTGTATTTGGATCTCCTCCCTGAATCATAAATCCGGGAATTATTCTGTGAAATATGGTATCATCATAGAATCCGCTTTCAGATAATTTAATAAAATTGGAAACATGGTTTGGAGCATCATTGGGGAAAAATTCTATTGTAATTTTTCCAAGATTAGTATGTAAAATTACTAATTTATCATCAGATTGCGCAAATGATTGATTTCCTAAATTAATTAAAAGTAATGATAAAGATATTATGATGAGAATTTTTTTCAATAAATTTTCTCATAATATCCTCCTTAAAAGGTAATTGTATTAGTTTTTAACAAGTTAAAATAATAATTTGTTATGGAACATGGTGAAAAAATTCAAGCTCATCTAGTTTCAGTGTGGAGAGAACCAAAAAAATTCTTTTCAATTGGTGGAAGAGAGGGAATGTTAGTTTTAACTGATAAACATTTAATGTTTATTCATAAGACGGAAGCTAAAATGAAGTGGTGGCAAGCTATTAGACAAAGACAAGTTATTAATTTCTTAAAATCAAAAAATACCATGATTCGTCATGACGGTTATGAAGAGAGTAATCTAATGGAAGATATAGAAAATGAAAAAAATGTAGAGTTATCATTTGATGATATTTTGAGTATTGCGTATGAGGAAAAGGAGTGGGGTAGTATCTTAATTTTAGAATATGAAAAAGAGGGCAAACGACAAAAATATCAGTATTCAATTGCTCAAGATTGGGTAAAGTATCCAGTAAAAGAGCCTACAAAGTATATGAAGGTAGATTGGGCGCCTTTTGTGCAATATATTAAAGACAGGCAAAAATTTACAAAGTAAAATTGGGAAAAATTTACGCTGTGGGTGTAGGGCCAGGTTCGCCAAAATATGTTACTGAAATTGTAAGACAAGTAATACTGAATTGTGACATAATAATTGGTTACAAATACACATTAAAAACAATTGAAGATTTGATTGTAGGTAAAGAAATTTATGAAATTACTATGAACAATCAAGAAGAATCATATCAAAAAATTCTTCCAGAACTAGGTAATCGTTCTTTGGTTATCCCATTTACTGGTGATGTAAATTTTTCAGAATCAGAAGTCGTAGATAGATTAATTGAGATTTTTGGGGAAGTAGAAATAATTCCAGGAATAAGCTCAATCCAAGTTGCTGCATCAAAAGCAAGAGTCCCACTTGATAAATCCAAAATAATTACAATGCATGTAACAACCTCAATTGAAGAAAAGAAATTAGAATTACAAAAAGCATTGATTGATGGATATAGTGTAATTCTAGTTCCAAGACCATGGCCTAAACAACCTGATAAGCATTTTATGCCATCAGAAATTGCATTATATCTAAAAAATAATGGTTTTGATACTAGTGGTATGAAAGTTCATGTTTTTGAAGCATTAACTACTGAAAATGAAACCAGTTTTATTGGAACTGTAAAAGATTTGGAAGGAAAAGAATTTTCTGATTTATCTGTAATGGTTTTTAATCAATCTACTTTGGATTCATATATGAATTACAAGTGGCAGTGGAAGCTCTAGTTGCCCAAGTTTTTTCCTTGACCAAGGATTACATTACCCTCAACATTTGGAAATACATAAGCCACAATTTCCATCCATTGGTAATCAGGATCATATAATCTGTAAAATCCAGCTTCATCTAATGCAATTTTAATTGATTGACCTGGTAATATTTCACCAGTTGAAATTCTACCATCAGCTGCATATTGAATATAACGATCATTTAGTTTTTGTCCGCTAAGAATACTATGTGATACTATGTCATCATTTACAATAGTGATTGTAGTTCCTGGTTCAACTGAAATTCTGTCTTGTGAAAAATATCTGAATCTTAATGAATCAGTTGAACTTTGAATTTTTGTTGCTTCTTGCCTTGTTTCTCCAAGAGAAATGTATGTACCTACACCCTGAGTTGATGAGCCTTTAAGAATATGGATAGTAAGCTTTTCATCTATTTTAGATTCTGTTGGTGTAATCTTAATTTTTGATAGTTCAGATAGTTTTGCTGTATAGATTATTTTGTAATCATTGTCATCAGTTGTTATTCTTCCTGTAAATCCATAGACTGAAGCACTCTTACTTTCCTCAACTAATCTTCCAAAAAATCTAATTGATGCTGTATCACCAGTATCACTTTCAATAATTCCATTAATTCTAATGTATTTGCCTTCTCGTAATACTGTTGCTTCTAACTCAGTGGCTAAAAAATCATCAATATCCAAAGTAATGAATCCATCCTCAATTGTAGATGTGACACTACTTCCAGTTTGTTTTTGTGTGGATAATGCTAAATCAATTTCAGAAATTTTTATCAAATCTTCTGTTACTGCATATCCAGATCCTTCCAGAGTAAAAGCACTGTTTGGAGAAATTACTGCAAAAGAATCACTAAAGGCGAATCCTGAAAAAACAAGTAATAGTAGTGATACTGTAAAAGTGATATTCATACTAGATTTTTCATATTATTTGGTTTATAATTTACTACTAAATTATTTTAGACTGATTAGGCAAATCCTTGGGTTTTTCATGTAATTAGAAACCAGGTAGACCAATACCCTCTTCTTGAACTAGTTTTATCATATAATCTTCCAAGTATCCTCCTGCTAAAAGGAGGCCAACTACTATTCCAATTTCCATAATTGTAGGTTTGAGGAATGGGACTAGATTGGTTTTTTTAGATATTCCTCTGATCAATATGAAACTTCTAGATGTTGCTATTGAGTATGCAGTAAGTTCCATGATTCCAAAAGGTGAAAGAAAGAGAATTGCAAGTGGTGGGACTTTTGCTAATTCTGGTGTAATTGAGACGATTGCTGAAAAAGCAAAGCCAGTAGACCAAGCTGAGAACAATCCCCATACGATTCCAAATCCTGGAATAAACATTGGTAATGATATAGATGAATTATGAAGAAAAATTCCTACCGCATCAATATCTGCAACTAATTTTTCAAATTCTGACATGAATGTATTTGCCTCTTCTTCACTAACTTGGGACATTGATCCAATTTGATAAGTTGCTGAGAACAATCCCATAAATACAAAAAATGTAATAATTCTAATCCTAGACATGTTATCTTTTACTTGAAACAATATTTGAGGGTTGGGTATAGGCGCAGATTTAATTAAACCAAAAAGTATTCTTTGATGATGAAAAAGGAGTTAACTTTTGCTTTGAATTATGCATTGAATAAAGGATTTCAAATTCATCCTAATGCATTCAAATTTTTGGAGAATATGGACGCAAAAAAACTAGAAAAAATAATTAAAGAAATCGTTCGTGAGAAAACAAAACAAAAGTTATTTCAAATTAATCAAGATGATTTAGAAGTTTATTTGGGAATTAAAGAAGATCAAACTTTACAAAATGATCATAAAATAGTATTTGATCCAACTTCAAAAATTACTACAGGTGAGGGGGTAAAGGGGTATAATGCTCTTTTTTCAAGTCGTTTTAACAAACTGAAACGAATAATCTCTGATAGACCAGAGTCAAGAATGTTAAAGTCGATTGCTTCTATAAAGACTGTAAAATCTGATGATGACATGTATGTTTGCGGTCTTGTGACTACGAGAAATACGGAGAGAAATATAATAAAATTAGTAATAGAAGATCCTTCAGGCTCAATTGAGGGAATTGTTTTTGATACTGAACTACAAAAAACAGCGGGTTCATTGCTTAGTGATCAATTTATCATGGCACGAATAGGTTTTGGAAAAAATACAGGTTTTATCATAAAAGATTTGATTTTGCCTGATATTCCTGATCAAGCCTCAAATAGGTCTGAAACTGAAACGTATGCAGTTTTTCTTTCAGATCTGCATATTGGTAGTAAATACTTCATGGAAGAGGAATTTACAGAATTTGTGTCGTGGTTATCTAGTCCAGATCCAATCGCAAGAAAAATTCGTTTTGTGTTAATTTGTGGTGACTTAGTAGATGGTGTTGGGATTTACCCTAATCAGGACAAGGAATTAGTTTGCCAAACCATTGAAGAGCAATTAAAAAAGGTTGAAGAACTTCTCAGTAAAATTCCTAATTATATCAAAATTTTCATTATGCCAGGAAATCATGATCCTGGTCGTAGGGCATTGCCACAACCAGCAATTCCCAAGAAATACAATCTTGGTTTATGGGAAAAAGAGAATGTGTTTATGGTTGGAAACCCGTCTATCATATCTTTGAATGGGGTAAAAGTGATGATGTTCCATGGTCAAAGTATTGACGATATTGTAAAAACTACACCAGGCTTAAGTTATGATAAGCCTACAAATGTAATGAGACATCTTCTTAGAGCAAGGCATCTCAGTCCAATTTATGGTAGTCAAACTCCCATCGCACCTGAGATTGAAGATTTGATGGTAATTGATGAAATTCCGGATATTTTCCATGTTGGCCATGTACATAGAGCAGAATTAGATATGTACAAAGGGATTCTTTTATTAAATTCAGGTTCTTGGCAAAAACAGACCCCATTTCAAGCCAGTGTTGGAATGACTCCAAATCCTGGAATTGCACTTATGGTAAATTTGAAGACATTCAAAGTTTATCATGAAAATTATAATTCTAATAAATTAAACAATATCTTGCAAAGTTAGATCATCTTTGAAGGTCTTCTTTATCATTTCGGGCGAAACTGTAAGTTTGTACTTTTTTGTTCTCCCATGTATTCCTTGATGAATTAATCTACCAGTAATGATTCCAGATAATTCGATTTCACTAAGCATTTGAGTAATTCGCCTTTGTGTTAATTCATCTCGTCCTACTACCTTACACAATCCTTTGTAAGATGAATAAATTTCTCCTGTAGATGAACCCCCTGCCTTCATTATTGCAAGAATAACAAGTTTTTCGTGGAGTGGATATGATTTCAGAGATGTTTCTTCCTTATTTTCTTCAATTTTTTGAGATGCTTCTCGTACATGATTTTCTGTGACCTTATCTGATTGTTGTCTTTCGGCAATTTCTCCTGCAACACGAATCAAGTCAATTGCTCTTCTTGCATCCCCATGTTCAGCTGCAGCCAAGGCAGCACATAGATTCAGGGCTGATTCTTCTACTGAGTTAGGGATAAATGCATCCTTAATTCGCTCTTCCAATATTTTATGAATTTGATCTCTATCATAATTTGTAAAAATTATTTCTTCTTCACCTAGACTACTAATTACTCTAGGATCAAGTTTTTCTTTAAACGTGAGATCATTTGAAATCCCAACTAAAGTCAGTGAACCTTGTTTTAGACGTTCATTTGCTCTAGTTAGTTGATATAGGATATCTTTCCCTGTTTTTGATACCAATTGTGCAAGATAATCAATCTCATCAATTACAAAAATTGCATTGATTTTGGATTCATCTATAGTAGTTAGTATGCGTTTGAAGACTTCACTGGTTGCTAGACCTGTACCTGGTAGTTCTTTATCAGTCAAGCCTAATTGTCGTCCAAAACTTACCAATAACCCATAGAGGGTGGTTTCTTCTTTTGAGTTTGAATAAATTAGTTTAATTGGGAAATTTGATTTTTCTACTCTTTCTTGAATTTTATTAATTACTTTTTTAACCACCAGTGTTTTTCCAGTTCCAGGTTTACCATATACAAGTAAATTTGATGGTCTTGAATGTTTAAGGATAGGTAATAGTGATTGTGTTACTTGTTCTTGTTCAGAGTTTCTATGTTGTATGGTATCTGGAATGTATGTAAAATGTAGGATATCTCTATTTTTAATTATTGATTTTCCAGATTCAGCTGCATCAAGTAACCTATCTATCGGATCAGACATACTCACACACCTATGTTTCTACTCAATAGTAACATAATGATAACTAAATTTAGAGAGTAAAGAAGAGAATAGTTATTCTAGTTTAGTTTGTAATTAATTATTTTTAGTTAGATTTTAGATTTTCAATAAAAAAAAATAAAAAAATAACAGAGTGGAAAGACAGGTGTGTGGGTTAATCCAAACCATATCCATTGTTAACAATTTGTTAATTTTATGTTAAGAAATCTTCCAAAAAGGGCATTTTGACCCCTTTATTTCCATTCCAGGCGTTAAGATTGATGTTAACACTGTTAATCTCCTAAAACATACCCCTTTATTTCCATTCCAGGCATGGATAGAGAGAGAAATAATGATAAATTGATTATTATATTGTTAATAACAAAAAACACTCTAGGCGTGGTCTAGGCAGTCAATGTTAACAAACCTCTTAGTTAACAAATATTCTGGGATCAATTGAACTGTTAACGGTAGATCCTCATAGATCTTAAAGATGGCTAAAAAACGCATTAGAATTGATATGGAAGATGCTGATGGAGCACGATATGACATCAAATTAGAGGGTAATGTTACTAGAGAAAAAGTTCTAAAAATATTTGAAATGATGGACTTGATGAATATAGAAGAGGAGCAGGTTACTACCACTAATATGGATTCAATAGGCTCAAAAATATGGCATATTGTAGACAAGTTTTTCCCATTAGGAAAATTCACATCTACAAATATACTTGAAAAATATGAGGATGAATACAACGAGCCTGTAAAACTAAGTATAATCTCTACATATCTGTCCAGATTCTCTACCAAAGGTAAGATTGAAAGAATTAGAACTGGGCGTGAATGGACATATCAAATCATAAAACTAAGTCAAAAACAACAAGTTAAGTAATTGTAATTTTACGCACAATAAGACGGTCTTTACCTAAGATTACCTTGACATATTCACCTTTTTGAATATCCATATACTTACGAAATTGTTTTGGAATAGAAATGGTCCCAGCAGACGTAATTTTCACTAAGACTTCATTTTCTTGTACTGACATAATGTTATTATAATTTAATAATATATATAATTTAATATTTTCATTTTTTTATAAAATATAATAGAAATTACCCTTTCTAGCCTATTTTTGATAAAATAAACTAAAATTAATACTGTAAAAACATAGAAAATTATTATGCAATAATAGAATTTGATTGCATTGCTTCTATCTTCTCTTTACCTTTCTTTGTAATCGAATAAGTGTATGGTTTAGTATTGGTGTTTCTTTGAACATATCCATCTTCAAATAACTTCTTCATTAATCTTGAAGTGTGCTCCCTACTTCGTTTTAATGTGATTTGTATATCACGTGATGTCATAGATTTGTCTGTGATTAGATGTAACACATGATCAATTGCGTTATTGTGATCTAAATTAGGCATACGATGGACAGAAATTGACTTTTCTTCTCTCAAAATTTCTGTCTTTATTGGTTCAGTAGATGATTTTTCTATAATTTGTTGATTTTTAGCTAATTTTTCTAAAAACTGCTTCAATTCTAAATTGGGGTCCTCGATCTTCTGTTCAAAACCTTGCATTTCCATAGCATCTAGGCGTATTTTCATGTCAATTAACTGTCTTTCATAGTACTCTAAACGCTCTATTTGTGATGAATCGATCATTTCATTCTTAGTTTTGATGAATGGACGTATTTTGTAATAACTATACAAACCTACCAAACCTACAACAAATGAAATTATCACACCAAGAATCACCTCTGGATCAGGAATTTCTATTAACATCACAAAAATCATTCATATATTGTGATTTATCATGATTGAACAATATTATTTCACACTTTAGATGAACAAGGACACACCCACATCACAAAAAATTTAATCATATTACTACACTATCAATAATGATATCACACATTACATGCCTGACGTATCAACCTATCAATCACATCAATGACCTCATTTTCTCTTTCAGGGAATATATCACTCTCATTTATCACACGTATCTGTTCAGAAAGCTTTGATATCACATCAATATCATCAGGTAAAAGTATGCCTAAACCACGTAATAATATGATTGAATAGAATAATGCTATTAATTTATCTCTAGACTGGCCAACTTGCCTGTAATACGCACCTTTACTAATATTGAATTTAGAGTTTAGAAGATCTTTCTGATTTAGAATAATTTCAATTTGTCGCTCAGTAAATAATGATTTTTTGATAATTTGATGAATAATATTATTAAAATTAGATCGTTCAAACTCTGTCATAGCTATACAAATCTGTATACCTCATCACAATTAAACTTTAAAGAGTCATCTACAAACCCCTGTTATGACTGGAAATAAAGTTGAATCATTCCTAAAATCTGAATTAAAAAAGAAGAATGCATTATTGTTTGTACTAATTGATTCTGAAGTATCAAAGTTAGAGTCATCACGGAAACTAGCACAAGACGTTGAAAAGATAGGCGTATCTGCTATACTGATAGGTGGTTCATCAGCTACGGATCAAATTGAAATGGCCGAAGTAGTCAAAGGTATCAAAAAAGGTATCAAAATACCCATCATCCTCTTTCCTGGAAATATTACTGGAGTTGTGCCTGATGCAGATGCAATTCTTTTTAGTTCATTGATGAATTCAGAAAATCCATATTTTATTACTCAGGCACAAGCACTAGGAGCACCAAGTGTTCTCAAATTTGGATTAGAACCATTACCAACAGCTTATTTGATCATTGGAGATGGAACCTCTGCATGGTTTGTAGGTTCTGCAAGAGGAATTCCATTTGAAAAACCAAAAATTGCTGCGGCATACGCACTTGCGGCACAGTTTCTTGGAATGAGATTTGTCTATTTAGAAGCAGGTTCAGGAGCAAAATCTAGTGTTACACCAGAGATGGTTAAAACAGTAAGAAAAGCCTTTAATGGATTTCTTATAGTTGGTGGTGGAATTAGAGATATTAAAACTGCAACAGAACTAGTCAAAGCAGGAGCAGATGCTCTAGTTATTGGAACCTTTTTAGAAAAAGGTGGCAGTGTTAAGAAATTAGCAGAAATAGCAAAAGCAATTCAAAGAAGCAAGTAATAGGATTCTATTATGTCTGAAAATGATGCTATTTCTCGTATTAGTGGTATCAAAATGCCAGATTACTATCTTAATTATTACACTAATCTTTCTAAAGATACCTATACTATTTTTGAGCATGCAGCCTTAGCAAAATCCAGTCTGGTAGATTCTTCAGGAATAATTGAGCCTAAAATTGCATTTGATTTAGCAGATCGAGTCGCTAAAATGCACGATATCGATATTGCTGAACCTTTACGAGAATTATTAAAAATAAATGGAAAAGAACTAACTGCATTAATTATATCAAAAGAAATTGCATTAGGAAAATATTCTCTAAGTGATGCTACTTTAGAACAAAAATTAGATTTAGCAGTAAGAGTAGGTTTAGCTATAGTTACAGAGGGAGTTACAATTGCTCCATTACAAGGAATCAGTGAAGTTAAGATAAAGAAAAACAAAGATGGTAGTGAATACCTCTCTGTATCTATTGCTGGACCAATGCGTTCAGCAGGTGGAACTGAATCAGCGGTAACAATACTTATTGCTGATCATGTACGAAAAGCAGTCGGTTTATCAAAATACCAAGCAAATTGTTTTGATGATGAAACTGGTAGATTTGTTGAAGAGCTTCGAATCTATGAAAGAGAAGCAAGTAGTTTCCAATTTCATATTCTAGATGAAGATATTGAGCATGTTATATCAAATCTACCTGTAGAGTTAGACGGCGTAGATACGGATCCTTTTGAAGTTGTAAATCACAAAGGAATGACTCGTATTAAAACAGATAGAGTTAGAGGAGGTGCATTAAGAGTTCTAAATGACGGATTAATTGGAAGATCTAAGAAACTACTCAAAAGAATTGAACTTTACAAATTAGATGGTTGGGAATGGCTTGGTGACCTAAAGGGAGCAATTCAAACAGGAGATAATCAAGAAGATGCTGCAGCTAAAAGAATGCGTGAAGTCATTACAGGAAGATCCGTACTATCTATGCCTAACAAACTAGGTGGTTTTAGGTTAAGATATGGTAGAGCATGTAATACAGGATTTGCAGCTGTAGGAATTAATCCTGTAATTGCTGAAATCTTGGATCATACTATTGCTGTAGGTACTCAAGTTAAAATTGATATTCCAGGTAAAGGTGCAACCGTAGCTTTTGTAGATTCTATTGATACACCAATTGTTCGACTAAAAAATGGTAATGTAGTGAAAATAAAGGATGTAAAACATGGAATTGAAATCAAAAGTGAAATTGAAAAAATTCTTCATTTAGGTGATATTCTAATTTCATTTGGAGATTTCTTAGAGAACAATGCTCAACTTGTACCTACAGGATATGTAGAAGAATTTTGGATTGAAGAATTAAAAGAAAAATTAGAAAAATATGCACCAAATGATGAATTTCTAACCCAATTTCTAGCAAAAACTCCTACTTTAGATCAAGCATTGAAACTATCACTAGATTTTCAAATACCATTACACCCACATTATCTGTATTACTGGGATCAAATATCTTCCGAAGAACTCTCAAAAATATTACATCCAAACAAAATCAATGAAAATTCCATCGAATATTCCATAGAAGTAAAAAACATTCTTGAAAAACTTGGTGTACCACACAAGATGAATAACAACCAAATAATTCTGGAAAAAGAAGAAGCTAGAATTTTCTATAACTTATTGTTTAGACAAGAACCAAAGATTAATGATTTGTCTACGCCTGAAATTATTTCAAAATCATCAGGAATTCAAATTAAAAACAAATTCTCAACATCAATTGGAGTTAGAATCGGAAGACCTGAAAAAGCAGCTCCTAGACAAATGAAACCACCAACACATGTCTTATTTCCAATAAATGATAAAGGAGGTCCAACTAGAGATCTCTTAAAAGCTTCAAGACAAGATAATTTTTTCACCAATATTTTCAACAGATATTGTAATGAATGCAATGAACCATCAATTGGAATAAAATGCTCAAACTGTGGCAATAAGACATCAATAATTTACCGCTGTGGTAACTGTCGTGATAAACTTGATAATCCATTTTGTGAAAAATGTAAACGAAAAGCATCATCTCACTCACATCAGGCATTTCCATTAAAAACAAAGTTGTTAACAGCACAAGAAAAAATAGGGTTACGCGCACAAGAGCCATTCAAGGGAGTCAAAGAATTAATCAATCAAGATAGAATTGCAGAACCGCTAGAAAAGGGTCTAGTTAGACAAAACTTTGGTCTTACTGTATTCAAAGATGGAACCGTACGTTTTGATGCAACAAACTCCCCTCTCACTCAATTCAAACCATCATGGATTGGAACGTCTATTGAAAAACTAAACAGTCTAGGTTATACTCACGATATTGATGGAAAACCACTAACAAACCCAGATCAGATAGTTGAACTTCGAATGCAAGATGTTATTATTCCAAATGAAAGTGGAAGATACCTTGTATCTACATGTAAATACATTGATACTATCTTAGAAAAATTTTATGAAAAATCGATTTTCTATAATGTTAAAAATACAGACGAATTAGTAGGTCATCTAATAATTGGTTTAGCACCTCACACATCTGTAGGTATTGTTGGAAGAATAATCGGTTATACCGAAACACATGTTTGTTTTGCTACTCCAAATTGGCATTCTGCTAAAAGAAGAGATGCAGATGGAGATGCTGATTCTATTATGCTCTTAATGGACAGTCTTCTAAATTTTTCAAGACAATTTCTTTCTGATAGAATAGGTGGATTAATGGATGCACCATTATTGATCCAACCTCTTGTATTACCACATGAATCTCAACCACAAGCACATAATTTAGAAGTCGTTAAATTTCTACCACTTGAGTTCTTCAAATCAACTATTCATCAATACAAAGCTTCAGATGTCACATGCGTAGATATTATCAAATCTCGTCTTGAGACAGAAAAACAATTTTTTGGATATTACTTTACACATTCTACAACTTCTCTTACTACATCAAAATCACGTAGTGCATATTCAACACTTGGTTCTATGCTTGATAAATTCGACATGCAAATTAAAAATGCTGAATTAATCGATGCAGTAGATACATCTGAAATTGTTTCAAATGTAATTTCTACACATCTAGTTCCTGATATTATGGGCAATCTTCGTGCCTATGCTAGACAAAATTTCAGATGTACTGGTTGTGGTAAATCATATCGTAGGATACCATTAATTCAAACTTGTATCTGTGGTCATGACTTAATTCCAACAATAACTAGAGGTTCTGTCGAAAAATATCTTAAACTTGCAAAGAGATTAGTTGAAAAGTATGATGTTGGCGCATACCAAAAAGGACGAATTCATGCACTCTCTGACGAAATCGATCTAGTCTTTGGAAAAAATAAAGGTGATCAATCACTATTAACAGATTACACTTAGAATCTTTATCTTAACTTGACGTATTCATATGCACCAAGCTTATTATCGAAACAATAATGTACTTTTTGAAAATTCTTTCTGAAAGATTTTACCTTTGAAAGAATTTTCTTAGGATCCTTTTTCTCAATTATGACCTCTTTGATATACAATGCAATCTCTTTCATCTCATTTTGTTTCATACCAAGTCTTGTAATTTCAGAAACTCCCAGTCTTATTCCTCCTGGGTGAAAATAATTACGACCAGCTTTAATATCGCCTGGAATAAGTTGTCTGTTGACAATGATGTTGGCTTTCTCTAAATCTGCCTCAACTTTTCCACCATCAGAATAATCTAAAACATTCACAGCTATTTGATGAGATTCTGTAAATCCTCTACTCTCTCCTAATACTTTGAATCCGGCATCATTAAGTGCTTCAGCAAACGCTTTTGCATTTTTTATAATTTGACTTGCATAATCTTTTCCAAATTCTAATGCTTCTGCAAAAGCTACTGCCTTTCCTGCCATATGATGAATATGATGACTGCTAGTTAATCCCGGAAACGTTGCCTTCTTTATGGCTTCTTCATGTTCTTTAGAACCTAAAACAAGTCCACCTTGAGGTCCAAACAAAGTTTTATGAGTACTCATCGTCATAGTATCTGCACCTTCACGTAATGGATCTTGGAATTTTCCACCAGCAATCAATCCTGCTACATGTGCTGCATCATAATTGATATGCATACCAAAACTCTTTAGGAAATCTGCTAATTCTTTGACGGGATGTGGAAATAAAAACAATGATCCACCAAACATTGCCATCTTTGGCACATGCCCAGTTTTCTTCAACTCTTCTACTTTTTGTTTGGTTTTATCAACATCAATTGTCATCTCCTCAGCATCAAATGGATAAAATTCAATTTCTAATCCGTGAACCAATCCAGCAGTTCCTGAATGTTCTTTTTTACCATGAGAAATATGACCTCCAGCCGGGATTGATGGTGCTAACATGATATCACCCGGATTTGTAAAAGCAGAATATACTGCAAGATTAGCAACTACACCAGAAATAGGTCTTACATCTGCAAATTTTGCTTTGTACAACTTCTTTGCAAGTTTCATACATTCAAACTCTACATCATCAATGTATACACATCCTGCATAGACTCTCTCACCAGGCCAACCCTCAGCATATCTATTACCAAAATCTGATATTATTGCCTCTCTAACTGCTGGGCTAGGTATATTTTCACTTGCAATTAATGGAATAGAGTTTTCAAACCATTTATGATGCTCTTTTAACTTTGAGAAAATATTATTGTAAGACTCTTTATTTGCAGACTTGACCATGTTTTGCGAATTGATTTTCCCAATTTAAAAACACCGATTTTAGACTATTTTATTTACGAATTTTTGATCTGCAACGTATAAAAGGGGAATCAGAGATTTTTTCATCTATGGGTATGCAAGCAACTTCTAAAGGCACTATGCCTGTTGTATTGCTAAAAGAAGGCGGTTCTGAAACCAAAGGACGAGACGCACAAAAAAACAACATCGCGGCAGCTAAAATAATTGCTGAAATTGTTCATACTAGTCTTGGTCCAAGAGGTATGGATAAAATGCTAGTTGATTCCTTAGGAGATGTTACTATTACTAATGACGGTGCAACAATTCTAAAAGAAATTGATGTACAACATCCAGCAGCAAAAATGCTAGTTGAAATATCAAAGACAACTGATAATGAAGTAGGAGATGGTACAACTTCAGCTGTTATTCTAGCAGGAGCTCTTCTGGAAAATGCTGAATCACTTTTAGATCAAGATGTGCATCCAACAATTATAGTTGATGGATATAGAAAAGCAGCTAAAAAAGCAAAACAATTCCTTCAAGAAATTGCCGAAACTGTAACTGCAAATGATAAGACAATTCTTAATAAAATTGCAAAAACATCTATGCAGACAAAATTAGTGAGAAAAGACTCTGATCAATTAGCAGATATTATTGTCAAAGCAGTTCTTGCAGTTGCTGAGAAAGAAGGTGAGAAATACACTGTTGATATTGATGACATTAAAGTAGAAAAGAAAGCCGGTGGTTCAATTAAAGATTCTGTTATTATTCAAGGTATTGTGCTTGACAAAGAAATTGTTCATGGTGGAATGCCAAGAAAAATTACTGATGCAAAAATAGCCTTAATTAACAAAGCTCTTGAAATCAGTAAAACTGAAACTGATGCTAAAATCAATATCTCAAACCCACAACAATTGAAATCATTTCTTGATGAGGAGAATAGAATGTTAAAGAATATGGTGGATAAAGTAATCGGTTCTGGAGCTAATGTAGTGTTATGTCAAAAAGGAATTGATGATATGGCTCAACACTATCTTGCAAAGGCCGGAATTATTGCAGTTAGAAGAATTAAAGAGAGTGATCTCACAAAACTTGCAAAAGCAACTGGTGCTAGAATTGTAAACAATCTTGATGATATATTTGAAAAAGATTTAGGTGATGCTCAACTAGTAGAAGAAAGAAAAATTGAAGAAGATAAATGGGTATTCATTGAAGGTTGCAAACATCCAAAATCTGTTACATTACTTCTTCGTGGAGGTTCTCAAAGAGTAGTTGATGAAGTTGAACGTTCTGTTCATGATTCACTGATGGTAGTAAAAGATGTAATTGAAAAACCAGAAATTGTAGCAGGTGGTGGTGCACCTGAAACTTATGCTGCAACTAAAATAAGAAGTTGGGCTAAATCATTAGAAGGCAGAGAACAACTAGCTGCTGAAAAATTTGCAGATTCTTTAGAGTCAATTCCTTTAACACTTTCAGAAAACGCTGGAATGGATCCAATTGACACACTAACTGTCCTTCGTTCTAGACAAATGAAAGGAGAAAAATGGACAGGAATTGATGTCATGAAAGGTAAAATTGGAAATATGAAATCAGGTGATATCATTGAACCATTAGCTGTTAAACTTCAAATTGTATCTGCAGCTGCAGAAGCAGCCTGTATGATTCTTAGAATTGATGATGTAATTGCCACACAGAAATCTGCAGGACCACCACCTGGAGCAGAAGGCGGCATGCCTGGAATGGGCGGAATGGGTGGCATGCCTGGAATGGGCGGAATGGGTGGCATGCCTGATATGGGCGGAATGATGTAAATCATTTTGATTACAAATTATTTTTCAAAAGTTTATTTGATAATCTCATTTACGAACCATATTGAATAAAACCACATCTAAAATGCTTACAGGATTCAAGTATGTCTATCTAATAGCATTTTTTGCATTACTATCAGGATTTTTCCATCCATTAATTACTAACACAAGTTTTGATAGCGTAGTAATTGGAGTTATAGTGCTATTTGTTGGTCTTGCGGGTAGTGTTTTGCTTTACAAATCTGCGGTTTCTGAAAAAAGACGCGGAATATTTCTTATTGGCGGATTTGCTCTAATATCTATCTCATTGTTCTATATCTTTCAAATTACTGGAAGAGTTTAGATATCAAAATACAGATAAAATTCATGCGGATGAGGTCTAATTGAAATTTCACGCTGATCCCTTTTCCCCAACTCTATGATTTTATCAATTACATCATTTGTATAAATTGGACTGAGGAATTTTCTGTCACTTTCTAATTCATCTAATGCTTCACCAAGACTCTTTGGTAAAACACCTATTCCTCTCTTAGCTCTATCTGATTTTGTCATTTTGAAAATATCATCACGAACTTGATCACCAGGATCCATTTTTTTCTTAATACCGTCCATACCAGCTGCAGTAACTGCAGCAAATACAAGATACGGATTTGACGAAGGATCAGGAGCTCTAAATTCAAGTCTCTTAAGACTAGCATAATTTTTTCCTTTCAGATGTTGTGGCACTCTTACTATTGCAGATCTATTCCCTGCACTCCACGCGATATAAGCTGGTGCTTCATAACCTGGAACTAATCTATGATATGAGTTGGTTGTAGGATTGCAAATTGCTGATAATGCTTTTGCATGATTTATGATTCCACCACAAAAATATTTTGCAGTTTGACTTAACTCATCCTTATCATCAGGATCGTAAAACACATTCTCCTTTCCTTTCCATAAACTTACATTGACATGCATACCAGATCCTGCATCCATCGCAATAGGCTTTGGCATCATAGTTGCAACTTTTCCATACTTTTGTGCTACGTTTTTTATTACATATTTGTAAGATTGTGCCGCATCTGCGGCATTTGTCATATAATCATATTTGATATCAATTTCACATTGTCCTGCAGTAGCAACTTCATGATGATGATTATCACATAATATACCAAAATCATTATTCAATATGTTTACACATTCGTTTCTAAATGGGGTCAAAGTATCTGAAGGAGTACTAGGATAATATCCCTCTTGAAGACCCATGGGATATCCTGTCCCTTCATTATTCCATGGAGCTTCTTTTGATTCAATTGAATAGGATTGACCTTTGTATGGAGTTAAAACATCCCAATGTACTTTATCAAAAACAAAAAATTCTACTTCTGGACCCCAAGCACTATAATCAAATCCTTGAGATTTTACATATTCTTCTGCTTTTTGTGATATTCCTCTTGGATCTCTGGATAATCTACCCCTATCTCCACCCCAATAGATATCACATAGTAATCTTGCAGTCTTATTTTCAGTCATCCATGGAATAATGGCAAAAGTATTGGGATCTGGTTTTAAAATAAGATCTGAATCATCAACATTAGCAAAACCAATTATGGATGAACCATCCAATTTTGGTAATCCATCTCTCATTTGTTCAGGTGTAAAGGTAATCGCTGAAATTGTTGTATGATGAAAACGACCAGTGAGACCAGTAAATTGCAGATCTATAAACTGAATTCCTTCATGTTGAATCCTGGCAAAAACCTCATCTGGTGAATATGTTACTTGGATTGCTTTTCCATGACTAACTTTATAGGGCAATTTTAGGCTTCAATCAAACACAAATACATCCGAGATTTAAGGATTAGGTAAGAAATGTCAGAAACAAATGAAATCGATCTCAACAAATTACATCATCTAGTACTACGAGAAACTGAAAATGATTCAATACAAGAAATCAATCCTGATTTCTATAGGAGTCTTTCAGATTTTATTGGTGACTTAAAAAAACAGGAATTTGATGGAGTGGAAAGTAAAATAAAAGAAACCATAATTGATACAGCTACAGAACTAGCATCACTTTTAATTAACATTAGACTTGACAAAATTTCCAAATCTGATAACATGAATTTTAAAAATCTTTTAGACGAAGAAAAATTTATTCTTGATGCAGAAGTGGAACAAAGAGAACGAACTGAAATGATTCTCTCTGCAATAATTAATGGAAAATCAAAATTTCTAGAATCAATTTCTCAAAATCATAAAACCAAGACTGTTGTGATAAGATTTCTTCAAGAAGTAGATGAAATCATAGGGGCTGATTTAGAAAAATATGGACCGTTTAAAATAGAAGATATCGCAACAATACCATATGAGAATGCTCAGGCATTAATTGCTAAGAATATCGCAACAAAAATTCGTTGGGAAGATTAGATAGAAATTACACCTTGATCATTTTCATTTATGACACATACAGGAGTAGATGTAATTGATTTTCTCTTTTATACAATTTACCCGGTAATTGGTATCTTTATAGTAGAAGCAATTAGTAGAGTTACTAAAACTCCAAAATGGATTAAACTTTGGTCACAAGCTGCAGTATCTATAGGATTTGGAATCTATTACTGGTTTGTGTTGCCTGAACCTCAAAATTTTCCATTAACGGCAATGGTGATGTTTGCACTTGCCTTAGCATTAATTTATCAAGGAAGACGCGCAAAAATATCTCCTGATAAAAGCCCATACTAATTTTTCTTTAATCTTTTAATCTTCGAAACATTCGTTTAAACACATTTTGTTTATTTGGTCCTCCATCTCTAATTACTTTTTTTTCACCAAATCTACGAGCTCTTATCTGAGTCAACTTCACACATCTGTGTTCCTCTGGAAGTCTGTGTTCTGCACAAAATGGGTCCTTACAATAATTACATTGAAAAGGCAAATCTGCCATATCTCCACAATAAGCACATTTTTCAGGTTTCACATCACTTCTATGATTTTTCTTCTAATAAACTTGCTATCATATAATTGAAAATTGCTTTTTAAAAAATTCAAGTAAACGTTTTTACGATGTTACAATCAAAAATAATTGGGAGAATTTTAATGATTAAAAATAAAGTAGCAATCATAACTGGAGCAAGTAGTGGAATAGGATATGCTACGGCATTAGCACTCTCAAAAGCAGGAGCCAAAGTTGCAATAGGTGCACGACGAACTGATATGCTTTCTGAATTAGAAAAAAAGATTAAAGAAGATGGCGGAGAAGTTTATTCCCAAAAATTAGATGTTACCAAAAAAAACGAATGTACTTCTTTTGTTAATAATGTTCTAAAAAAATGGGGCACAATAGATATTCTAGTAAATAACGCTGGATTGATGCCTCTAAGTTTTTTCAAAAATTTGAAAATAGATGAATGGGATCAAATGATAGATGTTAACATTAAAGGAGTACTATATTGTACTGGAGCAGTAGTAACACACATGCTTGAAAACAAATCAGGTCATATCATTAATATCTCATCAGTTGCTGGAAGAATAGTTTTTCCTGCAGGTAGTGTTTATTGTGCAACAAAACATGCAATTACTGCCTTTAGCGAAGGATTAAGACAAGAACTTAGCGTGAGAAAAAATATTCGTGTCACATGCATTGAACCAGGAGTTGTTGCAACAGAATTAACAAACACAATTACTGACGAATCATTACAAGGATTTGTCGAAAATGCCAAGAAAATGGAATCCTTACAAGCTGAAGACATTGCAAATGCTATTGTTTATGCTGTAGAATCTCCAAATCATGTAAACGTAAACGAAATTTTGATTAGGCCTACTACACAAGATCGTTAAATTGTCTGATATTCCTCACGTGTTAATTCTTGGTGGAGGTTTTGGTGGGTTATCTGCGGCAAATGAGATTAGAAATAATCTTTCACCATCACAAGTTAAGATTACCGTTGTTGACAAAAAAGATTGGTTCATGGTAGGCTTTGCAAAACTTTGGATCATCAAAGGAACACGAACATTTGAAAATTCAATAGGTTCACTGAATGAACTTACAAAAAAAGAAATTACTTTTCTAAAAGAGGAAGTTTTACAAATTGATTTACAAAATAAAAATATCATAACCACAACTAAAATTTTACCATATGATTTTCTAATTATTGCAATGGGTGCAGTATTAGCTCCAGAAAAAATTCCAGGATTATTAGAAAACGGAATGAATCTTTATGATCATAATCAACTTACTGAGATTCATAATAAACTAAAAAAAATGAAATCAGGAAATATTGCCATATCTATTATGGGAATGCCTTACAAATGTCCCCCAGCACCATTTGAGGCTAGTTTATTGATTGATTCTATGTTAAGGGACGCAGGAGTTAGAAATTCTATCCAAATTCATTTCTATAGTCCAGCACCAATTACATTACCAGCAGCTGGTCCAGAAATTAGCCAACAAATTCTTAATTTGATAAACTCTGAGAACATTATTTTTCATGATTCATGTAAAATAAAATCAGTAGAAAAAAATAAACTAATTTTTCAAAATGGGGAAGCTGATTTTGATTTACTTCTTGCTATACCTCCACATATTGCACCTAAGGTAGTTTATGATTCAGGATTAGCAAATGATGGTGGATTTATTCCAATTAATAGAGATTGTAAAACATCATTTGAAAACGTGTATGCAGTAGGCGATGTAACTACTTTAACAGTTGTAGATACCATATCTGTTCCAAAAGCAGGAATATTTGCAGAAGGTGAAGCAATAACAGTTGCACAAAATATTATCTCGAAAATACAATCTAAAAAAGAATCTGCATTATTTGATGGAAAAGGCGGATGTTTTATTGAATCAGGAAGAGACACAGCGTCTTTAATTGAGGTGGATATGTTTTCAGAACCTAAACCATTAACAAAATTAACTGAATCTACAACTAAACATCTTGATGAAAAAATACAATTTGAAAAAGAAAGACTCTCAAAATGGCTATGATGTATCATCTTTTTTATTTTCTTTTGTAAGATGTTCTAAAATAGCTCTTACCTCTACACCTAAATTCTGAGAATCTTTTGCTAACTCTAATTTTTCAGGAATACTTCGCTTAAAATCTTCATCTTCAAATTCTATTCTTATTTTTTGAATACAATCAAGATGATCCTGTTCAGTTGCAGAAATCTTATGACAAATAGTGCAAATTTTCATTAATTATGAATACTAACCCGACGATTTAATAATTTCATTTTGTGCTTTACCCATCAGGGGTCGTAGTCTAGCTTGGTATGATGCTAGTCTGGGGGACTAGTGATCGCAGGTTCAAATCCTGCCGGCCCCATCACAATTTTAGTATTTTTAGAATGCTGTCAAAACTTTTTCGTGTTTGTTCTTGCTTGTATATTCTTAACACATCAATAATTTTTTGTTTTGGAGGAATTTTGTAAATTCTTTGAACTTTTTTAGCAATGCCTGAACCAATAAAAATAGCCTGAGTGACTGATGTTACATTTGATACTCTTCTATTAACACTTGAACTTTCAAAATCGATTAAAGTTGATCTTGACTTTCCAACAATAACATGTTTTGAGATACTACTTAATTCACCATGATCAAATCCAATCTGATCTAATCTATAACAATCTTCCAAAATAGTTCTAACTACAAATTTTAGTTTCTTAGAACTTCCTGTACCTTTTAAAGATTGTATCCAATCTTCAATTTTATCCCCCTCAAGATATTCCATCACCAAAAAATTCTTACTTACATCATATAATTTGGGTCCGACATTCACCGTATTTGCTAATTTAAGTAATTTTGCCTCACTTTGCATTTCACTTCTTTGCGAATCTGATCTTCTGATCTTTAAAGCAATTACATTATTGCCTTTTTTTGCTAAAACTACTACTCCAACATACCCTTTTCCTAAAATTTGTAAATTACCAATTGTCGTTTGTCCAGTAAATGATACTGCTTTTATTTTCAATTTTTCTAATTCAGAAATTCTAGAATGAAGTTGACGTAAACTAGCTTTTGGATAACCAAGAATTTTTGAATATGGTTCTTTTGTAAGTTTTTTAATGGAAATGAAAGATTGTTTCATCAGTTGAAATCAAATCTGAAATCGCCTCTTTAATTGATTTGCTTAAATTTTTGTTTCCAATAGAAACGCTAAATCCTTTCTTAAAATCACTTTGTAATCCTTTTGGGATACCTGTTTGAAGATTATTTTTTAGCAATTCAGTCATAAATTTCACCACATCATCGTGTTTTCTTTTTTCAAGTGATATGATTTTCCTATCATCACTTATCCACATTAATTCTGTTTTTGTAATGTTTTTTGAAATAAAACTATTACAATCATCTTCTCTAAAAAATTCGGGACCATTTTTAGAGTAGTTTTTTGGAATTTTAGTTGATTCTAACAGAAAAAAAAGATAAGCTTCATTTTGTTCGTCTGAATATGCTTTATTACGTAAAACATTGAAACCTCCTAATTCTAGTTGAGTTTTAAGTGAAGTAGTTGCTCTTTTAATCTGTCCCCATATAATATCTGGACTTCTCATCTTAAAATTAAATTTCACCACAAGAACATTTTCCCAATTATTTTTTACTGGTTTTGATTTTTTAGATTTAAAAATTTGCAGTGTTGGGTTATTTTGAAAAGATCTGCAAGCTAAAATAAATTTCCCTATATTCTCATTTGAGATCGCAGCTGCTAAATTTCTGTTGTTATCAATAGGGTCTATAATTACAATCGATGTTTCAAATACTTTTGATGTATTTCCAATTACTTGATTTTGTTTAATTTTTGCAATTGATTTTATTACATTCTCAAAACTACCAAAATTTATAATTAGAACTTCTGATACATATCCACTAAAACCTTGTTTTGCAATTTCTGCTCCATAAATTTTGGTTAATTTTAGAAATGTTTTAAGAATTCTTACTTCATTTCTCATTTTAGGAGTAAGCATATTCTGCATAAACTTTGTATGAAATGGGGATCTATCTGCAGAACTTTTCCATTCTCCAAGGTTTACATCATAACAAGGAACTACATTAATTCTGGTCTTCTTTATTCTGGCCTCAACATAAGGATGTTCAGAATATCTTACATAGGGATTATATTTTTTCATTGATTCAAAACCAACTTTTTTTGAAATTTCTGTAAATTTTTCATCAGAAATTGATTTTTTAAATTTAATAAAAATATCAATATCTGCTTCTCTTGATAACCATGTGTCTTTAGCATAGGATCCACCAAATTCTAATCCTATAATTTCAGGATAATTTCTAATTTGATTTTCAACTAAAGCAAAAGCTTCATCAGCAATTTGTTTTTTTATTTTTTTTATATTTTTAGATGGTATTACAGATTTTTCAATTTTAGAAATTATTTGTTTCATGATTTAGCTTTTACCTCCATTAAATCAGAATAGACTGGACCTTTTGAATTAAGAATACTTTGTTTAAGTTTGAATACTGCAATTTCTTGTCTTCCAAAATCAACTGATTTGAATTTATCTAGCTCTTTACTAATATCTTCAATCTTATTTTTGATTCTAAACACTGTGATATGAGGTTTAAACGGTTTATCTATAGAAAAACCCAATGGAGATAACGTATCTTCCACCTTTTTTGCTAATTCTACCAATGAATTTCCACCATTTTCATCAGTTCCAATCCAAATAATTCTAGGAAATTTTAACGTGGGAAAAACTCCCACGCCTCTGAAATTTACCATGAATCTTGAAAATTTAATAGAATTTAATGATATCATTACTTTCTCTACAGTTTCTTGTGATATCTCGCCTAAAAATTGCAATGTAAAATGCAGATTATGTGGTTCTATTGGTTTAGCTTTAATGTTAATTTCAGTCTGAAATTTAGAGATTGAATTAATTATTTCACTAGATGTAATTTCAATTGCAACAAAAGTTCGCATTATGATTTTCTTCTAATTATGTTTTATAATAATTTCCGGTAGCTTCATAGACCAGCCGGATTTTTGTTCTAGTATTGACAAAACTAATTGTATGCTTAACTGGCATGCCTGGAGCAGGAAAATCCACAATAGCTGATGGTCTAAAATCCAAAGGTTATGATATCATTAACATGGGAAATGCAGTAAGAACAGAAGCTAAGAATAGAAATCTTGAACCAACTGGACAAAACCTTGGTAAGATAATGCTTGAGCTACGAGAAAAAAATGGTCAAGGTGCAGTAGCAGAATTGGTAGTACCACAAATTAAAAATTCAAAATCAAACGTAATAATCATAGATGGAATAAGATCTAATGCTGAAATAGAAGTTTTACGTAAATATGGAACAGTTAAACTCCTTGCTATACATGCATCCACTAATACAAGATTTGGATTTTTAAAACAAAGGGGAAGATCAGATGATCCACAAACAAAAGAAAATTTTGAAGAACGAGACAACCGTGAAATAGGCGTTGGCATTAGTAATTCAATTGCTTTATCTGATGAAACAATTTCTAACAATAACTTGACAAAAGATGAATTAATTGAATATGCATTTAAAATCATTGAAAGTTGGACAGAATGAGATCTCCTAACATCAGTTGCAAAATAGAAATACTTTCTTCAATTAACCCGTCTGAAGATCCAAAAAAGGTTGAAACAGCAATTTTAAACATATTTCCAGATGCCAAGATCAAAACCAATGATTTTTCCATTACATCAAACTCTAAAGATTTACATCTACTTGAAAGAATTTATGATGTTATTCATTCGAATCATTCTCAAAAAATCTATCAAAGACAACTTGAAAAAAATTTAGATAATGATTCTACTTGGTTTTATCTTAACAAACAAGCTGCATTTATTGGAACAGTAGCACTATGCGAAGAAGCAGAAGAATCACCGTTAGGACCAATTAAAGTTGTCATGATTTCTTCTAACATTGATAAAATCATCGATTGGCTAATTCTTGGAACATAATCAAGTTAGATAGAAAATTCATAGATAGTTCGAGTCTCAATCAGTAATTATAGGCATAAAAGATCATATGATAAAGACTTGATGCTACATGTTATTTTTTCTATAATTAACGAAATTTTTTAATTATTATTTGGATTTTATTTAAACATTGAAACAAGTTCTGGTAATGCTATAACACTAGTATTTCTTATTGACAAATCCATATCTGATGACATCATTGTTTTTTCAGGATTTATTTCTATTAGAATTGCATTATTTTGTTTGGCATAAATTGGTAATGTGTTTGCTGGTGATACCACTAAAGATGTACCTACAACTACCATTACATCACATCTACTTGCATAAATTATAGCCTGCTGCCAAATATCTTGGGGAAGAGATTCTCCAAACCATACTACATCGGGTCTTAGAATATTTCCACACTTACATAAAGGTAGTATGTCTACAAATTCAGTTGAAATATCATCTTTGAAATCACAACTAGTACATTTTATTTTTATAATACTTCCATGCAGCTCTAATACTTCTGTACTTCCAGCTCTTTGATGAAGTCCATCAATATTTTGAGTTAATACAACAACTTTTACAAATTTTTCTAGTTCAGCTATCGCATTATGTCCTAAATTAGGTTCTGCAGCAAAAATATTCTTCCTTCTTTCGTTATACCATTCCCAAACTAACTTTGGATTATCATAAAATGCATTAATTGTAGCCAATTTCATTGCATCATAATTTCTCCATAACCCATCTTTTCCTCTAAAAGTGGGAACACCGCTTTCCTGAGAAATCCCTGCTCCCGTAACAAACACCACTTTTTTAGCTGCCCTTAGCTCTTTTGTAATTGATTCAAACATTTTTCCTATTTTATCTCAATTTCTAAAAAATCTTTTGCAGTGATTACTGAATCATGAAATTGTTCTGCTTCTTCTAAATGTCTGGTTTCATCTTTATATCTAGCTGAAAAATGTGTTAGAATAAGATTTTTCACTTTTGCATTTTTACTTAATATAGCTGCCTGCTTTGCTGTTGAATGACATGTTTCTTCTGCTTTCTCCCTAGTTTCATCTAAGAATGTTGAATCAAATACAAGATAATCACATCCTTCGAAGAATTTCTCTAACTCTTTTGTCGGTATTGTATCTCCTGAAATTCCAATTTTTTTACCAGGCCTTTTTTCTCCCAACACCTGTTCTGGAGCAATAACTCTTTCTCCAATTCTAATTTCGATTCCATTTTGTAATTGATGCCATAATTTTCCTTCAGGAATCTCTAAATCCTTAGCTTTTTCTATATTAAATCTGCCAGGCTTGTCTTTTTCTTCAAAAAGATAAGAGTATGTAATAACTGAATGATTAGCTTTACAAGCATATATTGAATAAATTTTTGATTCAAATATTTTTCCTTCCTTAACTGTTGTAATCATAACTGGAAATGATAATCCAAAGTTTAGTATTTTGATATTAGCAGCTATGAATTCTTCTATTCCGTTAGGCCCGTAAATTTCTAGAGGTTCAGTTCTATGTTGCATTGTCATTGTCTGAAGTAGTCCTAATAATCCTATACAATGATCACCATGAAGGTGTGTAACAAAAATTTTCATTTTTTTATTCCAACCTAAACCTGATCTAAGATAAGAGATCTGTGTAGCTTCTCCTGCATCAAACATAAGAATTTCTCCATCTCTTTCCAAACAAACACAAGACAATCCTCTATTTTCAGTAGGTTGAGCAGCTGAGGTTCCCAGAAATATTAATTTCATTTTATTAAAATTGTCCTTGTCAAGCTTTTATGCCTATAGATCTCATATTTCTTTATTGGATTGATCTTCAATTTTTTTTCAAATCCTTTTTTACACATAATAGCTATTTTCTTGCGTTTAGGTAAGATTGATACAAATTTTTTCATCAATTCTTCAGGATTTTCTGATGATTTTGAGGCGGTTCCATAAGGTAAATCTGTAACAATTCCATCAAATTCATCTACCATATTTGTTATTTGACTAAAATCAGCCTTAATTATTTTTGATTCGTAGCCGTTTGCGTCTACATTTTCTTTTGAAATATTACACATTTTTTCATCAAAATCTAATCCAATTGCATGAATTCCCATTGATTCAGCCTCTAATAATGTAGTCCCAGTACCACAAAATGGATCACAAACAGTTTCTCCTTCTTTTAATCCGATTAAATTTATCATTGCCCTTGTAAGCTTCCAATCTAATTCATGTGGATATTTTTTAATTTTCATTGGTCTATTTTGACTTTCAAATCTTTTTGAAAACCCAAAAAAATTTTCTTTCTCAGTAAAAATTAGATATATGGTAATATCCGGATTTTCAAGAGATACTTGAGCTTTAGAAAACTTAGTTATCATATCTCCCATCGCTCTTTCTAATTCAGGTACATCGAATTGATTTGATGATAAATTAATAATTCTGCATACAAAAGTTTTAGCATTTTTTAAAACTTCAAAATTCTCCTCATCTAAAAATAATCCCGACATCTTTCGTAGAATTTGACCAGAAACCTTCACAAAAGTTGCACGTTTTGTAATTTGCTCCCAACTAATTTTTGATTGTATAATTACTAAGTTTGATGATATTTTTATTTTTGCAAACCTGTCATATGTTTTTGCAATTGAAATTACTTCATCAATTGCAATTTCTAAATTATCTTTAGTTAAAACAAAAAAACTTTCTGGCATTATATTATTGCCTTCGCAATTGTATTCGAAACATCCACTAAAGATGTTTTTCCAGGAATTGTATTTGTACTGATTATTTTACTAACTCCTGCTTTTTTAATTTTCTCTTCTGCGTCATTTCTAAGTAAAGCATGTGTACAAGCAACAAACACTCGCTTACATTTTTGTTTCTTAAGAAATTCTGTAGCTTTGATAATACTTCCACCCGTACTAATCATATCATCAACTAAAATCAAATCTCTGCCTATTATCTCATCAAAATTTGAAGATTTGATTTCTACTTTTCCAGTTTTACGATCACGCCGTTTTTCAAGTGAAATGTATTCTGTCTTTAAAAATTTAGCAAATTCTTTTGCTCTCTCCTTTCCACCCTGATCCGGAGAAACAACCAAAGGATTTTTCAATTTTAGTTTTGAAAAATATTTTGCTAAATCTGGAATGGCAGTTACATTCTTTGATTTTATATTAAAATATTTCAATCCGATCATACTGTGAATATCTACAACAATTATTCTAGATACTCCTACACTTTTGAATAACTTAGCAATGACTTTCATTGTAATTACTTCCCCTGGTAAGAATTCTCTATCTTGACGAGCATAACCCATGTACGGTATTACAGCAATTACTTCAGTTCCAAATTCTTTTGCTTTTGAAATTATTGATAATACCCGAATAAGATTTTCATCCACTGGTGGATATGTTGACTGAATAACAACAATTTTATTTTTTTGAAGTTTTCCTTCAAGTGTAATTTTACTCTCACCATCTGGAAAAACTTTCAGTTGTGCTTTTATCAAATCTGCTCCCAGTCTTTTTGCTAATTTTTTTGCAAGATCTTCAGATGAACTTCCAGATATGATAGTAAATTTTGTCAACAGTTCAACGACAAAGAAGGGGTTCTTAAATTTTGATGGTATTACAGTTCACAATTTTTGTGATCAACATTTCTGTTTTCATTAAAATAATTGCTAAAATCTGAATAATATCTTTCAAGATATTGGTAGAACCTTTTTAAAACAACTATTGTTTTATTCTTTATTGAATTTTAAAAATTTACTATTGTTTTTATTAATAACTCCAGGATTGATTGGTACTGCATTTGGTCATACAATTGACTCTGTTAATGGATATAGATTGGAGATTGGTTGGATGAATGAACCAGTTGTTTCTAAAGAAACCAATGGAATTGAATTATTTGTTAGTCCTCTTGAGCCTAATTTAGAGCTCGAAGAACAAAAATTCAAAAATGGTATTCCTGGGCTTGAAAAATCATTAAAAATACAATTATTATACAAAGAAGAAAAAATAACACTCTCTCTATCTCCAGATCATAATGTTCCTGGGAAGTACTATGCGTTTGTTAATCCTACAATAGCAGGATTTTATCAAGCAAATGTTTTGGGAAATATTGGAGAAACACCAGTGAGTTTATCTATGCATCCGCCAAAAGTTGATGAACGATCTTACATTGAATTTCCAGAATCATCTGACATTACACTAAATCAATTAATCGATGGACATACTTCCCTTGTTGGAGAAATAAATGATCTGAAAGAATCAGTTACTAAACTAGAAAAATTAAATCAACAAATGAATATTGGTTATATCAGCATTAGTTTAGGAATTATAGGAATTATAATTGCATCAATTGCTCTTTCTAAAACAAAAAGAAAATAACAATAGTATCATACAAGTTAAATTTTAATTTGATTTTACTTTACGTTTTTCATAAAATAAATAAAAAACTGTACCAATACCTATTATCATTAGTCCCACAAAAACCACTTGAATTTCAAACTGAAATGCCATGTATAATGAAATTCCTAATCCGAATATTGGTAAAATTGGAAATTTACCAATATTGATAGGAACTCTAAATTTTCGTTCAATGTTTGGTTCTGTATATCGAAGGACAATTACAGCCAAATTTATTGCTGCAAAAGTTATTACAATAGCAAAGACAGTAATATTTGCAACAATTACGATATCTCCAATTAAAGAAAAACCAATGGCAATTAACATCAGTACAATAACTGCCATCCATGGTGTTTTGGTTTTAGAATGAACTTTTGCAAGAATATCTGGAAATAATTTTTCTCTTGCCATTCCATAAATCATTCTAGAACCAGCTACAAGTGTAATCAAGACAGTGTTTGTTATAGCAAAAAGTGCAATTCCAGAAAGTATTATGTGACCCTGTGTACCCAATCCTCTTTCTGCTACATCCGCTAGTGGCGCAGCTGATAATGAAAGATCTTCCCAGTTAATTACTCTAACAACTGCTAAAGAAACCAATACATAGATTATTCCTGATATCATAACTGACAAAATTATTGCTCTTGGAATGATTTTTTTTGGATTACGTACTTCTTCTGCGACATTTGCCATATCCTCAAATCCAATAAAAGCGAAAAAAATTAACACAAATGCAATTATAATACCCGTAAATCCAGTTGGACTTTCAAAATAATTAACTGGTTCTGGTTCACTAATGGTAAAACCAATTATGATAATCAGAATTAATCCAATAGCTTCAATTACTGTAAAAATTGTGTTTGTCCAAGATGACTCTCTAATTCCTATAAAATTTATTATTGAAAGAATTCCTATCAATACAATTGCAGATATTGTTACTGGAATATTCAAAAATTCTGAAAAATAACCACCAAATCCTAAGGCTACGGTTGATGCCGTAATCATAGATGTAATTGCAGTTAACCATCCAATAATAAAAGCAAAAAAATTATTTTTGAATGCGTTTTTTATGAATGTATATTCTGCAGCTGCTTTAGGAAATATTGACGATAATTCAGCATAACTAAATCCTGCAAATAATGCAACAATAGATCCTAAAACAAACGCAATCCATACAGAATCTCCTGCTAATCCAGCAGCTTCACCTATCAGTACATAAATCCCGGCACCAAGAATTAGTCCTACTCCATACATAGTAAGATGGAAAAGTCCCATTCCGCGTTTTAGTTCAAACATTTCAACACTCCGATATTTTGGAAAGCAAGATTAATCAATTCAATCTTTAGATATAAAATCAGTTTTGATTCAATACAATTCTTTGTATTTTGACTTTAATTCTTCATGAGGTCCAACTATAGAAAAAGCCTTTACAACATCAGTTTTACTCACAATTCCAACCAAATTTCGATTTGAATCCACTACTGGAATTCCACCAACTTTATTTTTTATCATTTTACTTGCTGCTAATGCTAAATCTTCTTCCTCGTTTATTGTTAAGAATTCATCAGTTAGTAAGTCATTTACTGTAAGTTTTTCTCTATTTATTGGAAGTAAGTAATCTCTGGAACGTGTATTACCTTTAGTAAAATAATCACTATGTGTTAACAACGTATTAGTACTAATAAGACCTACTGGAAAACCATTTTCATCTGTTACAACTAACCTTGAAACATGATTTTTATTCATTAAACTTAATGCAAATTTAAGAGAATCTGATTTTCTACATGTAACCACTTTTTTACTCATAAAATTTTTCACTAAATATTTTCCGCCAAATACACTGGCATATGATTTTGTCAGATCTGTTCTTGAAACAATACCTACCAATTCTCCATTATCGTCAACAAGAATAACTGAACCTATTTTGAAAGTTTCCATTCTTGCAGCACATTGATCAAAATGATCTTCTGTCCCATCAGTTATTGTAATTACATTTTTTTGCATTACATGTTTAATTGGAATTTCGTCTAATGCATGTGCAGTTTTATCTTCTTCAAGAAATCTGTTGATATCTCTTTCAGTAATAATTCCCACAGGTGTATTTTTAACTGCAACTACTATGTGTTTAATAAAATTTGTTTGCATTTGTAACAATGCATCAAAAATAGATGATTCTGGTTGAATAGTAATTACAGGCGATGAATATCTTTTTTCCATATTTCTACCTCTCATTTTTTAATTTAAAACAGAACATTGATTATCAAACATGATTTCAATAAAATAAAAAGAAGCTAATACTTATGAGGTATTAGGAACAACTTCGATTTCTATATTGCTTCCATTAAATGATGTAGCTATTGCTTTAATTCTACTCTTGTATAGAAAGTATTTTTTACCATCTTCACTAATGGAACCAGAAATTCCTAATAATTTGTTATCATGTAAGGTTTGCAGTCTTCTATAAACCGTACTTATAGGAATTTTAGTTTCAGCACTTATTTCCATAGCAGATTTTGGTTTTTCCATCGAGTTTTCCAAAATAGCTCGACAATATTTGTCTGATATGACTTCAAGAATAGCATCTTTTCTAGAGTCATCTTCAATTTTTCTTCCCGAAATTAATGCTTGCATGTTATTATCATCTCATTTTTTAATATAACAAGTAAGAACACATTGCCATGCAGTGCACCCATTACAGGCACAAATTTCATACTAGAAATACAATTGGACCTTAAATTAGCCACTTCAAACAATTTATCTTATCATTATTACAAAATAGAAGAGATAGGACCAAAATGATTTCTATAATAGGTAGTGGTAGAGTTGGTACAGCGATTGCTTTTCTTTGCATATCTGATTCACTAGATGATGTTCTGTTGGTAAATCGTACAAAAAGCAAAGCAATGGGTGAGGCTTTAGATATATCCAATGCCATACCTGCAAATTCAAATGTTTCAATTCATGGTACTGATGATTTTTCCAAAATAAATGACTCTGACATTATTGTGATTACAGCCAGTACAGGAATTTATATGAAAAATAGAACTGAAATGATAAATACTCAAGTTATAATGATTAAAGAAATTGCAAAACAAATAAAAAAACACTGTCCTTCTGCAATCATATTAATAGTGTCTAATCCATTAGATGTTCTTACATATGTTTTTCAGAAAGAAACTCAATTCTCAAGAAATAAAGTGATAGGAATTGCATCAAGTTTGGATTCAAGTAGATTTAGATACTTGCTTTCAGAAAAATTTAAAGTTAAACAATCTCAAATTACTGATGCAATAGTATTAGGTGAACATGGAGATTCAATGGTTCCAATATTCTCCAGAGTAAAAATTAATGGAAAAAATATACTTGAACTAATTGACAATAAAGAAGAACAAATTATCTCAACTGAAATTCAAAACTATTGGAAATCTTTAAGACTTTTAAAAAGTAGATCACAATTTGGTATTGCTAAAAATACTTTTGATGTTATAAAATCTATTATTAAAAATGATGAATTATTCATACCGGCATCAATTGTATTAAATGGTGAATATGGTGAAAAAGACGTTTCGATGGGAATTCCTGTAAAGATAAACAAAGATGGAATTAAAGAAATCATAGAAATAAAATTAAATGAATCTGAAAATAAATTATTAAAAATATCAGCTCAAACTATACGAGATTATATAAAATCACTTTAAATACACAATTAATTATTGAACTAAAAAGTTGAGTCCATATCCTACAAAATATGCAACTAAAGCTGCAATTCCACCAATGATTAATGTGTAGAACCCTGATCTTATTTTTGATTTTCTAACTATTTTTCCTTTAATCATACCTACAAGAAAAAATGAAGCCATTACAGATATCGTTGAATAAACAAAAGCTTCAGAATTTGCATGCGTTCCCATAAAAATAAAAATCATAAATGGAATTAATGGAATTATCCCAATCAGATTAAATCCAATAAAAGTACTGATTGCACTGTTTAACGGACCTTTTTCATCCTCAATTAATCCCAATTCTTCCTTCATCATTGTATCTACCCAAACTTTTCGTCTTGATGTGATTATTCTGACTATTTCTTCTAATAATTCATCTTTGAATCCTTTTTTTTTGTAAATCTCTCTGATTTCATCTTTTTCTTGTTCTGCTAGATTGTCAATTTCCCATTCTTCTTGTTTTCTTTTCATTTCAATGAATTGATTTCTAGCTTTTGATGCCTGATAATTTGCTGCTGCCATTGAAAATCCATCTGCAAACAGGTTACCAAAACCAAGAATCAAAATAATTGCTGGAGACAATGAAGCACCAACAACTCCTGCAACAATTGCAAAAGTTGTAACTGCACCATCAATAGAACCGTAAACAAAATCATCAAAATGTAGCTTCATGTTTACAATTTAGAGTAATTCCCTGTTTTAATATATTCTTGAAATTTTCTCAAACTGCAATAGCTCTTGTAATATCTGTTTTACTGATTATCCCTGCAAGAGAATTATTTCCATCAAGTACTGCCAAACCGCTAATGTTGTTTTCTAAGATTAATCTACATGCATCTTTTAAATCTTCATTGAATTTTATTGAGATAATTCCTTTACTCATAACATCCCGTGCCAATGAAATGCCTCCAAATCCTCCCTCTGAGAGAAATCCTCTCCTTATTTGTTCTGATATAGTAAAACCAGAATCATCTTCTTCACTACCTAGTTCGATAGAAATTCTAAATAAATCTCTAAATGAAATTATGCCTATTGGATTTTCATTTTGATCCTTTACAATAATTCTGGATATGTGATTTTCCAACATCTTCCTTACAACTTTGAATAGCGGTGCAGCAGTATGAGTAAAAACACATTCATGCGTCATAAAATCAACTACTTTATTATTTCCTGAATAATTTTCTAAATAATATTTTATAAGATCTGTCTTTGTAAAAATTCCTTTAATATTCTCATTTGTACCTATTGCTAAAGAGCTAATTCCTTTTTCAAGCATTATTTTTGCTGAATTTTTAGGCGTTAAAGTTTCTTCAATTAACATAATCGGTTTCATTACTCTACTAATCATTATGTCGTCTAACCCTTGTTTAGTAGTTTCAGAAAAAAGAAATAATCCTATGTCTTTTTCAGTTATGATTCCCACAGGCTTACCATTTTCTATAACAATTAATCTACTAAGATTATTCTCCAATAATTTTTTAATTACATCTGATATTGTTGAATTCTTTAGAATAGAAACTGGCTTGTTACAAATATCAATTATAGACATGATATATTACAAATCAAATTTCTATAAAAACAGACGTATAATTTTCATTGATGAATACAAATGAACAATTCATCATTTTATCAGGGATCTCATATATGGAAATCATGCTATTTTTTATATTTGGAGAATTAAACTGGAAAATATGGCAAAATTCAACAAAATCCTTGTTCCACTAGATGGATCTAATAACTCCATTAGAGGATTAGATCGAGCAATTGAGATTGCAAAAGGTAGTGGAGCTGAAATTACTGGATTTTATGTATTTCATTTGCCACTAGCTGCAGGAATAAAATATACACAAAAAATGAAAGATGATGCACAAGCAAAGGCTATCAAAGCAATTGGACCGGCAATGAAACGGGCTCAAAATGCAGGAGCACTATTCAAGTATAAAACCGGAGGTGGTCATACTGGTTCTGAAATTGTCAAATTTGCAGAGAAAGGAAAGTATGACATGATTGTTATTGGTGCTAGAGGAGTAGGTGGTGCTAAAGAAGCATTTCTAGGAAGTACCTCTAATTATGTAATGCATAAAGCAAAGATTCCTGTTTTAGTGGTAAAATAATAATCTGGGGTTTCCCCATTTTTTCTTAAAACCTAATTTACGTTTTAGATAATTGTATATTTATCAGAATGACATAAAATAACTGATGTTACATCTTGAATGATAAGACATTTGTGATTATTGGATTAATTGTGGCAGTTATTGCATTAACATCAATTATTGTAATAGTGGGACAAGGAAATGTAAGACACGTACAAATTTTTTGGCCCGAAAAAGTTGAACAAACAGTTGCCTTTTTAGATATTAATGGTGAAGTAAAATTAGTAGGTATTTCTGGTACTGCTGAAAAAAACAATCCTACATTAATCATGAGAACTAGTTTTGCTTATGTCTTAACTGTTGAAAATCGTGGTAATCAACATCATAGATTATACATTGATGGCTTTGATGTACAAACTGATCTTTTAGAACCTGGACAAAAAGACACTATTACAATTTATCCTGATAAAGAGGGAATTTACAATTATTATGATAAAAGACAAATTCTTACACCTCTAGGACAATTGAAATCTGTTCAAGTAACACCATCTGACAGTTTTACTGGATTTTTTAAAGATCTAATATAGAATCTATTAGAAAGCATCCTTGATATTTTGTATCATGACAAACTAAATGTATAAAAAATATGAAAAGAGTAACAAAAAACTGAGAAAATATGGTAGAAAGTAATTATGACATATTGGGAATAATTGAAGGTTCAACTGAGAAAGAAATTCGTGATGCATTTAGACGATTAGCGCTTAGATACCATTCTGATAGAGGAGGAGAAAATGTTCAATTCATTAAAATCAAACAAGCATACGAAGATCTCAAAATCGGTAAAAAATATCCTGAAACAGATTTGGAAAAAATTAGAAACGCTAGAGTTTATTCAGGTGATTCAGAAGAAAATATCCGTCGAAAAAATCGAATTTTAGGTCAAGAATTATCCAAAGAAATGAAAATAGCTGAAGAATGGGCAGCAGATTTGATTAGAACAAATTCAACTGGCACTAGACTATTTGGCTCAAAAACTCTTGGAGAAATTGAACTTGAAAGAAAAGCTAATGGTATACTTTCAATTAAAGGAAATTTCATGGCAGGCAATCTAACTTATGACGGTTCTATTATAATGCAAGGAAATATTACAAGTCCATCTTGGACTGAAGAATTTAGAACAAAAATTCATCTCACTAAAGGTGATTTCAAATTCATTAATCCACTTGAAAATAAATATAAAATTGAAAATGGAGCTAAACTAATTGTAGATAATGGTAATGTTGTAGTTGGAAATGTTTTTGGTCGAAAATATAGAATTGAAGATCCAGAAGGAAGAGTAGGAATTTATGAAACTCGAGAACAACGAACTCATATATCAGCACCAAAAGGAAAAATAATTGCTGAAAATATTGTAAATACAGTTTCTCTCGATGCAGATTCTATCATGGTTCTTAATTTAGAAGACGATATTCAAATTAATGCACGAGAAATTTTATTGTATGGAAGTAAAATTACATATGATACTATAATTAAGTTAAAAAAAGGAGGTATCATAAGATTTTTTGAAAATTTTTCAATTCAAAGTCTTAGTAACGATGCAATCATTAAACTTGAGAATGGTAAAGAAATTAGATTATTTGATATAAAAACTAAAAAAATTAAAGATTTAGCAGATGAATTTGTGCCTAACAAAAATGAGTATGATAAAGATACTACAATGGTAGGTAACGGATTTACAATTACATATGAAATGTTAGATAATTTATCAAAAAAACCAACAAAGAATCAGAACTTTGGTTGGGCTTCTAAATTTAGATTATATAAAAAATAAGTTAAAAATTTCAAATTTCTAATAATTTGTTCAACAGAATTTTTTTAAGAATTGGTCCATAATGGCATCTACTTTGATACATCAACCATAAAATAGGTATTATGGTCGTGAAATCCTCGAAGAATTGATATTCATATAAAATTAACAAGGAATTGAATTGCAAATTTCATTTAGTATAGATAAAAAACTGATACTTTTAGTAATCATGGTATCTATAATTACACTTTTAATTACAGCGTATTTGAGTTTTAACTACGCTGAACAAATTCTAATAGAAAGAGCTAATAATCTATTACTTGGCGAATCCACATCACGTGGTAATTCCGTTAGGCTTCTTTTTGAATCCAGAATTGAACAAAATCAAATTTTAGCAAATGATCCAATGATAAAAATTCTTGTTACTGAATTAAATGAAATACCTGAAAATGAATTTGATAAAGCAAGAGAAAGTAAACGTAGGGATTTCCTTACTCAAATTCAAGCATTTCAAACACTAGTTGGATTTTCAATTGGGTTAGAAGATGTAAAAGTTATTGGAGCAAATGGAAAAGTTTTCTTTTCACTTGGTAAATCATCTGATAGTAACTTCTCTCATGATCCATTATTTCAAAAAGGACTACAAAAATCAATTATAGATTTTGAGCCATCTAGTACTGGCAAAAAAATGATTGTAGTTTCCCCAATTTTTGCTCAAGACGATAAAAAAAATGATGATCCAATAGGAGTAGTTATATCAAGAATGAGAACTGAATCACTAGACAATATCTTAATTGATCGAAGTGGTTTGGGAGAAACAGGCGAAGTTTATATCGTAAATGATGGATTTTTGATGTTATCAGAATCCAGATTCATAGATAATGCTGTCTTCAAACAAAAAGTTGATACTATTGCAGTTCAAAAATGTTTTAGAGAAGGAGAAGAATTTACAGGATTTTACCCAGATTACAGAAATATCAACATTTATGGTTCTTCATATTGTGCTAATGATTTAGGATTCATTTTACTTGCAGAAATTGATGAATCAGAAACAATTCGACCAATTTTAGTACTTCAAAATAGAATGTTTCAAACAGGTCTAATCATTACAGCTGTAATGATAGTTATTGCATTTATAATTGCAAAATCTATGTCCAGACCTTTAATAAAATTAAAAAATGCTGCAAATCAAGTTGCAAATGGAGATTTTCATGTCAGAACTAATATTTCAACAAAGGATGAAATCGGTGAATTATCTTATGCATTTGACTCCATGACTGAAAAACTTCAAAAATCATTAATTGAAATTAAAGAAAAAGAAGATGTTATAAAACAACAAGAAGATATTTTATTACAATTTTCTGATTATAGCGAAAAATATTGCGTATGTATGGTAGATATTATGAATTCAACCAAAATCACTTCCAAATTATCTGAATCAGAAACCAGTGAATTTTATAAAATTTTTCTTAACTCCATTGCTGTAATTGTAAGAAATTATGATGGAATAGTAGTAAAAAATATCGGCGATGCATTATTATTTTATTTTCCAGTTATATACTCTGAAGAAGAATCTACATTAAAAAAATGTCTTGATTGTTGTTTAACTTTAAGTGAATCACATGATGACATTGTAAAAAAATTAGAAAAACAAAAACTACCTGTTTTTGATTATAGAATTAGTTCTACATACGGCATTGTTAGAATAGCAAAAACATCAACATCATCTGTTAATGATATTTTTGGAAATACTGTAAATCGATGTGCCAAGATAAATAGAATTGCACCTGCAAATAGATTGATTATTGGTGAAGAATTCTATGATAGTGCCAAAAATTTTGATGATTATATATTTAAAAAAATAAAGAGTGATGTTACATCTCCAGATGCTGGTTATATCGGATATCTTGTTTCGAGAAAGATGGATGATAATATCAAAAATTGATTCTAGAATAATATTAAATTAATTCAGCTGATTTTTCTTTTGTACTAATATCATATGATTCCTCTACATTTGAAACAAAAATTTTCCCATCGCCTTTTTCTCCTGTATGAGCTACATCCATAATAGCTGAAACAACAGAACTTACAATTGAATCCTGAACAACTGTAACTATTACATCTGTTGAATTAAATTCAATTTGATGTCCTCCAATTTCAGGTCGTTCACCTGCTCCTTGACCCAAAGATTGAATCAATGTAACTCCACCTACACCAACATCTCTTATTGCCTTTACAACTTGCTTTGAAACTTCACTTTGGACTATAGCTTCTATTCGTTTCACGGTTAATTGTGTCTTCTAGCGATTTAAAAAGATACTTTAGATTATCATACAATTTTAATTCAAATAGTCATCACATATTATAATTAAATTCCAACTTATGGAGTTAGTATCTTTTTACATGTCCTTTTTAAAAAAATAAAGACTGATCATTCAAACACAATAATTTGTTCAGCAAATTATTAAAATTTAAAATAATAAAAAGAAATTAAAAATGATGACCTAATCTAATCGATTAATTCGGTCCAACCTTTGACGAAGACTGAGTTCTTGTAGAGTGGAACTGGTTGTCCAACGGTAAAGTCCATTGGTCTCATCCAAAAGATTGCCTTTGTTGGGCAAACACCGATGCATGCTCCATCAGAGATACATCTTTCTGGGTAGAAGACAAATGCCTTTCCTCTCTTCCAGCCTTCAACTGGTTTTACTCTAAGTACATCTGGTCCTAATGTTGTACAGATTTCTACACATAGTGCGCATCCGATACACATTTGTTCGCTGATGTCTGGAATAATTCCTACTGGCATAACGAAATTTTCTTGTCTTTTGATCTTAATATAATTTGCCCAAAAAATATGAATTATAACGGCGTTTCAAATTTTATAACACCGTTTAAAATTTTGATCGCTTTTTCAAAACACATCAAGAACAAGAATAATCGATTTTGAATATCTTTTCTGGAGTCCCAACCTGATTTAACGAATTAACCATCAAACTATTACCGATTCTTTTGAGATGATATATTCCAGATTTTTTTGAATAAATAACATGTCTTCCACCTGGAGAAAGAATCCATTCACCCTTGTCATTTTTTCGTGCCATAGCAGTAATTATCACTGAAGAACTACTCTCTCTTCCAATAGATGAAAGTAACATTAATGACGCATTAATGAATCTCCCAAATTCTTTATCATCAAATATGCTGTAAAAACCATTAAACGAATCAATCACAACTAAAAATTTTTCATTTGATATTTTTTTTGCTATGTCCGATATGATTTTTTTCCAATCAAAGTCACTTGGACGATAAATCTTTACTTTATCATTTTTCTTAATCATTTCTGAAACAACATAACCACTATAAAGTAAATCAAAATCTAAAAAAATTACTCGATAATTAATAGAATTAATTAACTCATTTAGAAATTCAGCTTTAAGAAAAGGTTCAGAACATAAAATTATGTTTGGATTTTTGTTTGAAAACTCGTCTATTACATATGTTAAATCATTATCTAATATCTGTTCAGGATTTTTATCCAACACCACTTTAGTATCTAACAGATATAATAATGAATTTGGTTTTGAAAGATATCTCTGGAGATTTTCCTAATTCTGGTAAAATTTATCTAAATAACGCTTCTGTTTCTTTAATGCCTTCACAAAGCATTGAAGCAATGAAAGATTTTCTAATTTCATATAACTCCCTAGGCCCTGATTCAATAAACTCTGAACCATTTATTACTGAAAAACTACGAAATGTTAGAAAAATTATTGCAAAAATTATCAACTGTCAACCAGAAGAAGTCATCCTAACTCAAAGTACCACTGATGGAATAAACATAGTGGCAAATGGTATCTCATTTGAACAAAATTCCAATATCATAATTCGTGGGTTATCGCATGAACATCACGCAAATTTCTACCCATGGCTTAGATTGCAAAATAAAACCAAAATCAAAAGTCTATCTATAGATAAAAATGGATTTTTTGATTTTAATGAACTTAAATCACTTCTTGATAATAATACAAAATTAGTAGCTATTAGTCATGCATTATACAATACTGGCTCAATACTGCCAGTCGAAAAAATTGGAAATATGCTTGAAAATAACACTTTATTCTTCATTGATAGCGCACAAACAGTTGGATGTATAGGCAATTTTGATGTGACAAAGATCAAATGTAATTTTATGTCTTTTAACGGCTCTAAGTGGTTATGTGGACCTATGGGAACAGGATTATTTTATTGCAACAAAAAATCGCATGAATTACTGGAACCTATGACCGTTGGAGGAGAATCTGTAATGATCTATAACGACACAAATCTAGCGTTCAAAGATATTCCTGATAAATTTCAAACAGGATTTCGTAATTATGTTGGAATAGTAGGTTTGGAATCATCTGCAAACTATCTTCTTAAATTTGGTATGGAAAATATACGTAAAAAAAATCTCTATCTTTCAAATCTTTTAAGAGAAGAATTATCTAAAATAAAAAACATTGTTCTCTATGGACCAGAAAACCCTCAAGACAGAACAAGTATAGTTTCTTTCAATATTGATGGTCATGATCCACAAATAATTGTAAAAAAATTGGAAAAACAAAATATCGTACTAGCTGTTAGAGAAATTTTAGAACAAAAGATCATAAGGGCATCTCCTCATTTTTTTAATACTGAGTCTGAAATACTCCGAGTTATTGACGCAATAAAAAATCTATAGATTTTCTTGTTCTTCTATTACCATCATTGTTAGAGTTGATTGTATTTTACCAATCTTTCTTACTTTGTTCGTGATAATTGTGCGTAGTTTTTCAGCATCTTTAGATGATAATTTTAAGACAATATCGTATACTCCATAAACTCCTTGAACTTCATAATTTACTTCTTCATTTGAAAGAATACGTTTGATATCTGCTATTATTGATTCATCAGATCCTAAATCTGAATTTAATAGAACATACGCTGTAGGCACATTGCAGATTTTCATCAGACAGTATTTAACCTTTCATAGATCTCAAAAACTGATTAATCCCTCATCATAACTCGTTGATATGAAAATAATAGATCTCACATTAACAATATCTCAGTCTATACCTACTTTTCCTGGTTCACCAAAACCGCAATTCATTCTATGGTCATCTCTAAAAGAGGATGGGTATAACCTTGAATTGTTATTTCTTAGTTCTCATACTGGAACTCATCTTGATGCACCATATCATTTTGTGCAAGATGGAGCAAAAATACACCAAATACCTCTTGATAGATTACTAGGAAATGGTATATTGATAAAAATAAAAAAAATGAAAAATCAAGCAATTACCAAAAATGACTTAATTTCATTTGAAAGAAAAAATGGCAATATCCCAAAACACACATCAATAATCTTTCATACTCAATGGCAAAAATATCTGAATAATGATTCTTATTTTATTGATAATCCCGGCCTTTCTGAATCAGCTGCCCGATATCTTGTATCAAAGGAGATTAACTTAGTTGGAATTGATTCACCTAGCATAGATCTGGGAAAAGATAAAACCTTCAGTGTTCATAAAATATTTGCAAAAAATAATATCTTAATAGTTGAAAATCTATCAAATTTAAATAAAATATCTTCAAAACAATTTGAATTTATAATTTTACCATTAAAAATTAAAGATGCAACTGGTTCTCCCGTAAGGGCAATAGCTATTCAACGAACAAAATGAAATCTATTTTTTTTATAATTTTTTGATAATTTGCCAATAATTGGAATTTGATTTCCACAAAAATTACATCTGTTTTGCGTATCAAGATTCCAATCTTCAATATCAAAACCATATCTCCTGATTACAATATTATTACATTCAGGACAATAGGTATGCTCTAAAGGATGACCTGTCACATTTCCAACATATGCATACTTTAATCCAACTTTTTTTGCAATTTCATGATGTTTTTCCAAAGTTTTAACAGGCGTAGAATCAAATTCCATCATTTTATAATCCGGATGAAAACGCAAAAAATGGATAGGCATCTCTGGACCAAATTGATCATAAATAAATTTACATAATTTCTCTGCATATTCTAAACTATCTCCTACTTGTGGAATAATAAGATCCGTTATCTCTACATGAATTTTTGTTTTATCACGAATTTCTAATAATGTATCAAAAATAGGTTGAGGATCAGGAACTCCAATAAATTTTCTTGTAAAATTAGGTTCTGCATTACCCTTGAAATCAATTGTTATAGAATCTAAAAATTCCCCCATCATTTTTACTGATTCTGGAGTATCATATCCATTTGAAACAAACACGTTGTAAAGATTTTTTTGATGGGCTAATACCCCACAATCTCTTGCAAATTCAATGAATATTGATGGTTCATTGTATGTATATGCAATTCCATCCGCACCATTATCTAATGCCATTTGTACCACTTGTTTTGGAGTCATATCTATGCCCTCAACCTTTCTTCTTTGACTTATATCGTAATTCTGACAGTATTTACAAAGCCAATTACACCCAGTTGTGGCAATAGAAAATACCTTAGATCCAGGATTGTAATGAACAACTGGTTTTTTTTCTATCGGATCAACATGCCCTGCAATTACCTTACCATATACAAATAGATCTAACTTTCCGTTTTCATTACCACGTATCCCACATAACCCAACTTGTCCGTCAGCCATCTCACAATATCTTGCACATGCAGTACAACGAACTTTTTTGTTCGGTAATTTTTCATAGAGAATTGCTTCTTTATTCATTGCAAATTATTATGCATGATTTTCCCATATAAGGTGCATCTATCGTAATCCTAAAAGTATGGAAAATACAATACTTAGCATGAGCAAACCTGGAAATATTTGGAGAAAAGTTCACGGTAAAATTACTAAAAAACCAACTAATTTCTCATGGTTGATTGAGAATAAACTAGCAGGCTCTGGAATACCTACAAGTTTTGATGAATTAGATTGGATTCTAAAACAAGGTGTCACGTCAATTGTAACCATGACTGAAAATGCATTACCTGAAGAATGGGTAAGTGATATTGGTTACTTGCATGTACCTACGCCGGATCTTACTGCCCCAGATATGGATAAAATAGACACTGCTGTTGATTTTATTCATAAAAAAATTTCTAATGATCAGGCAGTAATGGTTCACTGTGCAGCTGGAATGGGAAGAGCAGGAACTATACTAGCTTGCTACTTTGTGAAATATCAAAAATATTCTGCAAAAGATGCAATTAAAAAAATTAGAAAAGAAAGACCAGGTTCAATCCAATCTGAGGTACAAGAATTAGCAATTACTTTCTATGAAAAACATGTAGAAAATAAATAACCTACATAAATTGTGATACTAATTTTCCATCAACAATCTTAATCTTTAATATTTTATTTCCCTGAAACACTAAAGTTATTCCACCATCAGAATCAGGATCTTCCACCTTTACCAGTTCTATCATTTTAATTTGTTCAAATTTACCCATATACTTTCACTTACTCTGGAATTGATACTGCATCTAGTTTTCCATCCACTACTTTAATGAACAGAAATCTGTTATCTTTAAAGATAAAGGTAATTCCTCCTTCCTTATCCGGCTCTTCAACTTCAAGTATTGGCTGACCTAACAGACCATCATATTTTGCCATATTGATTAACTCAAAAAGTTCCTTATATCCCTAATTGATCGTGATCTCAATTTCTTTAGAGTTATTTTTAACATTTCCTGGTTCTGTATAATCATGTTTTTGCCAAGAAGCAAAGACTTCAGCTCCTATCTTGTGTTTTCCTTTTCCTAACTCTGAGGCCTTGAAGACAATTTTTTCATTAAAATCAAATAATTCCTGTCTTACTTCTTCTTCAGATAATCTAATAAACGGTTCAAAATTTTTGGCTACTTGAACCCAAATCCTTCTGTCTTTATGAGGATTAACTAATTTTGGATTTCTTGTCCAAAAAATCGCAGCCTTTCTGTAAGTATCAATAGTTTTACCGATCTCTTTTTTCCTAAATCCGCCAGAAACCAGTTTTATACCGTATTTCATTTTGAATGATACGTCATTATTGTTATATGCCTTGGTCCAATTTGCTTCATTGAACGCATCTCTTAGTCCTCCTTCCACTTTAAAACTGACATTGACTTCTATAGTGTCATTTAATGCGTATTCGTCCTTGTTTTTTACTATTCCAATATCGGAAATCTTACTTTCTACCATAACCGCTCATAATGATTTATATCCACAATAAGTGCTTTTTCCGAATACATGAATGCTCAAGTAATTAGTTCAGAACCTAAGGAAATTAGCCTTTCTATCACAGAAACTGACATAGGAATCTTATACATAATTCAACATGAGCTTCTAAAAGAATCAAACATAGATTTTGCAGGCGTTATTGTAAAACATCCTCTTACTAATGAATGCTGGATGAGAATCAATTCAAACACCAAACCAATGCAAGAAATCAAAAAAGCAACAGATTCAGCAATAAAAATGGCCAATGAATTTAAACAATTATTTAATTCTAAAATTAAGGTAAATTAGATGAAATTTTGCCCCAGCTGTGAGGTCAAATTAAAAAAAGGTGATTCTGGTCTTCAATGTCCAAAATGTGATTATGTAGAGGGACAAGAAGCCAAACAAGCAAAAAAAACAATTGAAGAACATGAATCACAATTTAATGTATTAGCTGAAAATGAAACAATGGAGGCATTACCTACAATTAAAATTGAATGCGAAAAATGCGGTAATGATGAAGCAGTTTGGTGGATGTTACAAACTAGAAGTGCAGATGAACCTACAACTCAATTCTATAGATGTTCCAAATGTAGATACACTTGGCGTAATTACGCATAACGTTTAACTGGAACATAAAACCCAAAATAATTAGTTTGACTTTCGAAGCAAAAACAAGTGGTTCAGATGATCTAAAAGCTATCATATCAGCTATATCCACTCTTGTAGAGGAAGCTACGTTTGTTGCAACAGCAGAAGGAATTACTTTTAGGGGAATGGACCCTTCACATGTAGCTTTAATTGATATATCTTGGCCCAACTCTGCATTTGAAAAATATGAATGTGATAGTGATATAAAATTTGGAGTTAGAATAGATGAATTTTCTAAACTTATCAAAAGAGCTGATAAAAAAGACAGTATAGAAATTAGTATTTCTGAACAAAATATGTTGCTTGTAACAATTGGTAAAAATAAGAAGTATAAAATGCGTTTAATTGAAAGCTCTGCAACTGATACACCATTACCAAAAATTCCATATGATTCTAAAATTACTTTGTCATCTTCTAGATTTGATAAGATTTTGGGTGATGTTCAAGTTGTATCTGATTATCTGACTATTCATACATCTGATTCTAAAGCAGATTTTTCTGGAAAAGGTGATTCCGGCGAAGTTGTAATTGATCTTGAAAAGGATACAGATGAAATAGGTGAAATATATTCAAAAGAAGATAGTATTGGTACGTATAGCCTTGAATATCTTAATCCTGTAGTTAAAGCAGTAGGTACAACTGCAGGTCAAATTACATGTGAATTTTCCAGTGCAAAGCCTCTAAGAATTGAATTCAAAGTAGCAAACATAGGCAGAATTCACTTTTATTTGGCTCCACGTGTAGAAAGTTAAAGCATTTAAAGATTAACTAATTCAGATACTTTGAATTGAGACTTGTAATAAAATATGGTGGAACATCAATTTCGTCTGCTAAAGATATTCAAGGTATTGCTAACTACATTAATTCATTATCCAAAAATAATGAGATAGTAATAGTTTGTTCTGCAGTTAGTGGTACTACTGATGATCTAATTGAAATATCACAATCCATAAAAAAAGAAAACAAAGACAAAGCTGAGCAAATAGCATCAAAAATTATCAATAAACATAAGCAACTTGCAAAACAAACAATCAAAAAACCAACAATTAGAAAACAATTATTAGAAAAATTAGATACTGATTTCCGAGAACTTTTTTCATTAATTGAAGGCATGGTTCTATTGGGAGAAGTAACTCCACGATCAATGGACTATCTGATATCATTTGGAGAACGTCTTTCAATAAAATTAATTTCTTTTGCAATTAGTGATATAGGTAAAAAATCAATCCCTCTAACTGGTAAAGAAGTTGGAATTGTCACTGATTCAAATTTTGGTGAATCTAAACCATTAATGGACACTACAAGACTTAGAGTTTCTAAAACTATAGATTTACAATTTTCTAAGAAAACAATCCCAGTAATAGGTGGATTTACAGGAGCAGATCAACATGGGCATGTCACTACATTTGGTCGGGGGGGTTCAGATTATACAGCAACAATTATTGGTTCTTGCATAAAGGCTGATGAAATTTGGTTAATGAGTGATATAGACGGATTAATGACTGCAGATCCAAAAATTGTTAAAAATGCCAAATTACTCAAAGAAGTTTCTTACATTGAAGCAATTGAAATGGCATTATTTGGAGCTAAACAAATTCATCCACGAACATTTGAACCATTGTTAACAAAAAAAATTCCAATGAAAATAAGAAATTCCTTTAATGTAAAAAATGAAGGAACCTTAGTAACTGATTCTCCTTCAATATCTACTAAAAATACTGTAAAATGTGTGAGTAATATTCGTCACAATGGATTAATCGACATACGTGGAGGTAGTATGGTTGGAACTCCAGGAACTGCTGCAAAAATATTTGCAACTCTTGCTAAAGCTGGCATAAATGTAATGATGATCTCTCAAAACCCATCAGAATCTAGTATCACGATTGTAGTCAAAAATACTGATCTAGATAAAGCAGTTAATGCACTAGAAATGGAACTTTTAGGAAAAATAATCAAAAAACTTGAAGTAACTACTGATGTTGCAATTATCGCACTTATCGGCTTAGGTATGCGTGGTACAGTTGGTGTTGCATCTAAAGTCTTTGGTGCGATAGAAAAAAACAAGGTCAATGTTGCAATGATTACTCAAGGTTCATCAGAACTAAATCTAGCATTTGTAGTCAAAGATTCTGATTCTAATGTAGCGGTTCAGGCTTTACATGATGCATTTGAACTTGATAAAATTAACTAAAAATAAAATAATTTAAGGGAACAATTTAAAAGAATTCCATTGAATAGATTATTTATTGTCTTTATTCTAGGTATTTTTATCACAGGTATTCTTACAATTTCATTAATTTCTGATAATTTTGTTGACGCAAATTCTACAAAAAAAATTAATTTTACTAAAACAATCACTTCTTCCCAAGATCCAGGACAAGGGCATGAAAATCATCAGCTAGCATTAATTTTATCACCCAATGAAGGTACTCTTTATGATGGTTCAATGACATTTACGTCAAGTGAACCTGTAGAAATTGTTGTTTTACATGAAATCAGTAACAATGATGCAAAAGGACAACCAACATGGACTATTGATGGAAATACTATCTATGCAATCTCTTTAAGTGATCTTAAAACCAAATCTGGTTCCTTTGAATTTACTGGCGCTGCTTTAGCACTACATTCTATAAACTCAAAAGAATTCACCGCCACCGTTAGTGTTGATGGTTGGACCAGAGGACAACCAACTGAAATAATCATGCAAAAAATTGAAGTGCAGAAAGAACCATCACTATTATTATCAAGATCAAATGTTGCTGCAACAATTCCAATGCATGAAGGACTCTATAATGGCAATTCAACTTTTTACATTATAACAGATTCTAGCCAGCAAGAATATGCTGAAATGATTACCAAAAAACAGGGTTGGAAAGTTGAAATTGCTCCATCAATTGAAAAAATATCCGAAGATACTCTACAAACAATATTCATTTTTAAAAACGGAGTTAAAGGAGATGGAATATATCGACATCAAAAAGAAATTTTTTCTAGTACACCATCTCAAGAATTAGAATACAGTGGATTAAATTCTGTCATTGAAGTTACATGGAAAAAAGGTCAAAATGCAATGATTCTTGGATCATATGAGGAAGTAATGGATGCAGAAAAAGATGGAAGAGTTGAATTTAATAAAACTGGCGTAGTAATCAATGCACCGCAAATACTCTGGCCTGGAGGACAGATGTTAGTAAGAGATGATAAACAAATTACAGATGATTTGGCATTTAGTGGGGGTCAAATTACTGAACTTAACAAAGATGAGATGACAGTAACATTTGTTGCTCATCGTGGATGGGGACCAGATGGAAAAACAATTTACTACATAGTAACTGATGCAACACCATCTGCTCCAGCTGAGATGATTGGTGTTCCATTTTCACCCACATCTGAAAATCTACTTACAAATTCATCTGCAGCTGATCTATTTCAATTCAAAAATGGGATAAAAGGTTCTGGACCTCTAGGATTTCAACCAATAATAGTCACAGTTACTCCTGAAAATAAAAATTACAGTCCTATATGGCGAATCTATAATGTAGAATGGAATAATCCAGAAAATGCAAAAATTCTTGAAACAATATCTGATATCAATTCATTTAAAGCAAGTGATCTGATTTCGGTTAGTTTAGCCCGCCCTATGAATAGTCATCATATGATAAATAGCCCACTCATAGATCCATTCCAATAAAAAATAAAACCACTAAACGGATAAATTACTTGAAAGAAAATTTATTGTAAAATTGACTGGTAAGCTCTACATTGTTGGTGTTGGTCCTGGACATCATGATCATATGACGTTCAGAGCTAAACAAGTAATTGAAGAAAGCGACACAATTGTGGGATACGAAACTTATGTCAACTTAGTTCAAGATCTTATTGAAGGAAAAACAGTTCATCGATATGCAATGACGCAAGAGGTTGAACGTGCTCATCAATGTATTGATCTAGCAAAATCTGGAAAAATAGTCTCACTTGTTTCAAGTGGTGATCCAGGAATTTATGGAATGGCAGGATTAATCTATGAAACGCTTGCAGCATCAAATTGGAATCCTAAAGATGGTTTACAAGTAGAAATAGTTCCAGGTGTTTCTGCTCTAAATTCATGCGCATCAATAATTGGTTCGCCATTAATGACAGATTTTGCGGTTGTCAGTATGAGTGATTTATTGGTACCATGGGAAATAATAACAAAAAGAGTTGAAGCCGCTGCACAAGGCGACTTTGTGATTGTCATCTACAATCCAGCAAGCAAAAAAAGAATACATCAACTAGTAGATACAAGAAAAATTCTTTTAAAATACAGAAAGCCAACAACTCCTGTAGCAATAATTAAAGGTGCATTCAGAGACTCACAAACAATTGTTATGACAGATTTAGAAAATCTTTCAAACCACTCTGATCAATTGGGAATGATTAGTACGGTAATTATTGGAAATTCATCAACTTATACTTACAAAGATTTGATGATCAATCCTAGAGGTTACAAATCAAAATATAATTTAGAAGAACAAACAAATCCAAAACTCAAAGTCTAATAACTTTTCTTGATTGCTTCAAATAATTCTTCACTTAGGTTCAATTTTTCACGAATTGGCGAAATTATCTTAACTAGATATTCTCCAACAGTTTGTTTAAGATCAGTTGGATGTAATTTTTTATTTGCAAAATCAGATTCTAGCTGATTATAATCTATGTATGTCATATTTCCACCAAATTTTTCTGGTCTTTCTACCTTGATTTCATTAAATTCATGAAAGATGACGTGTTTTGAAATTTCTAATAGTGGATTATTCTGAATATTTGCTTCTTCACACCATGCTTTTTTGATCTTTGTTCTTATTTCGTCATCAGAATTATGAATAAAAACTCCAGAATTAGGATCTGATTTACTCATTTTTCCTAAAATTTGTGAGTCATTTGTATCCGTAGGTTTTGAAAGACCAGGTAATAATTTATGATGAACTGCTACTGGAACTTTCCATTTCATTTTTGGAAAAATCTCTCTAACTAACATGTGAATCTTCCTTTGATCCATACCTGCATGAGCTATATCGACATCCAAAAAGTGAATATCCACTGCTTGCATTGGTGGATACAATAATTTTGCAAGATCTATTTTTTCCTCATTTTCTGATCGTCCCATGATAGTTAGTGTTCTCATTGTTCTTGCTAATGACATGTGTTTGGTAAATTTTACAAGTTCCGACCAATACTCTGGTTTTTCTTGATAAAGATTTGAACCTAAGACAATGTTTGCATCAGGACATACTAATTTGAAAGCATCTTGATAATATTTTGAAACTTTAGAGATCATCTCCCAATTTCCTCCTAATTTATCATTGATCATAGTATGCCAATCTGCAAGAAATACGGTACATCTCACACCAGCTTTGATAAAATCATTGATCTTGAAACCTGTACTAATTAAACTACCTAAATGTAAGAATCCTGAAATTTCCAAACCGATGTAATGTTTTGGAGAAGAATTTGTTTTGAATAATTCAACTAATTCATCATGTGTAACTACCTCTTCAGTAGGAGGTCTTTCAATTAATTCGATTTTTTCAGTAATATCCAAATCAAAACAACTTCTGGGATGTAGGTCTATAAAGTTATTTGAAATAATAACTTAATTGGAATTTGCAAGATTTGAAATAGTCTAATGATCAATCATTATTATGACACTTGAAGAAGGATTGGAACTCATTGAAAACTACAAAAAAGGTTTACAGAAATTTCTAGATACATTACCTGAACAAGCAGTACAATTAGGCTCTGAAATGATTAAAATCCTAACAATGAGCTCAAAAAATGAGATTGCAAATCTGGAAGCAATAGAAAAAGCATTAAAACGTCCATCTAAACACGAATCAGATTTATCCTAATCATAGAACTGATTTTTATTATTCATTGATAAATCAAACATAGGAATAGATTGAAAATTATGATTGAGGATAAATGGCAGCGAGGAGAACGAAGAATTATTACAATCATAGAAAAATTTACAACTTATAAAAACTGGATTTCCTTCATGCAATTATCAATAGAAGCAAAAATTGAACATCAAACATTAACAAACTATATTGATCTATTGATCAAAAGAGGTATTATCACAGAATACAAAGGGAAAAATAAATCAAGATTATTTTGTATGTCTGGACATCATGATGATATTGAATATAATGAAAAATTCAGAACTTTTACACAAAAAGATTTAATGAGTAAAGAAGAAGCAAATGAGAAACTCTCAAAAATATACAAATTAGGAATAGACAATCTTTATCACAAATATTGATTGTTAAATAAATTAAATATCTAAAATGGATTATCCGAGAAATATTTTAACAAATGTTGTTTTTTGTTAAATGAAGTAATTGATCCTATTTACAATTTTTTTTATGTTTCCTTAGATCTTCTGAGGAATCAAATTCTGTGCCGCATGCTCTACATCTTTCTTTTTTCTTGTTGTGTGCAACTTCTTGATGTTTTTTTAGCTTTTCTGGATCCGAAAGTACGGTTCCACACTTTTTGCACTTTGTCTCATTAGAACTACCAAACAATCCCATGTTTAGTATAGTATGACCTAGTAGAAAAACTAATTTTTCCATTATAGATCACTCTGTTTTGATAAATTCTCAAAACAAACAAAAAATCGCCAATTTAACAGATTATTTTTGCGAATACTTTCATAGGCGAAAATATGAACAAAATTATGGTTTCTAAACAATTTGAAGAGCAATTTTACAAATTTTGTACTGATAATAATATTGAATGGGATGATAAGAAAAGAAGGTGGAGTAAGCCATTTCATCCCAAAATAAAAAATATCTGGGTTAAATCTGATAATGGAGATTTTCTAAACTCTTTACGTCCTAAAGAAAAAGGCTACTATGATTCTAAATTTTTGGGATGGGAACTTGGAGCCATAAAGAAAGAATATTGTTTTTGGTGTGGCAGAATTATAGAGGAAAACAGAAAGAATGATCCACGTTCAGAAAGAGTAAAATTTTGTAACCCAGCACATAGAAAGGCATTTGGTAAAGTAAAAGCTGATCAAGAAAAACTAGGAAAATTGTTCACATCTAAACAAATATCTTAATTTATACTTCTGATTCTTCTAAATTTTTTCTTGGTTTAGTACTAAGATAAAATGCATGAGCACTAATAATAAATGCGGCAAGGAAAACTTTTGTTGCAAAAACTAAATTCCACGGTCTATCCGGATCAGGATATGCAATTGATAACATGTCTATATTTGGCATATTCCCTTCAATCATACCTGCAGTAATCTTTGCATTTAAGACCGTAAAATTGTATAATACCTCATAGAGTGTAATAATTGCAAATCCTAATAACATTAGTTGAAGTAATGCCATTCTCCAACCAACAATTTTGTTTCCTGCAGTTCTTCTCCATCCTATTCTTGAAACACAATACCATCCAATAATTGTAGAAAAAAATATCCAAGTAGAAATTCTTGAAAAATTCTCAAATGGTATGAAAGTATTTTGTATTACTTCGCCCATTACATACGTTCCATTTTCCATCCATTCTACTGTAGTAATGTAAACTCCAAAAACAAGACTTGAAATCATTATGAATGCACAAACATAGAAAATGTATAGGTAAACTTTGTAACCGGCATCTGATTTTTCGAGATGACGTCGATTCATCATGCGAATTTCCTAATTTTGAAATATAAAAATTCATGCCTATTTCATGAGATTTATAGACTAGTTTTGGAGAGAATACCTATTGAAAATTGCAATCAATATTCCATTCGTAGGTAAAGAAGAAATTACTGCAGTTACTTCCATTCTCAAAAAAGGGGCACTCACATCAGCAGCTAGTCATGGAGGAGAACATGTACAAGCATTTGAAAAATCAGCATCAGAATTTATTAAATCAAAATATGTAATTGCTGTAAATTCTGGCACAGCGGCTTTGCAAGCTGCACTTTATGCTTTAGATATAAAAAAAGGAGATGAAGTACTTGTCCCATCTTTTACATTTGTTGCAACAGCTAATTCTGTAGTGTCCACTGGAGCTAAACCTGTCTTTGTTGATATACTCAAAGAAAATTATACTATGGATCCTGATGATTTAGAAAAAAAGATTACTAAAAAGACTAAAGCAATTATGCCAGTTCATCTTTATGGAAATGTAGCATTTCTTGATAGAATTTCAGAAATTGCTAAAAAACATAATTTGCCAATTATAGAAGACTCTGCACAATCATTAGGTTCTACGTATAAAGGAAAACATGCTGGAACTTTTTTTGATTTAGGTTGTTGGAGTATGTATCCTGCAAAAGTAATGACTGCAGGAGAAGGAGGATTTATCGCAACAAACAATAAAAAATTACATGATAAACTACTGATGATTCGAAATCATGGAATGGTTCATGGATACGACACTAGAATATTTGGATTAAACCTAAGATTGCCGGAGATTAGTGCTGCAATCGCAACAATACAAATGAAAAAACTACCTAATTTTCTTAAAACAAGACAAAAGAATGCAAACCTTTTATCAAAATTGATTTCTGATTTGGATATTACGCTTCCACATCAAAGAAATTATGAAAATGTAAATTGGTATCTTTACACAATAGCTACTTCAAAACGAGACAAAATTTTAAAAAAACTTAATGCTAAAGGAATTGGTGCAGCCTCTTACTATCCAATTCCAGTTCATAAAACACCATTTTATCAACAAAAAATCAAACTTCCGATAACAGAATGGGCATCATCCCATGTTTTATCTCTACCAATACACCCTAAAGTTACTAGTAAAAATATTGAATTTATAGCAAAAACCCTTCGTGAAATACTAAATGAATAGTCTTGAAAATGTAATTGGAGAATTATGCAAGGTCATATTGCCAATTCCTGAAGAATCGTACATAGGAAATACTGATTCTTCAGTAGCAATTTGTACGCTTTCAAGTATGGAATTACTCAAAAAAATTTCAAATTCTGAACTTTTAAATCATATTTACATTGTTGGAAGACTACTTTCTGAAAACAAAGGTATTGATTCTATAATTAAATATGTAAATCAGAATAAAAAAATTAAAACCATTATAGTTTGTGGCAAAGAAGTTTGGGGTCATAAAACTGGTCACTCTCTATTTGAATTACATAAAAATGGAATTGATAATCACGGAAGAATAATTAATTCAACTAGTCCTAATCCAATTCTTACTGTAACTAAATCAGAAATAAAATATTTTCAAAATGAAATTAATCTTGTAAATATGATCAATGAAGTAAATTTTGACACAATCAAACAATTTGTAATCTAATATCCTTTTCTTTGCCTTTCTCGATTTATCTCATTTTTCTTCTTGTATTCTTCAAGAATATCATCAGGAGTCAAATTTAGTTCTAATGACGCCTGAATTACAAAATGCCAAATATCAATTAATTCTTCTCTTGCTTCAGCTACATTAAATGGAATTGGAGTTTTCCACCACTTCCAATTTGTAGTTCTTTGTAGTTCTACTGCTTCATGCATAATTGCAGTACATAATGCAGAAATTCGTCCTTCAGAATCTTTTGGATATCTATCATGCTTCATCATTTCTGCTAAACCTTTTTGTAGTTTGAATATGGTTTCTAAACGATCTTCTATTTTTTCAGACATATCTTATGAGTATTCAATTCATCTGCAGAAATTATGGAACTTAAATCTTTTTAGAAACGGATCATTTTTTCATACAGTTTAACTCGTTTTGTAATATCTGTTTTTTTAATCTGTAGTAATCCATCTAATCCATATTTCTCAACAGCAAAAGAACCTAAAACATTTCCATAAACTACAGCCTTTTTAATATCTGATAAATTGGTTGAATTTTTACTAGCTAAATATCCTATCATTGCACCTGCAAAAGAATCTCCAGCACCTGTAGGATCAACTACATCTTCCAACGAAAATCCTGCAGATGGAAATATCACATCATCAAAAAACATCATTGACCCATGTTCACCTTTTTTAATAATTACATATTTTGCGCCCCACTCCATCATTTTTTTTGCACATTTGATCAAATTGAATTCTTTTGTTAGTAGTTTTGCTTCTTCGTCATTTATCACAACAGCATCTACAGCTTTAATCATCTTAATTACTGACTCTCTTTTTGTAGATATCCAAAATTCAATAGTATCACACATTGAAAATTTTACTTTGTCAAATTCTTTGATAAGATTAGAATTTTGATCAGGATCATTATTTGCTAAATACACAAATTGTGATTTTCTATATTCTTCAGGAACTGCAGGTTTGAAATCTGCAAGTACATTAAGCTCAGTTTTCAAAGTTTCTCTGGAACTAAGTGTTTTATCATAACTTCCATCATAACGAAAAGTTTTCCCCTCTTTTACAGTCAATCCACGTAAATCAAGATATTTTGATAAAATTTTATAATACTCATTAGGAAAATCTTTTCCTACCACTGCTATCAATCCGGTATTTACAAAATTACTTGCTGATATAGCTGCAAACGTTGCAGCTCCACCCAGAACATCTTTCAAAGTTTTTTTGGGAGTTCTGATAGTATCTAACGCAGTTGAACCAAATACAGTTAACATTCTTTAAAAAACTAATTTGGATGTATAAATTCTCTTGCTTGCTCTTCTGTTGGATAAAATACAAAAGGCACTTCAACAGATGTAAAAATTACATTATATTTTGTAACTCCGCTTATCTTTACTGAAGAGACTTCTGAATCTACATTCGTATCCCTTAGAAAAGTACCACTTACAGAGCTACTTCCTAACGCTGGAAGTACAAATGATTCTAACTCTCCTTTTCCAATCATTTCTTCATCCGCTATTACAAAAAACTCTGTTTCCCCTGCCGTCAAAACCAATAATGATGGATTGCTAAATTCTAATTCAACATCGTAAGTTGAGCCTTTTTCATTCTCCTCAAGAAGGTGACTCTGTGTAATTATTACGCCTATTTGTGAGGCTGATGCATACTGAGAATATCCAAAAAGACCCATGCCTATAACAAAAACTATGATTATTCCCTTTACTGAAGATCGCATGTAATAACATCTCAAAATTGCTTTTTAACCAAATAGAAAAAAAATCTAATTTATGTGTGTAAAATTTTTGATCTAATCTTAAAGCTCATTAGAGCTAGCAGAATAAATCAAAACCTTTCGATTTAGGAGGTAGATGGCTAGAATAAAACTCAAACTTGGTGAGAATGAAATTGAGGTTGACTCTAGAGATTTCTATGTTGATAATCAAACTTTAGGCGAAATTATTGAAAATATATCAAATCACATACACGCAAATCAAGCAAAAATTATTTATGAAAATAAAAATGAAGTTACAAAATCAGGAGAATCAATACAATTTAATCAATACGGTCTAGAATATTTGGATGATGCGGAAGCATATGAACCAGAATTCAATGAACCAAAACCAATTGGTTTGCATGAAATTAAAGCTAAACTGAGAATATTAGAAACCAGTAAATTCTTTGATTCACCAAGGACAGTTACAGAAACAGTTCAACAACTAAGAGAATATGGATGGAGTGCCAGTCCTTTAGATGTATCGAAAGCCTTAGCAAAGATGGCATCTAATAAAGAAATTTTAAAAAATTCACAAGAAAATAGAGCACATTATTTTGTTCAAAATGCTTTAGTATCTAACTAAAACTGACATTTTTCACAACTATCAAAAACTTCTCCATCTAAATGATCAAAATGTGTATTACATTGTCTGCATGTGTGATGCATATCAAAATACCCATCTTTCTCAATTTGTCCAACTCTGTTTGATTCAAGATCTGTACTTTTACATTTGATGCAGTGACATCCACATTCAATTTTCATAATTTTATCTCCGATAATCTATGTATAGTTGCCTTACATATACAAATTATTGGGAAAGAAACGTGAAATCCCACTTGAGATTGATGATCATTTCAAACTTTATGGAAAAGAACCATGGGAAGTAGATTATGGAGAAAAATGTACGATCTGCAATGTTAGAATTGATGAATATGGTTTTTGTTCTTGTGGATCAGGTGGGGAATAATTTTACTATCTGGCACAAAAAAACTTTAAAAATTAATTTTGATGCTTGTATTTTTTAGAGAATTAATCCATCTTAAGATCTTGTGTATTATTGTCTTGGATTACTCCGGAATTTACTGCTGTTTTCTTTTTTCTTATCATAATCACCATAACTATAAGTCCAACTGACACAATAACTCCAAGTAGAATATAGACAATGTCTTGATTCATGTTTGATGTTGAAGGATTATCTTGTATGGAGGTTTTTTCATCATTGATACCCATAGCATCTATAATTGACACAATTCCTGAACTATCTGGTCTTATGTTTAGCCAAACATGTGTTCCATTATCGATGTATTTATTAAAATATATTTTTTCATCTCCTATGAATACATTATACTGATTTGGTAATAATTCACTAGGAATTATTGTTGTTACAAATTGATTTTCACCATTAACTTTGAAACTGATCTTTTTTGTTAATTGATCAAAATTAAATTGATCTATTTCTGCAAATGTTCTTATTTCAATTAAATGTTCTTTATTATCAAATTCTATATTTTTTAATATTCTTGGTTCATCAATTGAGTATTCTAAAATCATTTGACAACCATGACATGCAATTCCTTTCTTTTCGTCTAAATATACCGGTCTATTGTTTACAAAAATTAAATCTACTTCCTCAGGAACTATAAAAGATGTTGTTTGAAGATATCTAAAATCCCAAGTCCATACATTATTTTTTAGAAAAAGAACATCTTCAAGATCATATTCTATAATTGTATCTGCTCGTGATGGATTAATCATAACACTATCATTATCACCAATAATTCCAAATTGTTTCTCATTTCCTTCCTCATCTGAAACTTTAAGATTAGTTACTGTTCCGTCAATCAATTCTATTTGTTTGGGTGAATTTGATAAAGCAATTACATGATTCACATGAATCTCCCCTGATGAACCAATTACAACTTTTACTGATTTTTGTTCTGTATTTTCTCCAATGGAAATTTCTTGGGCATTAACTGTAGGAATAACTATTGTCAATACTAGTATTATGAAAAAACCAACCAGTTTCGAATTCATTTATTCCACTTTAACATGAAGCATTTTTGCCTCTTGAAGAGGACAATCATTACGATCTCTTTGTAAATTTACAATTTTATCTGCAACATCCATTCCTTCTATTACTTCACCAAATACCGTATATTGTCTATCTAGAAATGTACTATCTGTTGTAACTATGAAAAATTGTGAACCTGCACTATTTGGATCCTGTGCTCTAGCCATAGAAACAATGCCACGATGATGTGATCTTGAACTAAATTCAGCCTTGATAGTATATCCTGGTCCTCCCATTCCCCAAGTGCTCTTATTTCCACTCTTTGTATTTGGATCTCCTCCCTGAATCATAAATCCAGGAATAACTCTATGAAATAGTGTACCGTTATAGAATCCGTCTCTCGCTAATTTCTCAAAATTTCTAACTGTTTCTGGGGCTAATTCAGGAAGTAATTTGAATACAATTTTTCCTAAATTAGTTTCAATAATTGCTGTACTCAACAGGTGTCATTTACAGTCTTATCATAAGAGTCTTTTTGTAATAAATAATTTAAAATTCTTATAGACAGTTATTATAATTTGAAAAATTCGTAATAATCAGTACGTTTTTCGTTAATAAAATAATTATTTAATTATTGAATAATTTTTGTTCTAAAATATTTTCTAAATATTAATACTTGAACTAAAAATTAAACAATTTCAAAAAGTAATAGTCTTATATAGAACAACTAAAATTTAGAATTCGTTGAATCGTACAAACCAAAGCACGATCATTAAAGAAGCAATTAATTCTTATCTTGACAAAGGGGTAACTGACAAACAGGATATCTATACCAAAGTCGTAGATGAACTTGGTGTTCCAAGACCTACTGTTAGAAGGGTCGCAAGAGATTTGAGAAATGAATTACTACAAAAAATCCAGATCTTACAATCAGATATGCCTAAAACATCTACTTCTGAAGAAGACGAATAAACTAGGCTCTTTTTTTCTTTTTACTTAATATCGATTTTTAATATCAGCATTACTGTTATAAACAATGAATTTTTCAAATAATTTATGGGATATCTTGGAAACCATTTAGCAACTGTGGTTACTGGAGTCTTTGCGGCTATACTTACAGGACTATGGCCTTATTTTGTGGATTTTGCACCCATACTAAATTTTGTATTTATTATGGCTGTACCAATAACTTGGTTCCTTACTTTTACCTGTTGGATTTCTCAAAAGAGTACTGATTACATGCATAAATCTACAACCCATGTTAGTCACAGTGAAAAAAAAAGCTTGAGTAATTCACAAACAACCCAAATTTACACCTCAGACGGAAAACAAGTTAGCCCTACCGAAATCAAAATAGCACAAAATGAATTATCTGGAGAACTAAAAAACCTCAAAGAAACTGTAAAACTAAAGGACAGTGAAATTGAAAGATTAAATCAAGAAATTTCAAACTTACACACTCTGGTTCAGATTGAATCATTAAAAACAGAACTTGCTAATCTTAAGATGTTGGCATCTAGAAATAAGAAAGACAAATAGGGCTAATCATTACAGTGACAACATACTATACCATGATTATTTTTACAACTTGGGCAGCTTACCGCACCACCATAATGACATTTACATGAACATAATTCCGTTGGATCTTTTTTCATACTAGTATAACTTCTTAGTCATGTTAATATTTGACTTTTACAGTTATAATCTACATGAATTGGAACAAATCTTTTAAACTAAATAAGCAAATTACTATTATGTCTAAAAATATTCTATTTGCAAGTATTATCGCATCAATATTATTTACTGGTGTTATATCTAACACAAATTCTTTTGCTGAACAAATTGAATCAAATACAGAAATTACTCCAATTAACAATTCTATTGGAATTGAAAAAACAACTCTTCAAATGTATATTTCTAAGGATAACAAACTACCATGGGGATTTGTTGAAGGAAAGATCTCAAATCCTGCAATTGATTATCCTGTAATCATTCAGATTTTTGATAATGATGAAATCATTAAAGGAAACAGTGTTGGTGCTGTACATTTTGCACAAACTTTAGTAAATGAAGATGGTTCATATGAATATAGATTTAGAGTACTCGATTCAGATCAAGGACAAATAACTAGAATTTTTGATGGCAGTTATACTGTTAAAATCTTCAAGGTAGTATATCTATATCCTAATCTTGATGTAATTTAGAAGCCATTTTCAAAGTTTCATCTACTAATTCTCTTAATCTTTTTTTATCATCATCATTTGAAATAGTATTTTCTGAGATTGATTCTGTAGTAAGAAACACTGCTTTAGGATTAGTAATTACTCTAAAGTATGATAATAATTGAGTGATTAATGTTTGAACATCAATAAATCCAATATTACCTGCGGCTAAAATTGCTATCCCTGCTACTTTACCCTCAGTTTTTTTATAATTAATATATTCAAACAGATTTTTTAATGCTGAGCTAAAAAATGAATTGTAAATTGGAGTTCCAATTAACCAAACATCTGCATCCATAATATTGTTAGCTGCACTTTTTGTATGTTCATTGTATTCTTCTTCAGGTCCTCTATAACATTCAACTTGCCCATCTGCAAGATTGATTAATTTAGTATCTGCATTTTTTGATTTTGTATATTCAAAAACATATTTCATTATTATTTGGGTATTTCCGTTTTTTCTAGGACTACCTGAAATTATAACAACTTTCATAATTCTGACCATTCATCTTTGTATTTAAGTTGCAACAATATTTTTTCAAAAAGAAAACGGGCTTGGAGGGCTTCGATCCCTCGACCTGTAACTTAGGAGGCTACTGCGCTATCCAAGTTTCGCGTCTAAAATGACTCTGCGCCACAAGCCCAGCAAAAAAAATACTTGTAATTATTTAAGCGTAATCAAGATTAGTTTTGATCATTTCTTGTATTTGATTCCATTCTGTATTCTTTGTATCTTGCCATTTCTCAAAATATACTACATCTTTAAGATCCAGTCTTGGAAGCCATCCTGCTGTCTCAAGATCTGGTTTTAGCGCAAATTCATCTACATATCCTAAACAAAGATATGCTATTGGAACAACATGTTCTGGTAATTCTAGAACTTCTTTTAGAGTTTCATTTGAAAGAATACTCACCCAACCTAGTCCAACTCCTTCTGCTCTTGCAGCAAGCCACAAATTCTGAATAGCACAACATACACTGTATAACCCTGCTTCAGGAATACTTGATCTACCAATTACAAATGGACCAAACTTTGAAGGATCATATGTCACACATAGATTGATAGGCGATTCTAAAATTCCTTCGAGTTTAAATGACAAATATTTAGATCTCTTTGGTTCTTCAACTAATTTTGATGAACGATTTTTTTCTTCTTCAAAGGAATCTTTAATCTTCCTTTTTGTTATGATGTCTTTTATTAAAATAAAATTCCATGGCTGAGAAAATCCAACAGATGGTGCATGATGAGCAGCATTTAGAATCCTAGATAAAATATCATCTTTGATAGTTCTTGATGTAAAATGAGACCTGACATCTCTCCTTGAGTAAATTGCCTTGTAAAGACCTTTTTTTTCATCATCAGTAAATTCTTCTGCCAACTCTTAGACGTCTTTTTTCTTTTTATTCAATCCTTTCTTTTGTTAAACGTTAATAATGCCTGCACCTAATCTTTTACTTCAATGGGCCGGTAGTCTAGCCGGTTAGGATACTGCCCCGACATGGCAGTGATCGTGAGTTCGAATCTCACTCGGCCCACTTTTTAACTTAAATTGAACTCTTGAACTCTTTTTCAATTAAACTCCAAGAAGTTTCTGTGGTTATAACTCCCTCAGCAGTAAAACTACTGACGTTACCATTCAAAACTGCTTGATAAATTTCAGAATTAATATCGGATTCATTTACAATAAATGTATTTTTCAATGGAATTTCTGCTCCTGAATAAAATACTGCTCTACCTGGCATTGAGATATCTTCAGTGGAATACTGACCAGAACCCAATAATTCCCCATCTGCATAAAGCTGATAACCAATGATTGGAACTGTGAAAGTCTTTTCACTTGGATTCTTTACAAGAAAAGTGACTTCTAATTTAACATAATTTTCAATTTTATTGACATCTTTAACTTCAACATTTAGCAATTCGATTTCGACTTGTTCTAATTCCGGATTATCAAGACTGGCATACCATACAATTATTCCCATCATTCCAAATAATCCTGCAATTGCAGCATAAACTATCATTTTACTTTGTAGTCCCAATTCAATGATATCACATCATGTACAACTAAAAAACGTTGTCAAGATCCAAATACATAATATTTGATTTGAAATATGAAACGTTATGACTCCATTAGAACAAGCAATAATTTTATGGATTCATCTTCTTTCAGCTGCTATTTGGGTTGGAGGTTCTCTTTTTATTGGAATTGTTTTTTCACCTCTTCTCAAAACAATGTTTGGTTCTGTCGAAGAAAGAATACAAATTATGATTAGAGTTGGTAAAAGATTCAACAAAATTGCTGTTCCATCATTAATAATTCTCATGGGTACTGGCCTATACAATTCACATATGCTTTTGAGTAAACCTGATTTATTAATGGCAACAAGCTACGGAAATTTTCTTATTATTAAAATAATTTTGGTAATTGCATTAATTATTACATATGTAATACATGTAAGAGTTATTCGAAAAGATGTAGAGCAGAAGATAATGTCTAACCAAATGTCATCACATCAAATTCAAAAATTAAGAAAAAAAATTATTATTCTTGGAGAAATTACAGTAATTTTATCCATAACAATCTTGTTTTTTGCATCTTTACTTGATGCCGGTGTTTGAGACCCCTTCTATCCTTATCTCAAAACCATCACTTAATTTGCCTATGCCATATTTACAGCCGGTAATTTTTGAAGTAACAAACAGATTTGTTTCTAAATGTTTTGAAATATTATTAATCCTAAAAATTGTCATTTCATTAGTAAGACTTGCTGGTAAAACAAGCATATCTGCAAGGTGTTCATCAACACCAAGATTGTTTTCAGTAAAACTTTCTAGATCCAAATTAAATTTCTCAGTTTTATTATCGAAAATTGAATCAACTCCAATTATTGATTCATCGTCAATACTAAAAATCAATAAAGACGCTCCAGAATCAATTGCGTTTTCTTCATTAATTTGTGTTTGAACAACAAATTTTTTTTCAATTAATTTTCTTTCAATGCTTTCAACATTCTTCTTTATCAATTCATTTGGTAAATTAGAAAATGAACAAAATAATTTTACATTCTTTGTTTTTCTTTGATATAATGAAATTGATTTTACATTAGATGGAAAAACCTCTAGACTTACTTCTCCACCACCCTTAGGATAATAACCGCGTTTGACTAATTTAATTGAAAATTTAATTCCCATTCTTGAATATGCTTCTTTTAAGACATATTGAGTATAGTCAATTGTTGGACTCCATAAAGTATCTGTGCCTCCTTTGATTGTTAAATTTAATTTTTTTTGACAAATTGCTGTTACTGGAATCAATACTTGTAAAATTAGAGATATACTTCCAGCTGTTCCAACATCTTCTATCAAATTACAGCTTTTTACATTTCCTGGAGCAAATTTTAAACTCGTTGATCCAATTCTTGCCCCTTCTACATCCGCATCACAAATTTTTTGAAGAATTTTTATCGCTGTGAGATGCTGAGCTCTTAATCCTGGAATCTTTCTATTTTTCCTAATATTTTCTATAATTATTGGTCGTTTTGTAATACACGATAATGTTATTGCAGTACGAATTATTTGTCCTCCACCTTCACCAAATTCACCGTTAATTTTTAGAAAATCCATCTGTTTCTTCTCTTATTGAATACTTTATGATAGTTTTTTAAAAAGAAATTCTCTAATCTTTGTATGAATGGACTACTGATAGGAAGATTTCAGCCATTTCATCTAGGTCATCTTGACGCTTTACGTTTTGCATTATCCAAAGTTGATAAATTATGGATAGGATTAGGCAGTTCTAACAAACCCTTAGAAAAAAACAATCCTTTCTCAGCCGAAGAACGAAAAGAAATGATTCTATCTTCAATTGACAACTCCATGAAACAAAGAATTCAGATCTATTTTATTCCAGATTTAGAAAATCACATAAAATGGATTGAACTTATTGATACACTTGTTCCAAAATTTGATATTGTTTTCACTAATGATGAATTAACTAGACATCTTTATTCAAAACGTGACGTTGAAGTTCTATCAATACCATTTGTTAAAAGAGATACTCTTTCAGGAACAAATATTCGAGATCTGATAATTAGCGATCAAAACTGGGAGGATCTTGTACCTGAAGGAACAAAAAATTTTTTGTACAAAACTAGTGCTAAACAACGTTTGAAAAATCTCTAATTATAAATAAACCCAAAAGAAACTCACGTTGGCGATAAAAAATTGGAATATTTATCAATGCTTCCAGGTCCTACAAATGTACCTAATCGAGTTATGAGAGCAATGCTTGCTCCTATCATTAACCATAGAAGTGATGATTTTGTTGAATTATACACTGATGTAGTTGAAAAAACACAACAGGTTTTTCAAACACAAAATGACATAGTGGCATTATCTGCATCAGGAACTGGAGCAGTTGAAGCAAGTGTAGTAAATATTGTAAAAAAAGGTGATAAAATTATAATTCCTGTTAATGGAGAATTTAGTAGCAGGTTAGCAGAATTAATTGAAGCTCAAGGAGCACATGTGGTAAAACTTCAAACTCCTCCAGGAGAAAATGCAACTTTTGATCAAGTAAAGGAAGCATTTGATAATAATAAAGATGTTAAAGCATTCTATGTAGTTCACAATGAAACCTCTACTGGAACAATGGTGAACTATCTTGATAGAATATCTGATTTAACATCACGTAATGACGCGATGTACATCGTAGATTCTGTTTCTTTACTAGGAGGTGTTCAACTTCCAGTTGATAAATGGAAAATTGATGTATGTATGACCGGAGCACAAAAAGCAATTGCTGCACCTCCTGGAATTTCTCCAATATCTGTTAGTCCTAAAGCCAAAAAATACATGATTGCAAATCAACCCACAACCATGTATTTCAATTTAGCAAGATATTTCAAATATTATGAAGAATCAAAACATACTCCATTCACTCCAGCTTTACCTTTACTTTATGCATACAGAGAAGCGTTAGCCATTATGTTAGAAGAAGGACTTGAAAATGTATACAAACGTCATAAGATTTGTTCTGATGCTCTGTATTCTAGCTTGAGTGCAATAGGTCTTACACCATTTGCAAAAAAGGAAGATCGTTCAATCTCAATTATTGCATTAAACTATTTGAATGGTTTAGAAGACAAAACTTTTAGAGACACATTAGCTGAAAAATTCAAAGTATTAGTTGCAGGTGGATTTGGAAATCTTAAAGGTAAAGTCTTCAGAGTTGGATGTATGGGCGAAGTTAACAAATACCATGTAATGAGAACAGTGTCTGCAATTTCATCAACATTAGCTATGATGGGATATGATACAGATGCCCAAGCAGGTCTCAAAACAGCAGAAGACAAACTCAAAGCTCTTTAATCCATGTTAACTTAATATAAGGAAATTCGAGACCGATCACATTGACTTTCAATAAAGGTTCATTGGTGCTAATAGATTATACTGCTAAAGTTAAAGACACTGAGGAAATTTTTGATACCACCATAGAAGAGGATGCAAAAAAACATTCTATTCATGAACCCAATATGAAATATCAACCAAAACTTGTTTCAATAGGTGAAGTATCTTATCCTGTTCTCAAAGGATTGGATGAAGCATTAGCTAAAACAAATGTTGGAGACAAACTTACTGTTGAGGTTACACCTGACAAAGGATTTGGTGAAAGAGACTCTGGTAAAGTCAGAATGATTCCTATTAGAAAACTAGGTGAAGATGCAGAAAAAGTTTCTGTAGGTGATACAATTGAAGTTGATAATAAAAGAGGAATTATTCGATTTATTGGCTCAGGAAGAGTACAAATTGACTATAACCACAGATATGCTGGCAAAACAATTCTTTATGATGTCAATGTAGTGAAATCACTTGATTCTCCAAACGATAAGGTAGATGGAATTTTAAAAAATAGATTACCATTAGAGGATTCCAAGATTACATTTGAATTAAAGGATAAAGAAGTAAACATTACAATTCCAGAAGAGATATTGAGAGCAGATGGACTTCAAATAATGAAACATTTCATTCAATTAGATATTTTCAAATTCGTTCCTTCTTTAGACAAAGTCAACTTTATTGAAACACATCTAAACAAACAAACTCAAACAAAGAAAACTGAAACTAAGGAAGAAAAAACACCTGAGCTAAAAACAGTCTAAGTTAAATTACATTCGTAGTCTTTGCAAGATTCAATGCTTTTCTCTCTGTCATCTCAATTTCTTTTAAAATAGTATATCTTTCAGGTCTTAATTCTTGTGCAATCATAAGAGCAGTAACAACTTCCTCTGATTTTAAGCCAACTTGTTTAGCTGAAGTAGGTGCACCAACATCCTTCAAAGTCTGTGCAATTTTTTTCCAATCCTGACCTTGTAATTTTGCCATCATAATAGAACCAATACCACATTTTTCTCCATGAAGTCCTCTCCCTGGTGCAATTTTATCTAAAGCATGAGAAAAAAGATGTTCTGCTCCTGAACACGGTCTACTACTACCTGCAATACATGATGCGACTCCTGCACTAATCAAAGCTTCAACTATAATCCTTACATCAAGTCCATTCTTAGCATAATAACTTGAATTTTCCATAACTATTTTTGCGCTCATCAAGGCCAAATCTGCAGAATACCTACCATAATATTCGCCTGTTTTTTCATGCCCTAACTGCCAATCTTTTACTGCAATAATATTTGCAATGAGATCTCCACAACCACTTGCTAAAAGTTTTGCAGGAGCTTTACGTATAATATCAATATCTACAAAAACCCCTAACGGTGCAGATGCAACAACTGAATGTGGTTTATCGCTAACTATGGAAACAAATGGACTTGCCATTCCATCATGTGATGCAGCTGTTGGCATACTCACAAATGGCTTACTAAGATTATATGCAATCATTTTGGCAGTATCTACAGAACGACCTCCTCCAATACCTGTAATCAGATCACTTTGATCTTTTTTTACATCTTTTTGAATCTGATTAATAGCTGCAACTGTGTTATCTCCAGAAGTATGCCAAACAAATTTTATTTTATTGGATTTTAGCGAATCTTCAATTTTTTTCTTTATGATTTTCTTTACATTTGTTCCACTGATCAATGAAATTGTTTTAGGTTTGCTCAGAGAATTCAGAAATTTTCCAAAATCACCTATGTTTTTCTCCCCGATCTCAATGAGCCTAGGCAATTCCATCGTATGCGATTGCATGCGATCATGACTTTTTGTCATTATTTATCATTTCAATGGAACAAAAAGTTATTTAAAAGGGTGTCATGCAATCACTATTATCTCTAATAGGTGTATTTTGTCAAATAACGTTGAAGAAAAAATTCTGCATGGGACTACCACTGTAGGTATCAAGGCTAAAGATGGTGTTGTATTATGTGCCGATATGAGGGCCAGTGCTGGATATTTTATTGCAAACAATAACACTATGAAAATTCAAAAAATTGATGAGCATGCAGGCTTGACTTTAGCTGGAGGAGTAGCCGATGCACAAAACATCGTAGATATACTTCGTTATCATTCAAATCTTCACCGAGTTGAAAAACAAGAACCAATTTCAATTCATTCACTAGCTAGACTTTGCTCTCTCATATTTCATCAAAATAGAGGTTATCCGTTTATGGCAGATATCCTTGTTGGTGGTTATGATGCAAATGGACCTGCATTATTTAATATCGACATGTTTGGTTCAGTTGAAGAAAAATCTTATGTAACAACAGGTAGCGGTTCTCCTGTAGCATATGGTTTGTTAGAAGAGGAATATAGACCTGATCTAACAATAGAAGAAGCAAAAAAAATAGCTCTAAGAGCAGTAAAAGCCGCAATAGTTAGAAACATTGGTACTGGTGATGGAATTAACATCGCAGTTATGGACAAAGACGGATTCCGTCTATTAACCGATGAACAAAAGAAAGCAGTCATCGAACTTTAGTGATTTAATGCAAAGAAAACAGCAACAAAAAGAATTACCTCCTAGCCAAAATATGATGGCCACTATACTGCAAAGTATACCCAAAGAAGCTAAAGTAACAAAAATAGAATACGAAGGTCCAAGAATTGCTCTGTACACAAATGCACCACGTTATCTGATGGAAAATAATGAAACTATTTCGAATCTTGTTAATATAATAAAAAAAAGAATTGTTGTAAGAACTGATGAATCTATAAGAAAATCAGAAGAAGATGCAAGAAAAATTTTAGCGGAGTGTATTCCAAAAGATGCAAATTTTCAGGGAGCATTCTTTGACACTGCTACAGGTGAAGTATCAATTGAAGCTAAAAGACCTTGGTTACTACAAAGAGATGCAAAAGAGTTCAATCATGCCGAAATCACTGAAAGGATAGGCTGGAAATTACGTATTAGAAAAGCAACTACCATACCATCACGTACTATTCAAACAATAAATGCAAACCTCAAACTAACATCTGCTGAACGAAGTAAACAATTCAAGCAAATTGGAGATGAGATATTCAGACCTAGACTAGCACAAAAATCTGAGGTATCTCTCATAACTCTTGGTGGTTTTAGTCAAGTAGGAAGATCTTGCATGTTACTATCTACGCCCGAAAGTAAAATTCTAGTAGATTGTGGTATTAACCCAGGTGCAAAACATCCGATGGATTCATTTCCCAGATTGGATTTTCTTGATATTACACTAGATGAGCTTGATGCAATAGTAATAGGCCATGCACATTTAGATCATACTGGATTCTTACCTGCTTTATGCAAATTTGGTTACAAAGGACCAATCTATTGTACTGAGCCAACACTTCCTATGATGAATCTTATTCAATTAGATGCAATCAAAGTTGCAGCTGCACAAGGTAGAACACCAATGTATTCAGAAAGAGACGTAAAACAAATCATGAAACAAGCAATAACTCTGCCTTATGGTACTGTTACAGATATTTCTCCTGATATCAAACTGGTTCTTGCAAATGCAGGTCATATTCTAGGTTCTGCATTATGTCATTTCCATATTGGAAATGGTGATCATAATTTTGTTTACTCTGGTGATATTAAATTTGGAAAAAGTATTTTGTTTGAAGCGGCAAGCTGGAATTTCCCTAGGGTAGAAACTTTGTTGATTGAAAGTACATATGGTGCAAAAGAGGACATTCAACCAACTAGACAAGAAGTAGAATCTGCTTTCATTAATGCAGTAAACAACACTCTTGCAGATGGAGGAAAAGTTCTCATTCCTATTCCTGCTGTTGGCCGTGCTCAAGAAATTATGATGGTAATTGATCATTACATGAAATCAGGCGAAATGGTTGAAGCCCCTGTTTTCACAGAAGGCATGATTTCAGAAGCTTCAGCAATTCATGAAGCATATCCTGAGTACTTGGCTAGAGAACTAAAACAAAAAATCTTGGAAACTGATGATAATCCATTTGATTCAGAATACTTTACAAATATTGAACATGCTGATGCAAGAGAAGAACCAATGAGAGATAACTCACCCTGTATTATTTTGGCAACTTCTGGAATGTTAGAAGGTGGACCTGTTTTAGAATATTTTAAAAATATAGCACCTGATAAAAAGAACAAAGTATTGTTTGTTTCATATCAAGTTAATGGAACTATGGGAAGAAGAGTTTTGGATGGTTCAAAACAAGTTACTATGTTAGGTAAAGAAGGTAAAGTTGAAGTTGTTACGGTAAATTGTAGTGTTGAAAAACTTGATGGATTCAGTGGACACAGCGATTATAATCAGTTGATGTCTTTTGTTCAAAGACTTAGACCAAAGCTTCGTAGAGTACTTGTAAATCACGGAGAACGAAGAAAATCAGAAAATTTGGCAATGAATATCAGAAGAATGTTTCGAGTTCCTGCTCATTATCCTCAAGTTCAAGAAGCAATAAAACTATTTTAGATCGTATTCAGGTTTCCAGATCTTGATATTTGATGGCGCTACAATGATTCTCTCTTCGCCCAATCTTGCAATATCTGCACCCTCTGTTTTTGCAATAGAATACAATTCTTCAACAACTTTTCGAAGTTGTTCAACATCTTTTTGAGCTAACGGCGTAACTCTAAGAATTAAAATCATCTCCTTTTTGATATCTTCTTTAATTGAATGAACGTCGCTAATATCGCGTATAGTGATGGCTTTCAAATAGGTGGGATTTTCTTGTTTTTGCATCCTTGTTAAAAATGCGATCTACTCCTTCAAAAACTCTTCCTTAGTTTTAACTAATTTCAAAATTTTTTCATGCCTAAATTCTAAATTGAATATAGGAATTTTCTTCAGCATGTTCTGTGATTATTTCTTCTTTTGTACCATCTTTGTTGATAATAATTGCAGCCTGTTCTCCTTTTGGTGCATCTGAATATCTTAAGGTAATAGAAGATGCAAATTTCACATATTCACTTGCATTTTTTCCACGTAAAATTGAAACTGGTCCCATATGATCACGAGCTTGCAATAAAATATCTCCTGGTAACGCAATTGCCTTTATCATTTCATTTTCATCCTTATTTCTTCCGACAACAAACTTAGTTTGTTCATCAAATCTGAAGTGTCTGCCAATCTTTAACAAATCAATATCATTTATTGTAGGAGTTTCAGTATGAGCAAACAAATCTTTTGCACGTAATCCAAAAGTTGGATCAGTTAGAAGACATCCGCCACCTGCATTTGGTGGATTTTCAATTCCATATTTTTTTGCCATATCTAATTGCGCTCTTCTTGTTCTTCCCTTAATCATTCCAAGATTTTCTCTTTTGATAAGTCCATTTTTCTCAGGATCTGTTTCTGGAAGTAATGCTGCTGATAATGGTCTAACAATTTTTCCTACAAGGCCTGATTCTTTTTCAATAGTTCTCAGTGCAGGACCATGTTGACTCATTGGTCTCTGTCCTAACACTTCTCCTGAAATTATAAACTCAGCTCCAATCTCATCCATGTGTTTTTTTGCTGCATTAAACATCATGGCTCTACAATCTATACATGGATTAAATCCAGAACCTATTCCATATTTTGGATGTTTTAACATCTCAATGTATTCATCTCCAAGATATACTGTTTTTAGATTTACATTAAGATCATCAGCTCTTTCTCTAATCTCAAAACCACAACCCCTGCCACAATCAAAATCACAAAATGGAGTCTTTATTGCAACAGCTGAAACTTCAAAACCTTGTTCTTGCATCATCCTAACTGCAAGCTGACTATCTAGACCGCCAGACAGTAATGCAACTACTTTCTTTTTTTCTTCTGTCACGATCATAAAAATCAAAATTCCATTATACAAACTTTACATCATACATAAATTGAGAAACGATATGATTTGTTCTGTGAAGGAACGAAGAAAAAATCTTCTTAAATTCGCTCAAAAGATCGACTGTGATACACTGGTCACATTTGAGCCTGAAAATTTATTTTACATGACTGGATTTTGGGGTGAAGCTATTGGAATATTAGAAAAAGGAGAAAAACCCACCATAATTGCTCCAGAACTTGAAGTTGGTCGTGTTAAAGAAGAATCTGAAAACTGTAATGTAATTACATCCGAGCGAGGCATAGGTCTAATTTCTTCATTAATTGATAAAATCAAAAACAAGAAAGTTTGTACCGATTGCCAAAACTATTCTACAATGATGACTCTCAAAAAATCTATTCCTACAATAAAATCGACCACTGAGCCATTTTATAATTCTCGTATAATCAAAGATGAAAAAGAGATTAGTATTCTAAAAAAAGCTTCAAAAATAATTGATGAAATGTATGATATTTGTTATAAAAAAATGAAGGTAGGTCAAAAAGAATCTGAACTACAAACAATCTTGATGTCATATGCAATGGAACAAAAAATGTTTGACACTGGATACAAATCCACTCTTAATCCTTTGATTATAGCTGGAGGACCAAATGGTTCTTTACCACATGCACAAGTAACTGATAGAAAATTCAAAAAGGGAGACTTTGTAGTTGTAGATCTTACATTAAGATACAAAGGATATGTCTCAGATGCAACAAGAACATTTGCAATTGAAAAAATATCTCCAGAAGAAAAACAAGTTTATGAAATTGTAAAAGAATCACAAAAACTTGGATTAAAAGCTGTTAAGCCAAATGTAGATTGCAAAGACATAGATCTTGCATGTAGAAAATACATCGAAGAACAAAACTATGGAAAATACTTTATACATTCAACAGGTCATGGCATAGGACTTGAAGTTCATGAATTACCTACTATTTCATACAGAAGTGACACCAAACTAAAAGAAAATATGGCAATTACTGTAGAGCCTGGAATCTACATCCCAAACAAATTTGGAGTTAGAATTGAAGATTCTTTAATTGTAAAAGACAAACCCATTATTTTACACAAGTTTACAAAAGATCTGATTACTATCTAGTTTTAATCATAATAGTTTACAATATCAATTACATGTTTTGCACTTGAATTTTTAGCCTCAATTTCTTTTGTATCTGGATTTACATCCCAAGCATATTCAATTTTTCCTTTATATGATTCAAATGTCAAGATCACTTTGTAAATTTTTTCAGCCGATTCATCTAATTTAGAAATAACAAGATCAACTTTTGTCTTTTTATTATCATATATTTTTTCATCAGGATATTCAGCTGCAATTTGTTCAGTTATAGCATTCATTACAGTTAATCCTTTTTCATTTGGACCATTATATGACATTAAAATTTCTACAATTTGTTTTTGCTCATCTGTTAAATTATCTGGAAAACTACTTTGTAAATCACTTTTTGTTAATTCTGGAATTACAAAAATTACCAATATTGCAATTATGCCTAAATAAATTGGTGCTCTTTTCTTTAGAAATGCCTTAAAATCTGCCTTTTTTGGTTTCTCCTCTTTCTTTTTGTTATCTTTATTCATCTTGTATCCTTTCAATCTAGTATCTTGCAGTTAAAATTAAAACTTGCCAAGGAAATATGATTGTTCCATTTTTTTTGGTATATGGAATTGTATTTCGTTTAACTGCTTTTTTTAATTCTCTTCTTTTAGACATGTCTAATGAATTTAGTTTTTCTTTGAGAGGTTTTGCAATGTATTTTAAATAATTTTTCCAATAATCATCAAATTTTCCTGGACTATAACTAAAAGTAAAATCCTTTATTGAAATTTTGGAAAATCCTGCATTCCTAACTTCACTATCTAATGCATTTTTTGTTCCAAATCTATCCAAATTAGGACTGCCTGGTGGTACATAATCTGGAATAAACTCTGTTATCGAATCTAAAATACTACTAAAAAATGGAACTTTGTCTTTATGCCCATGAACGGATATCCCAACCATTCCTGTTTTTTTGAGGCTATTTCTAATGTTTTTTAGTGCTTTTTGTGCATTAGGGAAGAAAAATAATGCATATTGACATGTCACAATATCAAATTCACGAGAAAAACTAAATTTTTCAGCATCAATATTTACAAAATCTAAATTGGATTTTAACCCATTCCATTTTTTTGCAATTTTAATTGCAGTAACTGAAGCGTCTGCTCCAACAACATATCCTGAATTTCCAACTTTATCACTAATTTGTTTTGTGACTACTCCAGTACCACATGCAAGATCTAATACACTATTACCCTTACTTACATTAACTAATTGAACTAATTTAGAAGTACTCTGAAATGGACCTTCGTTTACACTTGCCCATCTTTTATGATATCGTGGTGCTATTTCATTCCATATTTTCACATTCCTTTGTTTATATTCTGTATGATTGAATTTCATTATTCTTTGTTAATTTATGATATATTTTATGTGATCTCTTTCAAATCAGATTTAAGATCTCTTCCTGTCTCATGAAAATATTTATGTTCAATTTCTTTTAATTTTTCTAACATTTTTTTATTTTGTACTTTTTTTATTTTTAAATTAATTTCTTTATATTCTACAATCAGTTTTCTAATTTCAAATTTTTTCATTTCAAATTTTTAATCTTACTTCTATCTCTTTTCTAATAAATTTAGCAATTTTTTCTTTATTTAACCATCCTGAAGAAACTACTTTATGCGAATCTATAATCAAAACTTCATTACTTTCAGGATTTTTTCTATATCTAATAGAACCTATATCATTTGCCACGATCATATCTGCATTTGATTCATTCATTTTTTCTTTAGCCAGTTTGATTAGTTCATTTTTTGAAAGATTTGTTTCCGCTTTAAAACCGACCAAAAAAACATTTTTTTGATATTTTTTAACTTGGTCAATGATTTTTGGTGCCTTTTTGAGGCTAATTTTTATTTTATTTTTAGTGCTTTTTATTTTATTTTTACTAGGACTCTCTGGAGTATAATCTGATATAGCAGCTGCCATTATTACTATGTCAAATTCTTTTCTCATTTCTTTTTTCACAACATCAAACATTTCTTTACTTGTAAAAATTTTAATTACCTTTGCACCCTTTGGTGGTTTTTCAATTCCAGGACCATAAATCAAAGTGACTTTGGCTCCTGAAGAAATTAATTCTGAAGTCAACAATACACCAGTTTTCCCTGAACTTTGATTTGTGATTATACGAATTGGATCAATATATTCAATTGTTGGTCCAGCAGTGATTAACACTTTTTTATTTTTTAAAATAGATGAAAACCCAAATTTTCTTAACACGTATTCTAAAACGTCTTCTGGCTCAGGCGCTTTTGCTTTTCCTTCAATCATTTGTGGTGACAAAAATTCTATTTTATTTTTTAAAAATTCTACATTCTTTTTTACAGCTGCATTATCATACATAGATTCATGCATAGCAAGACACATCAAAATTGGAATCTTTGAACCAAATCCAACCGTAAGTACAGTAGATATTGGTGTATCGTCAATACCATTAGCTAATTTTCCAAGTGTATTTGCAGTAGCAGGATATACTATGATAAGATCTGATTGATTATAATCTGCTAATCTAATGTGTTCTAATTCTCCTGTTAATTTTGTTATAACTTCGTTGCCAGTTGCCCACTTGAAATAATCTGGTTGTATTAGTTTTGTAACTGCGTCACTTGTCACACATGTAACATCTGCACCATGTCTCATTAACAACCTTGCTAATTCAATTGCTTTGTATGCTGCAACACTTCCTGCAACACAAAGAACAATTTTTTTACCTGAGAGCTCAATACCATAAGAACTTACAATATCTAACGAAGGGTGATTCTTTTTATTGATAATTTTCTTTTTAACTGTCAATTTTCTCTCGTAGTTTTTTTAATTCATCATCATCCATCGAAAACCAATTCTCTTGCGTAGGAAATGTGCCCATTTCTACATCTTTTTTGTAGTTTTCAACTGCTTTTACAATATCTTCAGATAAACTCAAGTATCTTTTTGCAAATTTTGGCTTGATTTTTTCAAACATGCCCAACAAATCCTGTACAACTAATATCTGACCATCACATCCAACACCTGAACCGATTCCAATAGTAGGCACACTAACAGTTTCAGAAATTATTTGTGCCACTTCATGACTTATCATTTCTAACGCAATGCTGAATACACCAGCTTCTTCTAGTTTTTTTGCATCTTCAATTAATTTTATTGCAGCATCTTTTGTTCTTCCTTGTACTTTGTATCCTTCTGATAACATTGTTGTTTGTGGTTGCAAACCAATATGGCCCATAACTGGAATTCCAACATCTACAATTGCATTGATCGTTTCTGACATAGAAATTCCGCCCTCAAGTTTTACAGCATCAGCTCCAGATCTTATTAATCTCCCTGAATTTTTAATTGCATCTTCAATACTTGCTTGATATGACATAAATGGTAAATCTGCAACCAACAAAGCATTTTTTCTTGCTCTGCTAACTGCCTCAGTAAACATACACATTTGTTCCATTGTTACTGGAATAGTATTTTCATAACCAAGCATTACCATTCCTGCACTATCTCCAACTAGTAGTATATCTATTCCAGATTTATCACATAATGATGCAAGTGTATAATCATAACTTGTAATCGCCGAGATTTTTTTTCCATCCTTTTTCATTTTTATAATATCATAAACTGATTTATGCAATATGTGATCTCCTCGTTAGATAATCCTTAATTTCGACAATATTATCTGCAAGATTTTTTTTGTTATTGAAATCCTTCACTATTCTTTCAAGTGTTTTCTTGTTCTTTTTTGATAATTTTTTACACGTTATAATCAACAGATCCATTGCTCGTGTAACATTATCTATTATTGTTATATTGGCAGTTTGTGAAGTTCTTGAAAGTGGATTTAGATCAAACGTTATGACTATCTTTCCAGCTTTTCTTAATGCCATAGTTCTATCTCCGTCTTCTAATGGAACAATTACTACATCTGCAGCAAAAATTCCATTTTTGTCAACTATCCTTCTTGCTGAATCTAGTCCTGATAACGTAGTCGATAAATCATGATTTATACCTAAAATCTCCTTTGCACCACTTTTTTTGAGTGTCCTAACGATATTCTGTTTTCGTTTCTCATTAACATAAAACAGGTTTACTTCTATTTTTGCTCCAGATGTATTTGCAAGTCTGACTATTTCTTTTGGACATAATGCAGCGATATTACCATTAACAGAGATTACAGGTAAATCTGCCAAAAGAATTTGTGCAGCAGCTGCCTTGATTGCTAGTTTTGCCGTCTTGTTTGTTTTTTCACCAAGTAAGTAATCAAAAGCCTCTCCTCTACCATGTGCCAAAAGACCTTCCTTAGCCACTAATCCTTGTTCAAAGCCGGTAACTAATTTTTCTCTAATTAAAAGAGACTTTGCCCTAGGATGAGATTTCGGAATTAATGACATTGACATTCAATTAATTACTGAGCACTCTTGCTCCGTGATTATCTAATTCTGATCTTATAATTATTCCATCAGGATATTTTTGTAAAATTTGTAAAACATGATCTTCTTTCTCTTTTGGTATCATTGTAAATACAGTTTCACCAAAAAGTGCCACACCACATTTTATTCCATTTGAAGCTAATTCTTGAATTAATTTTTCCATTCTTAAAGTCATCACTTGTACATATTTTGCAAATTCTAAAGACATATCCTGAAAATGTCCATAATCTTTTGATTCTAGTAGTTTGTTAACCATTTTTCCACCAAGACCGTTAATTTGAGAAAGACGTTCTTTAATGAATTTGTTAGTTGAAATTGGTGAAAAGCAAATCATAATTATAGAAATATTTTTTGTATTGATTTTTTCCACTTGACCTATTCCTGGTGCTCCTGGTTTAACCCTTATTTCAAAACCACCATGATATGATGCTAACACATCACCTAATCCTGTCTTGCAATTTATTTCAGCATTATGTGCAATTTGACCAATAACTGTTTGATCTAATCTTGTTTTAAGAACATGATCTAACGCATATGATAATGATAATGCAACAGCACTACTAGAACCTAAACCATATCCAACTGGTATTGTTATCTCATGTTTAATGTCAAAAAACATATTTTCAAAATTTCCTAACTTCAAAAATTCATTTAACACATATTCTGAAACATCTGTCTTATCTGATTGATATCCTATAGTAGTGATCTTAAAATTTGATTCTTGATTAATTCTAGGTAAAATCTTGATATGAGTAGTAACTCCTTCTCTAATTGAAAATCCTGCTCCCATAGAACCCAATTTTTCAGGATTTTTTTGCTTATCCTCTTCTAAGTAGGCTTTGAAAAAACCTGTAATGTGTGCAGGACAAAATGCAGTTGCCTCCATTGATTTCAGTTTAAATTTCACATAAAATATAAGAATATGGCTTAAATTAATTAAATTAGTATAAATTGACTAAATTCATTCGACGCCTGCAAAGGATTGGTAGTAGCATTCTAGTTTCATTACCTAAAGAATGGATAATTGCCAATAATTTAGATAAAAGTAGCCAAGTGGAGCTGGAAACTGGACAAGATACAATATCAATCTCTGCAAACAAAGAAATGCGTCCTACAAAAGAACTTGTAATTTCTTATCCATTACCTAAAGACGAAAATATTGTAGCTGATATCACTGGCGCTTATCTTTTAGGATATGACATTATACAAATTATTTCAAAATCAATTATACCTGGTGAAGATAGAGAAAAAATTCGAAATTCAATGAGACGATTAGTTGGTATGGAAATCATTGAAGAAGATGCTTCACATATTAACATGCAATTTCTTTTAGATGCAACAACACTGAATCCAGAAAAAATTCTAAAAAGAATGAGTTCTATTGCACTTGGAATGTATGATGATGTATCAAATGGATTAATTTTAGATGATAAATCCAATCTACAAACATTATCAAAAAGAGATGTTGAAGTTAATAGACAATATTTTCTTTTAGTGCGTTTAATCAGAAGTACACTTGTTGATAAAAGATTAGCTAATGTATTTAATTTAGAAAATATTGATATTTTAGATTATAGAGTAGCAGCTAATCTTTTAGAAAATGCGGGTGATACAATAGTAGAACTTGCCAATTTTATTTATAATTCTTCTTTGTCAAATGAACACCTGAAGAAAATTTTTGATATAGTAAAAAATTTTAATATTCTTGCAGAAAAATCTATAGACGCATTTACTAAACCTGATAGACGTTTAGCCATAGAAGCTATATCACTACATAAAAAATATCAAGAAAATCTCTCTAAACTTAGAACTACAATAGGAAATAAAAAACAAATTCCGATTGATTTACTTGATCTTGTTTATATGTTTGAACGAATTGCAAAATCTTGGGCTGACGTTGCAGATCTTGTAAAACCAATTTATAATAAATAATTAATACAACTTATTTTTTGTAGCATATGTCAACACTGCACAAATTGTTTTTGAATCCTGAATTTTTCCATTTTTGATCATTGAAATCAGTTTTTTAAGATCTATCTTTACGACTGATAATATTTCATCTTCATCCAACTTCAGATCTGCTATTTTCTCTAAGCCTGAGGCTACAAAGCAGTGAATAGCCTCAGTATTGTAACCTATAGATGGATAGTAGGTAATTAGATGCGTCATTTTTTTAGCCTTATAACCAGTTTCCTCTTTTAATTCCCTAAATGCACATTTCTTAGGATCTTCTCTTTTTTCCAAGGTCCCTGCAGGAATCTCAATTACATATCCGTGAGGAAATCTATGTTGTTTTACAAGGACTACTTTGTTATTTTCATCAAATGCTAACATTGCAGCTGCTCCTCTGTGCTCTATCACCTCACGTTTTACTTTTCTGCCTTCAATTACTAAATCATAAATACTAAGACCTAAAATTTTACCTTCATAGATCTTTTTCTTTTTCATGGTTATCTCTAGGTTTTGTTATTATTTAATTGGTTTGATATGAAAGATGAAGTGTAGGTGATTTCTTTGCATCATCAATTGATTGTTCTAACCATTTTAAAGGAAAAGATATTGTTTTTGGAATAAATAAATCTGCAGAGTTTACACCATCCATGTTCCTAACTCTTTGAGCTAATTCATCCATTTCAAATATGTCTTGACTATACATAAATAATACAATTTGATTTTTTGCAATAAATGGTATCTGCATAAATGATTCTTCAAATATGTCCTTCATTTTTTCTAACATTTCTCTAAGATCACCTTCAATCCAAGCAAGTACTGCAAATGGAATAAAATTCTCAATTTTTGTTGGATCATAAATTACTGTAAATTGAATACCATCATTTTCTTGTAATTTATCAATACATCTTGTAATTGTTTTTGTAGATAATCTTGTATCTTTTGATATATTCTCAATTTTCTGTCTTGGTTCTCTAATTAATTGTTCTAAAATTTCTAAATCTGTTTTAGTTAAATTGGAACTAAATCCTGGATTTTCTGCTTCAAAGATAGATAATACTCTAACATCTTTCATTAATTTATTTGCAAGTATGATTTTTTGTTGCAAATCTTCTTTTATCACAATACTACAAACTGTGATTCCACCAACACATGGTACAACAAAAAATGGTTCTCCAACCAAACTAATCTGCTCTAAAATTTCTTTAATATTTTGACCTGAAACTACTATGTACAAAACACCTAATCCCAAGACAGGTGGCTCAACTTTAATGGTAAATTTCTCAATTATCTTCTTCTCTTGCATTTTCTTGATTCGTGCTCTAACGGCACCGCCTGAAATCCCTAATTCTTTTCCAATCTGTCTATCTGATTCTCTACAATTATTCAAGAGCCTGCTTAGAATTTTGATATCTAAAATGTCCAATTCTTCACCTGAATCAGCCTCATAATGTTTGTTAGTAACTAATAAAATATAAAATTGTCTATAATGTTAGCACTATACATAATATACATTAAATATTAGACTATTTTTATTCTTATCGTGGAATATCGATTACGTTTGGCAAAAAGAATGCTCTTTAACAAAAAGGGTAGTCTAATTGGTGCAGTTTTAGCTGTGACAATTGGAATTTTGGTAATCCATGTTAATTTTGTTATTTTTCAGGGGTTGTTTGATGCAATTGTAAGAGATATCTCAAATTATAGAAATGGTGATATTCTAATCACAGACGAGGAAGATTACATCGATAAATCAGATCAAGCATTAGTTAAATGGTTTGAAAGAATTCCATATGTAGAAGCGGCTACTCCGCGGCTTTCATCGACTGCATCAATTAACATGACAAAATTTGGAACATTGCATGAAGAAACAAGAATTCCTGTTGTGGGAGTTGATCCATTAAGAGACATTCGAGCTTCTACCGTTCATGAAACTGTATCTGACGGACAGTATGTTTTTTCAAGAAATTCTATTGTATTAGGTTCCAATGTGGCAAGAGATCTTGGAGGAGCTCAAGTTGGTGATAGTCTAAAATTAAAGATTGTTGATAGATATGGAGAAGATCAAATCAAAAGACTTGTAGTTACTGGAATAGCAAAATCACCTGGTGGACAAGGTTTTGATTATAGTGTAGTTGTTCACATTGATACTTTACGTGATCTAATGAATAGACCTGGTGATTCAGGTTCAATCATGGTAAAACTAAATGATCCATCTAAAGCAAGTGATGTAAAAAATTTCTTTTTATCTGCTTTTCCTAACGATGATTTTCTTGCAGAAACAATAGAAGAATCTGCTGAAGAACAACTAGCAGGATTCAGATCTGGTATTGCAATGATAAACATGATTGGATATTTTGGTATGATGTCGTCAGCATTTGCTATTGTTACAATTCAAATGATGCTAGTTAATGGAAAAACTCGAGAAATAGGTGTAATGAGAGCAATAGGAGCAACAAGAAAAGATGTTTTAATTATTTTTATTTTTCAGGGAATGATAATTGGTGCAATTGGTGCTGGTGTTGGGACCGCAGCAGGTCTGGGCTATACATTTTATGCAAAGGAGACAAAAATGTCATTCAATAATAGTTTACCACTAGAAGTAAGCTACAATTGGGAAAAAATCATTCAAACTGCAGTGATGTCATTTATTTTAGCGATCGTTGCATCACTATATCCATCGTATAGAGCGACTAAATTATTACCCGTGGAGGCAATGAGAACTGTCTAAGGTACTTGAAATTAATAATTTAAGTAAAATTTACGGATCAGGAGAAAATCAGGTAAAGGCATTGGATAATGTGTCATTTTCAATTGAAAAAGGAGAATTTGTATTAATTGTAGGTAGCTCTGGCTCAGGAAAATCTACATTACTTAACATGATAGGATTATTAGATCATCCAACAACTGGTAAGGTCTTCATTGACGGAACAGATACAACAAGTCTAACAGATAATAAAATATCATCATTTAGAAACAGAAAATTAGGATTCATCTTCCAATTCTCAAACCTCTTAACTGATTTGACTGTTCTTGAAAATGTATTATTACCAAGACAAATTGCAGGAATCAATGACTCTTCAGAAAGAAATGCTAGAGAGTTACTAATAGCAGTTGGATTAGAGAATCAAATTAACAAGAGAGCAAATAAAATTTCAGGAGGGCAAGCTCAAAGAGCCGCAATTGCAAGAGGCTTGATAAACAATCCTTCAATTGTTTTAGCTGATGAACCAACTGGCAATTTAGATTCTGTTACATCTGAAAAAATAGTCCAATTGATGAAATCAATGGCAAAAAAACTAAATCAAACATTCATTGTTGTTACACATGATCGACAACATTTCGGAGATGTTGATAGAGTTATTACAATTAAAGATGGAAAAGCATTCGAAGGAGATTTACCTTCTGAGATGGAGGTTTTAGTATGATAAATAATAAAATTCTATTTTCATTAACAATATTGTTTATTCTTCCCTTGGTTATTGATAATTCGTTTGCTCAAATCAAGTCTGGTGGTTTTGGTCAATCTCCATTTGAAAGAGAATATGGTGATGTGAAATTACTTGATGCCTATTTTGGAACTGTTGATAAGAAGATTGAGATTGATCCTGGTGATGAAAATGTACCATTTACAGTAGTATTTGCAAATGTAGGAACACAAGATATTACTGGAATCAGAGGACAGCTATCTCTTCCTGTTGGATTTTCCTCAGCAGATGGTCCTAACTCACTAATTCTTGCTGATAGTGATTCTAATTCTTTGGCAGGTGATAATTTCTCCCTAACATTTTATGTTAATATTGATAAAAATATTAGAATTCAACAATATCCGGGGACTGTTAAAGTAGACTATTCTAGATTAAGAGAATCTGGAGTTAGAACTGCATTTTCTGATTTTAACTTCAAAATTACTGGGGACAGTATAATCAATGTCAAAGCACTAGATCCATTTCTGACATCTTTAAAAACAAGTAATGTTATAATTGAAATTTCAAATGATGGAACTGCACCAATCTCCAGTGTAGATATTGTAACTACAAATACTCAAACAGAAATTGCATCAACTTCCTCATCAACTACTAATATTGAAAATGTGGTGATCTTAGAATCTAACTGGGATGTTGGAAATATAGAACCAAAATCTTCTAGATATCTTACTGCAACAGTATATGTACCAGAAAATCTTAAAGGAGATACTTTACGAGTTCCATTATCTATTAGCTACTATAATGCACATGGTGATCTACAAACTGTATCTAAAATTGTTGATTTTTACATTAAAGGATTGATCAATCTTAACATGTATGATATCGAAGTAATTGAATTGTCTGGCAAACCAATGGTTGTCGGAGAAATAATTAATGAAGGAAATGAAAATGCCTTGTTTGGTTTTGTAACTCTTGAAGCATTAGGTGATTCAAACATTAAAAGCCAAACTCAATTTATCGACGAAGTGGAAACTGACTCTCCAGTACCATTTAACATTCCACTAGAATTTGATGGTCAACCAAGATATGGAGAACATGACATTAAACTTACTGTAAGATACAAAGACAGTATCAGAGATGAAATATTTCTTACACATAATGCCACAATATTTGTAAAAGAACCACCAAAAATTGAATCTGGAAATGATTTACAACTAATTCTTATTCCAGCAGTAATAGTAGTGGCAATAGGGCTCTATATGATTCGTAGGCGTAAGAAATCAAAAATGCAGCCTAGCTAAGAATCAAATTTTAAATTAGAAATAATAAAAAACTAACACTGATTAAAAATGAGATTAACTATTATCATATTGATTGCTGTCTTAGTTATAGGAACAATTGTAATTTCTTTTGGGTATTTTACTAATCAGAAACATGTTCCAATTATTGAAAAATCTGATCCTTATGACAAATTACAAAACTACAAAGAAGAATTAGAAAAAATTAATCAATACAATCAACAATTACTTTCTGAATTAGAAACTAAGATAACTAAATCTGGCGGTGCCAATTTGGAACAACTAAACCAAGAGATTGAAGTCTTAAAACGTGTAATTAATGATAACAAAGCAGAACTTGAACAAGTGATCGAGAAGATCTCTACAATGGAACCAAAACCATAATGTCATTTTGTTGATTTCTAATTCCCTATTTTGGGACATTTGCATTATTGTTATATGATTATGTTGAAATAGTGTGAATCAGGTATGGCAAAAGGCATTTTTCTCTTTCTAGCTGGAAGCATAGTAGGATTCATAACAACACCGTTTCTGTGAATATTTTTTGTAATTATTAAATTCATATTCATAGAAAAAAATCAAAATTATTGAAAACTCATCAAAAATTGACAATTATTGGTACAATTCTACTTATTGCTACATACCTAATTTCCAATTATCATGAAATGGATCATCCTGGAATTGGATTCAATTATGCATACATTACTGGTATCTCCATGTTGATTGTATTCATTATTAGTTTTGTATTATTTGGCAGGGATAGAATAAAAGAATCAAAATCAAAAAAATAAGTTTGTATTAACAAGCATGAAAATTAGTATAGTTTTCTATTTTTCGTATGGCTAAGATTATAAGCAAATAATGGATCTTGCGTTCATGCCAAGAGATGAAATTGAAGTACCAAAAGAATTACGGGAATTCATGCTTAAAGGAGCTGAAGAAACCGTGCTTGGACAAAAAAATGGCGCAAAAAAACAATTTCGATATGGCAATTTACACATTAGAGAATATGATGATAAATTTCTAGTTCATACTGATAAGATTGATCCTAGAAAAGATCCACTTGGTCATTTGATTTATGATTCTCCTGAAGTTCTAATTGGATTGGCATTTTCAGTTCTTGGCGGTTCAGAAATCGCAAAAAAATTTCTAAATAACAACAAATCTAAAAAACCGTCTACAACAAACATTCTCCTTTCCTCAATTATTGCAGGATATGTTGGATATGTTGCAACTAAAAAAATTAAAAATTATTTAGAATAAACATGTCAACTACAAGAACAATTCAAATATTCATTAAACTACTTCCTTCAATTTTGGCATTACGAAAAGACAGAAGAAAATGGGTAAAAAAAGAAGGTAAGGATATCGATTTGGAAAAATATCGAAAGAATGCACGTAAAGTTCTAAACACTTTCATTTCATTAGGACCTGTCTATATAAAATTAGGACAGTGGCTTTCATCACGAGCTGATATTTTACCGCAACCATACTTAGAAGAACTTGCTAAACTTCAAGACAATGTTCCAGCAGCTCCGTTTGATCAGGTAAAACCAATAATTGAAAATGACATAGGACCAATTAACGAAAAATTTGACAGTATAGACCCCATTCCTCTTTCCGGTGCATCGTTGGGTCAAGTTTATCGTGGAAAACTTTCCGGTCAAGAAATTGTTGTTAAAGTAAAAAGACCAGGAATTGAAAAAGTTGTTGAGGAGGATCTTAAAGTCCTAAAAAAAATTCTTCCAATTGCATTAAGATTTGTAGATCCAAATTTGCGTTTTTCTGCAAGAGCAATGCTCTCTCAATTTATTGAAACAATTCATGAAGAGATGGATTATACCATTGAATCATCAAATCTCAAAAAAATCAAGCATGATATGAAAAAAAGTAACATAGTAGTTCCTTCAGTATATGATGATTATTCTTCAAAAAACGTACTTACTATGGAATATCTTCCAGGCATCAAAATCACTAATGTAGAGGCATTAGATGAGAAGGGAATTGATAGGCAAAAACTCGTAATTGATGTACATAAGGTCTTTTTCACCATGCTTTTACGCCACTCGTTATTTCACGCAGACCCCCATCCTGGAAACATCTCTGTAACTAACGATGGAAAACTCATTCTTTATGATTATGGAATGGTTGGACGATTAGATAATGAAACTAGATTAAGACTAATTCGACTTTATCTTGCATTAGTTGAGAAAGATCCTCCAAGAACTGTTAATGCAATGGCTGATCTTGGAATGTTAACTCCTGATTTTAACCGCTCAGTAATTGAAAAAGGTATAGAATTGGCTGTTCGTGCAATGCATGGAAAAAAGCCAGACGAAATGGAAGTACAAAGTTTAATGGAACTTGCAAACAAAACAATGAGTAAATTTCCATTTGTTCTTCCAAAGAATCTAGCACTGTACATGAGAATGGCATCAATAATAGAAGGAATTTACAAAACACATAAAGTTGATTTTAAATTTGTCAAAGTGTTACGAGAAATTTTAGAAGAAGAGCATTTGATTAAAGATGCATATATTGAAGAACTAAAATATTCTTTTCAAAGATTTGCAAAATCAATTGATGCTACTATTTCGATTGCACCAGAATTAAAAAAATTTATTGATGAAAACAGATCAATTCAACTCTTAAACGCTAAACCAAAATCAAATGTTTTGCTTTCAGGAAGTATTCTCTCATCTGCAATATTTGTAGGCTCTACTGTTTTGTATATATCAAATGAATCTTTAGGAATAACTGGAATGATAGGTTCTCTTATAATCATGAGTATTTTTACAATATTTAGAAAACGTTGATTATTCTATTGAAATATTTTTTCCATGTTTCTTAACAGGAATTGTAATTGTTAATACACCATGTTCATATTTTGCAGAACTTACTGCTTCTTCTCCTTCTCTAAGATCAACAGGCAATCTTATTTTCTTATCTATGATATTGGGTCTTTGATTGCAGATCATACTGTGATTTTTTTCATCAGAAATTTCTTTACATGCCTGAATGGAAAGAATATTTCCTTCAAGCGATAATTTAATATCTTTTTTTGCAAATCCCGGTATGTCAATTAATAATGTTAACTTTTCATTATCTAGATACATATCCATAGGTGGTAAAACAAATTCATAAAATTCTCTTGATTTATTCCCAATCTCTTTTATCATTTCCTTTGCCATAGATTTTACTAGTCCCATTTTGAGATATGTGCTTAATTTTTGGTTATAAACCTTGATAGATTTTTAATCAATTAATTTCTCTGGTTTTGTAACTTATGATAATTGTTATTGAAGGTGGAGACCAAGCAGGAAAGAAAACCCAAACTGCGTTATTGGCAAAAGCATTAAAACAACGAAAAATCAAAACTGCTACTTTCAGCTTCCCTGATTATAAAACACCTATTGGAAAAGAAATAGCGAAATATCTTAATGGCAAGAGAAAATTTCCACCTCAAGTGATCCACTGTCTTTTAGCTGCAAATAGGTGGGAAAAACTAGATGAAATCTTGGCAGCACAATCAAAAAACTCTGTTTTGATAATGAATCGTTACTACCAATCTAATCTAATCTATGGTTTAGCAAATGGAATGAAACGCAAATGGTTAGAAAATTTAGATGAAGGGCTTCCGAAAGCTGATCTTGTTATATTGCTAGATGTAACTCAAAGCGAATCATTTCGTAGAAAAAAAACTAACAGAGATAAATCTGAAAAAAATGAAGAATTCTTAAGAAAAATTTCTAAAATTTATAGAACTATCGCAAAGAACAAACATTGGAAAATCATTGATGCATCAAAACCAAAACAAGAAGTTCATAAAGATATTTTGCAAGTATTTACAAAGAAAATAGGCATATGAAAAAAAATTATCTAGACATCGTTGATCCTATACATGATTTTATTCGTGTTTATGATCATGAACTAAAGATAATTGATAATCCTATATTTCAAAGACTGCGACGAA
>DASSYQ010000067.1:0-6052 GCA_035703205.1 Nitrosarchaeum sp.
TGTGTGCCTTTCAACACCAGATCATTTAAGATTGTGTCACCCTCAGGATCACTGATTCCAGGTTTGTTTTCAATTGTCACATGAACATCAAAAGTAGCCATCAGTAATTCCCAAAATCTAAAAGAGGTTAATCTATCTTACTACTTGCATCATGTATAAATTCAGAAATAACTGCTAAAGCAAGTTTAGATGATTGCTGAATTTTGAAATAAAAAAAATTAGTTGCTTCCGATTAGGAAGACAACATTAACACTGGTATTGACATCTTGGTCAGATGAAAATATCGGTGTTGGGGCTGAGGATTTTGCAATTCCTTCACTGTATGCCATATCATACATTGGCATTGGGTATGGTATTGAAAATTCAGAAAGAGAGACTTCCTTGACTCCAATTATCTTGTAATCTAGTGGAGCTAGTGCCATTTCAGCTTTTGACTTTGCATTGAGAACTGCTTCTTCTAAAAGATCATCTTTGAGTTCTGATGCAAGTTCTGGAGATAGTGAAAAGTATACGCTATCTACTCTGTTTACACCTGCCTCAACTGCTCCGTCAATTATAGCAGCTAAACTGTCAAGATTCTGAGTTTCAACATGGATGATGTTGCTTACTCTATATCCAATTAGTTCTTGGGTATATCTTCCAGTTTCCTTTTCCTGATAGTTATCATATACAGGATAGATGTTAAACTGGGAAGTGCTGATCTCCGAATCAGTGATTCCTACTTGTTTTATGGCAGCAATCACTTTGTTCATCAATTCAGAATTTGAAGCCAGTGCATCTTTTGCAGTTTTTTCTTGAATTTCAACACCAAAACTAATGTTTGCCAAGTTTGGCTTTACGCTTGAGATTGCATTACCGGTAACAGAGATCACTTTTTCCCTTGATGGAAAAGGAGTGACTTCTTCTTGAGCTACTGCATTTGGGGCAACAGAGATTGCGCCCACAGTTACAGAGACCACCAGTACAGCAATCATGGCTGTAAAGATTTGTTTTGAATGTTTCATGATTATACAATAGAAAATTTTGTAGATAAGGTTTGATTAAATTTCAATTTAACGACAAGCATTATTAAGAGATTCAAAATTTTACTGGTTCAATGAAAGACGACATTGGGGAGGCCATAAAAGATACTGAGGGAGACACAATAGGCATTGCAGACAGGGTCGAAATTTTATCCACTGAGGATTCAAAGCTAAAATCAATTGGCGAGATACTTAGTTCGGATTCAAGCAGAGAAATTTTAAAAATTTTATTTAACGATTCGTTAACTGCAAATCAAATATCGCAAAAGACAGAAATTTCATTACCACTTGTAATTTATCATTTAAAAAAAATGCAGGATGCAGGAGTGGTAAAAATCACAAACATTGGAAAGAATACAAAGTCTCATGACATGAAGTTTTACACCGTAGACAAGCTTGCAATAGTCATCTTGCCTGCAATGATGTCAGAGCCTGCAAAAAAGAGCAAATCGCTATTTAATTCATTTACAAGAATTCACAGATTGGCAACGCTTGGAGGGGTATCCATAGCTGCATGGTTTTCATCACAGATGATTCAAAAAGGAAATGTGATGCCATCTGGAGACATGTCGGCAACTAGCCCGATGCCATCAGAAGCACCAGAGATGGCATTCAAATCAATACCGGAAGAGTCTGCAGACGTAGCAATGAAATCATTACCAGTTGACGAGATGGCAAGAATGTCAGGAGAATCTGCAGATGCGATAATGCAGTCTGCACCTATTCAAACAGTTGATCCCATAGTCCAGATACTTTGGTCTGCAGTTACAGTTCTGATCATAGTGGTTGCAGGACTAATCATAGAAGTTGTAATCACTAAACGACGCAAAAACATCGTCAAACATTGAAATTTATATCAGATTAGAAAAGAATACCACAGATTGTCAAGATCAAGATATTGGAAGATTACTCCTGATGAAATGCAGAAATTTGTCTACAATGAGGAAAAATTACTAAATTGGGAAATCAAATGTATTAGGGAACCTGATGTAGATGCAATGTTTATCGGCATTTTCATGTATAGAAACGGCACACCTTATGACTATGAATCAATCAAGGGCATTACATATTATCACAACAACATACCAAGAAATGAATTGCCTTCAATCACAGGTTTTCTTCAAGAGAAGTTTGGTGGAAAAATGATGGAGAAGGGAGAGAGGATATTCCTCAAAGATTCAAAAGAAATCTATTCCAGTAAAGACATAGCTGCATTAGCAAAAAATATGGAAGATAAATTCAAGACAAAAGCCATCATCTCCTTAGAATTCAAAGATTTGAGTCTGGAAGAACTCAAAAATGCTGGATTGCCAGAAGCAAAACTGCTCCCAATTCCAGGCAAATAGATAAAATAGTTTAAGACAGATGTATCTCAGATGTCATCAATTGAAGGTATCAATCAGCATCTAGAGGAACTAAGAAAGCGGGTCATAAGAATAATTATTGCAATAGGGATAATTTTCGTGTTTGTAATTTCATGTCATTTGTACCCAATTGATGTTGCAGGGTATCAACTATACTATCCTGCACTAGACCCTGTGAACAACATAGCAGCTCAGATTACAAATCACATGAAAAATAATTTAGTGCCAGAAGGAGTTCAACTAATACAGACACAACCAGGACAAGCTCTCTTTGCTCAAATTTACGTTGCGGCACTTGTAGCAATAGTAGTTGGAATGCCAGTCATAATCAAAGAATCAGTGGGGTTCATAAAACCAGCACTAAAAGAACGTGAAATTAAAGTTACACGCAGCATTGCGCTTCCAGCACTGGCGTTATTTATTACAGGTTGTGTATTTTCGTATTTTTTAGTAATTCCATACATGTTAGAGTTTCTCTACATGTATGGTGATGCTTCCGGATTGATCACATTTCTAAACATAATGGATTTTATCACATTTGTTTTACAATATTTGCTTGCATTTGGCATATCATTTCAGATTCCATTGATAATGTATGCATTGACAATGTCAGGAATAGTAGACGATAAGTTTTGGAGAAAGAACATAAGATATGCAATACTTGCAATCATAGTATTTGGTGCAATAGTCACTCCTGACGGAAGCGGAGTTACAATGTGGTTTATCTCAGTGCCAATGATGGCGCTGTATCTTGGAGGCATGATAATAATTGAGCATAAAAAACGTAAAAAAGATTTAAATCTTAAATCATAGGTAAAATCTCAGTTGACGCTACAGAGTATTCTTCTTGCAATGCCTGGAATTAATGAGATACTGATAATTCTAGTGTTAGCTGCAGTTTTCATCTTTGGAGCAAAGAAAATACCAGAACTGGCCAAAACTTTTGGCAAGGCAAAATCAGAGTTTGAGAAAGGCAAAATCGAAGGCGAAAAAGAGCTTAACGAGTTTAAAAATAAAGAAAAAAAATCAGACTAGTGCTCTGCAATCACAATAAAATCATCAATAATTTTAGAATACTCATCTGAAATCTTATTGTTGCCAAAAAAATTGCGCATTTTCATCAATCCTTTTAGTTTCCAGTTAGATTCAACAGTCAACTTTGTTCCATGTGGAGTTTGCTCATATCGATTAATGATGTGAGTCCCTTTTGCATCACCACCAATGATAAAAATTTCATGCAGGGTTGGTTCATCAATGACATGTTTTGCCATGATGACCAGTTCTTGTCCAGCTATTCGTAAATGCTCTTCGACAACAGAGACGTTTCCACGAACAGAGATTATTCTCACCGACGGGAAATATTGTGGAAGAATTTTTTGGAGATTTTCATAGTTTGTTGCAAGTTCAAAGACTTTTTTTCTGTCAGCCTTTATGATTTTTTCAGATACAATTTTTGGCAATTGTGATTTAGAAAGTGCCCCAGCGGGGGTATAAACCGTGCTCTAGATCAAATTGGTCCAAACATTTCCCAACACCGTGATTTACAATATCGTCAATGGTTTTTGGTTTTGTATAAAATTCTGTCACAGGAGGCAAAATTACAACACCCAATCTGGACAGCTTGAGCATATTTTCAAGATGAATTGCAGAAAGAGGAGTCTCTCTTACCATTAAGATCAGTTTTCTGGATTCTTTGATTGTAACTCCAGCTGCCCTTGCTACAAGAGTATCATCATACCCATTGGCAATTGCAGATAGTGTTTTCATACTACATGGTGCAACAATCATGCCATCGACTTTGTGTGTTCCACTAGAAACGCTAGACGCCATATTTTTTTCATCGGAGAAATTTGTTGCAAGTGATTTGACATGATCAAGTTCAAAGGCAGTCTCCATAGAAATGCACTTGATGGCCCATTCAGACATTATCAGATGTGTTTCGACACCTAATTTCTTGAGAACCTCTAACAAACGAATTCCATAGATAACGCCCGTGCTGCCAGTAATGCCAACTATTAGTTTCATGAGTTATCTGAAACATCATGGTATTTTATCTATTAGATAAAAATAGAAAGTTGGCACTTGCAGATTAGATGTTTTGTGCCTCATCGCCATATGCATCTAATTTATTCTCCCTTCTCCTTTTGAGCCATAAAGAGATTCCACCCACAGTCATTGCGGAGAATAAAATTACTCCGAGCATCTGCAATTCAAGAGAATATAGCACATAATTACATACAAGTCTTTTAAGAAAAATCTTGTGATCATAAGATCGATCCAAATAATTGAAAATTAGCTATATTAGCTCCTGCTTTCTAGTTAACATGTGATTAATAATTCTGAGATTAAAAAAATTGTAAGCGGATATTCAGATGTAAGAATAGGAGTGATGGGAAGTCATTCGGCGCTGGAAGTAATGGATGGAGCAAAAGATGAAAATTTTCAGACTATAGTGTACTGTCAGAAAGGCAGAGAAGAGCCATACCAGAGATTTGGCAGAATAGCTGATGAGATTGTAGTTTTAAATAAATTCAAAGACATGGCATCGGCTAAAAATCAAAAAGCCATGCGAGATTCTAACGTCATAATTGTTCCTCACAGATCCCTAACAGTGTATCTTGGATACAAAACCTTGGAGAACTCATTTAAGGTTCCAATATTTGGAAACAGAAAACTATTCCAAGCAGAAGAGAGAACCGCAAAAAGAAACCAATACTTTCTACTAGAGAAAGCGAAAATAAAATTTCCAAAATTATTCAAAGACCCAAAAAGCATCAACAAGCCATGTATCGTAAAGGTGCAGGAACTAAAAAGGCCGCTAGAGCGGGCATTTTTCACAGTGTCATCATATAAAGACTATAAAGAAAAATCAGAAGCAAAAATAAAACAGGGATTAATTTCAAGAAAGGGCCTAGAAAAAGCAAGCATTGAAGAACTTGCAATTGGCACATACATGAATTTTAATTTCTTTCACACGCCAATATCAAAGCAGGTGGATTTTATTGGAATCGAGCGAAGACTGCAAACAAACGTTCATGATTTTAATGCACTTCCTGCAAAACAGCAACTAGACATTAACATTGATTTGCAAAATATCGAAGTAGGCCATACCCCAGCTAGCATCAGAGAGTCATTGCTTGAAAAAGTAATCAAGATGGGGGACAAGTTCGTAGCTGCTGTCAAAAAAGAGTATTCCCCAGGAATCATCGGACCGTTTTCACTGCAGAGTGTGATTACAAAGGATTTGGAGTTGGTTGTTTATGATGTGTCATTACGCGTTCCAGGAAACCCAATTGTAGCAACAACTAGCCCATACACAAAATACCAGTACGGCAAAACATTTGGAGTGGGTAGAAGAATAGCAATGGAGATAAGACGTGCACAAGAAGAAGGTCGTCTAGATGAAATAGTAACATGAGTCTAACTTGAAATTACAAACTAAAGACATATTTCATGGGCAGCATAGCAGTATTTGTTAATTGGCTAGATTAGGAAATACACAGAATACCTAACGTTTTGATTCAAATAATTAAAAGAACGGTTTTTGTTTGAATCAAAATGCTGGATGCCAGTTAACATAATACAAACTCTTTTTTGCCAGAGACTTGCAAAATATGCAAATGCCAAGAACAATTTACATTCGTGAAATAATTACAATACTAAAGG
>DASSYQ010000121.1:0-9080 GCA_035703205.1 Nitrosarchaeum sp.
TTTTGTTTTAGGAATTGGAATCTTGCCTGAATGAATTTCTATTTCATATCTTTTTTTTAATTCTTTTAATGCAAAATCGTGAAGTGTTCTGGTAAGAAAAACTCGTTTTTTTTCCATCATTCATGAGATTTATCTCAAACCATTTATACGATTTCTTTCTAGATGATAAGATGTCAAATACTGAGGAAGAAGAATTTGCAATTTGTGTTGAATGTGGGAATTCTATTGAAAAATGTGTCTGTGTATGTCCATATTGTGGTGAACGAGATAAATGCGAATGTGCGTTATTTGATTCAGCTACTGGTGGTTAGCATAATTCATCCATCATATTATTAATATCGAAAAAATGAGAATGTTGTATATGGGTTCTACTGATTTTACTTGGTTAATTGGAGGTCCACAGGGAAGTGGTGTGGATTCTGGAGCTAATGTCTTTTCCAAAGTTTGTGCAGAAATGGGATATCGAATTTTTGGCAAGAGGGAATTTTATTCTAATATTAAAGGAGAGCACAGCTATTTTGCAGTCAGAGTCTCTGATGAAGAAATTCATTCAAATGTAAATGATGTCACATTGATGGCCTCATTTGATGCCGAAACCATTTTCAGACATTTTAATGAAGTTCCTAAAGGTGGTGGAATTATCTATGATTCTGATTTAGACAAGACATCCACTGATGAAGTTCATACCCTTGATAATTATTTCAAAGAAAGATTACACAAAGAATTAGAATCAAAAAACAAACCTTTCACAATTGCTGGAGTACTTGAGATTGCAAAAGAAAACGGTGTAAATCTTTATCCTGTATCATTTCGAGAAATACTGACAACTCTTGCTGAGAAGACAGAAAATCCAAAACTAAGGGGACTTGTAAGATTGTTTAACGTGCTTGCCGTTTCATTATCGCTAGGGCTGATTAAAATGCCTCTTGATCCTTTGCTTCAATCCATTGATTCTATATTTTCAAAAAAACCTCAGATAGCAGAAATTAACAAGCAAGCAGCAGATTTTGCATATGACTATGCCAAATCAAAATTTAATAATTTTCAATATACTTTAACTGGAACTACTAAACAACCTGATACCATTCTTGTTCAGGGTCATTTTGGAACATCAATAGGAAAAATGGTTAGTGGTTGTAGATTTCAATCCTACTATCCTATTACTCCTGCATCTGATGAGAGTGTATATTTAGAATCTCATGAACTTTTAGAAATTCAAAACGATAGGCCTGGTTCGACTCTTGTAATTCAAACAGAAGATGAGATATCTGCAATGGGCATGATGATTGGTGCTGCATTAACTGGTGCACGTTCTTCAACGTCTACTTCTGGACCGGGATTTGCATTGATGACAGAAGCTCTTGGTTGGGCTGGCATCAATGAAGTACCAATCGTGATTACTTTGTATCAAAGAAGTGGACCTTCAACAGGTTTACCTACAAGGCATGGACAAGATGATTTGCTCTTTGCAGTTCATGCAGGACATGGTGATTTTCCAAAAATAGTCTATGCTTCTGGTGATATAGAAGAAAGCTTCTATGATACTGGAAGGTGCTTTAATTATGCAGATGTTTATCAAATTCCAGTTATTCATATGATGGACAAATTTCTTTCAAGCTCTGTTGTTACCTGCAAAAAATTTGATCCTAAAAAGATCTCAATTGATAGAGGTCTATTGTTAGATAAAGTCGAGGGGGAATACAAGCGATTTGCTTTTACTGATGATGGGATTTCTCCACGTTCTAGATTAGGATTGGACAATGGTGTATTTTGGAATACTGGTGATGAATCAGATGAATTTGGTCATATTACAGAAGATCCACAAGTTCGTATCAAAATGATGGATAAGAGAATGTCTAGATTGGATTTGGTGACACAAAGAATCCCATCTAATGAACAAGTTGTTTCATTTGGTGTTTATGATTATACGATAATTTCCTGGGGTTCTACAAAAGGTCCTATTTTGGATGCCATCGCTATGCTAAAAAAAGAAGGAATCAATGTGGGATTTATCCAAATCAAGCTAATTCATCCTTTCCCATCTGATTATGTAAAATCACTTCTAAAAAATACAAAAACAATCATCGACATTGAAGCCAACCATTCGGGACAATTAGGAAAAATATTCAAGCAAAACATATCTCGAGAGATTGATTATTTTATACTAAAATATACTGGAAGAGGAATGACCAGCACTGAAATTTATGATTCACTAAAAAAGATAGTTGAAAATAAGGCAAACAAAAGAGAGGTTCTAAGTCATGGCGCTTAAACTAGCTGATTACAAAACTGAAGTACATAATGATTGGTGTCCAGGATGTGGTGATTTTGGAATAGTCAATGCACTACAAATGGCATTGGCAGAAATGGGGATAGAACGTGACAAAGCAACAATTTTCTCCGGCATTGGTTGTTCTGGAAAGACAACTCATTTTATCAATACATATGGTGTTCACACATTACATGGAAGGGTTTTGACTTTTGCTCAGGGAGGGAAACTTGCTAATCCTGAGATGACTGTTGTAGCTGTAGGCGGTGACGGCGATGGGTTGGGAATAGGTGCAGGCCACTTTGTTGCAGCCGGTAGACGCAATATTGACATGACCTACATAATATTTGATAATGGAGTGTATGGCTTGACTAAAGGACAAGCTTCTCCAACGTTAAAACTTGGTGAGAAAACAAAATCACTTCCTTCTCCAAATACAAATTATAACGTAAATCCAATTGGATTGGCAGTAGCAAGCGGTTTTACATTTGTCGCACGAGGTTATTCTTATGATGTAAGACATCTAAAAGATCTAATTGTCAAAGCTGTTCGTCATAAGGGTCTTTCCTTTCTTGATGTGTTGCAACCATGTCCAACTTACAATGACATCAATACACGAGATTGGTATGCTGGAGTTGATCTAGCACAAGAGTCTATGGAAAGACATTCTAGAATCTATAAACTTGAAGACACCCATTTTGATCCTATTGTGCATTACGGTGATGAAACAGAAGTAAATGAAAAACTATCTCAGGCCTTGATAAAATCTTTAGAATGGGGCAATAAAATTCCCATAGGCATATTTTATCAAAATGAAATAATTTCTCAATATTCTACTAGACTCACTGATAAAATCCCAAACTATCTTGAAAATCCTCCTGCCAAACAAAAAATTTCAGAAAACGGGTTACCTACAACTGATGTTTCAGAAATACTTGATTCCCTCAGAGTTTAGGGTACTTGTGACCTAATGAGTTATAGACTAGTTTATTTTTAGATCACCTTGCTGTTGAACATAAACGAAGCAAATAAAATATTTAGAAAATCAATAATCAAAGGCTTCTTTGAGCCGCAATTAGTTAATCTAGATTTTAAAAAATCTGGAGTTAAACATCCTTCTATAATCGACGATGGTCTGATGCAATCTGATTTACTACATGTATTTTTTGATGTTGATACTGGCTCGGATTATCCAGATGCAGATGAATGGTTTATCGTTGAGCTACTTTTTCCACATGATGTTAAACTTCCAGACACTCTAAAAGGAACTGATTATTTTACAACTATTTCAGTTGAGGATGGCAAAACATTTTGGCATCATCGTGAACTGATACGCTACAAATATGGTAAATCAAAAAAACTCGATGATGCATTAGAATTCTTAGAGTCAAAATATAAAGAACTACACGGTTTACTTGAACCGCTTCAAAAAGATCTCAAATAACTGCATTCCATCTATCTCCTCTGAAAACATACCTTTTGTTTTCTGATGTTGCAGTATTAAGACGCCATCTTATTGATTCAGGATCAAACTTGTAAATTATTTCTAAAACATCTGATGGTAATTTTTCTGGATCTAAATGATATGGAAGCAATTCTAAAACAAAATCTATCTTTTCAATTGCATTGTCATACCATTGTCTGTCTTCTGTATCTAATACAAAAACTATTTTTGGTTTTCCTAAGAAATTGATGTTTATCTTTAGAGCATTTCCAGTTCCCCTACGCCTTTTCATTTCTTTGAAAACTGCCTTCATTTTTTCCCAACGTCTAAAATCAAACCATTTGAAAAATTCTTCATTAAAAGCAAGCGGTATATCCAAATTCAAAAAACTGACAAAATTATCATCGTTTGCTTCAATCTCTTCTTGAGTAACTGAAAATCTAGAATTCAAATACCCGTAAATTACTTCAATCTCCCATGGTGATATTCCATAATACTGCAGGGATATTTTCAGATTCTCGTCAAACACTAATTAGAAATCATAAAAATTGTAATTAAAGCTTCAAATCTCGCTTAGTTAGGCTTAGATTCTCATCAAAATTAAAATTATAGAATAGGAAATACTCCTTAATGAAAAAGGAATTTGTAGTAAGAAGTATTGATGCAGCACCTGATGGTGCACCCTACGTTGTAGTTTCTTTATCTTCCGTTAAAGATCTCAAAGAAGGAACAGCAACAACTCCTCAATTTGGTGGTCCAAAAGTGATGGGATTCACTAGCGTCAATGATATGATGAAAGATCTCAACAAAATGTTTGCCGGAATGGGCGGAATGGGAATGCAAAGCGGTGTAACACAGCTTAAACTTGAGATGCATGAATACAAAGAAATGGGCTTATCCGTAGGCGATAAAGTCTATCTTGAACTAACCAAAGAAGAATCTCTTGGTATCTGATAAAGTCTATTTTTATTTTTTTGATTATTTTAGATTGTGTTGACGAATTTCCATAGGTAAAATATGCTAACCGTTCCAATCACAAATAACATTGGCTTCCACGCAAAAACTGGAATGCTGGGTGTTGCAAGCTTTACCTTATAATTATCAAAAATCATATGAACATTTTTTTTGATTTTGTCGTGCCAGATTCTATATTCTACTTGGTATTTTTTCAATATTTCTTCTACCTCGTATATCACAGGCGTTCTTTGTGACACTAAATGCTGAAGATAATCTCTTGAAACTTCAACTTCTGCATGTATTCCGATTAATCCTTTTTTAAGATCAACCATTCTTACATGCATTTCCCAAGGTTTCTTTAGCTTAAGGTTCAAACCGTTCCCAATTTGGTTTGGTTGTTTATGTTCTAATTTGACTTTGGTAAATCCCTCAGCTGTAAAAATTTTCATTAATTCATCAAAACTGTTTTTGACTACGATATGAAGCTGTTCTACCCCTTTGTTATCCACATTAATGCTATGTTTTAATCCGTCCAGAAATGAAATTGTTTTGGGATATCTTGTTAGGTATTCCATATTTCTGTCCTCCAAAAACCTCTATTTAAAGCAGAACTGATTCATATTCTAACTATTAGTTGGATTTGTCAGACCTCTAACATATACGCACTGATCTGGGGATATTGCCATCTCTGTTGGGCTAATTTTTCTATCTGTGAGTTTTGCTCCTGAATCCCTGACAATTGCAAAAGGTCTTGATTCTGCTGCCTCACCCATTTTGTGATTTGCAATTGTTGCAAGATTGTCAACAACTGCTTGGAAAGTTACTTTTAATGGATTTCCATCAAGATCTTTTTCAGCTCTCATGTCTAATACTGGTTCTATTCCTGCACAAGATACAGCAACACCTGATGTTCCTATACGAGATGGCATCAATCTACTATCTACCAAAATAATTCCCACATGGATTAAAAATTTTAAAAAAATTTTTCTTCTGATCTGTTCTGCTATAAGATAGGGGTTTTTTGGATATAGTATTATTTTTCCCTTTTTGGCATTTGATTTATCGATTCCTGCATTTGGAGCCATTATGTTATCAGCTGAAGTAATAACAAAACCTGAAATGCCTCCAAAGATTTTATCTGATTCTCTTAAAATTATCTCTGCAATTTCAGCTTTCATTTGAAACTTCTTGGAAATATCAGTTCCTTCCTTTGATGTCTTTACATTGTTTAAATCAATTAATCTTCCTTGAGAATTGGAGATGTATTTCGTTGATATTACAATAACATCCCCTTCTTGTAATTTTTCATTATTTTTGTCTAATGTCTCTAATAACGCCTCAAATACATCGAATTCGTCTTCTTTTCTTTCTGAAACTAAGGGTGATACGGTCAAAGACATAATATGTTGTGTATTTCTTTTCTTTTTTATTGTTCTGAAATAAGGTTTTCTTAATTTCACCATCCTGAAATTCAGAGAAATTCGTGAAGACCATTCTGATTGTATGATCTTTATTCCTAAACATAGATTCTGCTTTCTTTTTGTTCCCAAATGCTTAATTTATTGGAAAATTTATGATTTGATATGGTAATGACAAAGGTAGGCAACTGTCTGGTCTGCAACAAAATCAAGGATAACCTTACTGAACACCATGCCAAAGAATTTGACGGTCAAATCATGATGGTATGTGATGATTGTCATAAGGTAATTACATGGTATCAAGAACAAACACTTCCAAAATTCAAAGAATATCTTGAACGAAAATCCTAGATTCTAAACTCTTCTGAAAAGCTTTTAATCTGTAGAATTGGCTTTTTCGATTATGAACATTACTGAGAAAATACTTGCACGTGCTTCAGGGAGACAACGAGATGTCCCAGACGACGTAATTTTTGCAAATGTAGACAAAGTAATGGTCCATGATGTATCTGGCCCAGGTGTGATCAAAGTATTTGATAAATTAAAAAAACAAGGTGTTAATGTTGATAAATTATGGGATCCGACAAAAGTTTGGGTTGCAGAAGATCATTTTGTTCCTTCTGCTGATAAGATCTCAGCTGAAAATATTGTGAAATTATCTAATTTTACAAAAAATTATGGGATTGAAAAACACTTCAAGTATGGAATGGGACAATATGGAATTTGTCACACCTTATCACATGAAGAAGCACTAGTGTTACCCGGTGAAGTTTATGTTGGCGGTGATTCTCACACAAATACAACTGGTGCTTTAGGATCATTTGCTTGTGGATTGGGTCATACTGATGTTGCCTATGTTTTATTACATGGAAAAATTTGGTTCAAAGTTCCTCAAACATTATACTTTAAGCTAAATGGAAAACTCCCAGAACATGTAATGGCTAAAGACTTTATTCTAAAGATTATCGGTGATATTAGTACAGAGGGAGGAGCATACAAAACAATGCAATTTGGTGGAAGTGGAATCAGTGAAATGTCTGTTGAGAGTAGATTGACTTTATGTAACATGACTACAGAAGCTGGTGCTAAAAATGGAATAGTAGAACCTGATCAAAAAGTAGTTGATTATCTTACAAGTAGGGGAGCAAAAAATATTTCATTAGTTAAAGGAGACGATGATGCAGAATATGAAAAAATATACGAATACGAAGGTTCCGAAATGGAACCACTTGTAGCAAAACCATTTTCTCCTGAAAATATTTCCATAGTTCGAGAAGCACCCTCTGTCGAATTAGATAAATCGTACATTGGCTCTTGTACTGGTGCAAAATACGAGGATCTGGAAGCTGCAGCTAAAATTCTCAAAGGAAGAAAAGTTAAGATTAGAACTGAAATCTTGCCCGCTTCAATTTCTATTTACAAACGTGCAATGGAAACTGGATTACTAAAAATATTTTTAGATGCGGGAGTCACCGTTGGTCCACCAACCTGTGGAGCATGTTGTGGTGCACACATGGGAGTTTTGGCAAAAGATGAAATTTGTATTAGTACTACCAATAGAAACTTTCCTGGTAGGATGGGTCATGTTGATTCACAGACATATCTTTCCTCACCACTTGTAGCCGCGGCTTCTGCAGTTACTGGTAAGATAACTGATCCGAGGGATTTGAATTGAAAGGAAACGTCATAAAATACGCAAGAGACAATATTGATACTGATGTCATTATACCTGGACAGTATCTCAAAGTCCATGATTACGCCGAGCTTGCATTACATGCTATGGAAGGACTAGATCCAAATTTTCGCTCAAAGGTAAAAGAAGGCGATTTTATCTTATCTGGAAGAAACTTTGGTTGTGGCTCATCTCGTGAACATGCCCCGATTGCCCTTTCTCATTCTGGAATAAAGGCAGTACTTGCTCTCTCTTTTGCAAGAATATTTTATAGAAATGCAGTTGATGGCGCATTTTTGTTGCCAATAGAAATTGAGGAGGATGCATATTCTGATATTTCTGAAGGTGATCAAATCGATATCAACATTCATACAAATGAAATAAAAAATCTCACAAAAAATAAAACATACAAGATGAAACCCTTCTCGGAAATTATTGGAAAAATAATAGAAGCAGGCGGTCTATTCAAATACAAACCCAACTAGGATTGAAATGGGAAAAACACTTTTTGAAAAAATTTGGGATGCTCACATTGTTGTGGAAAAAGAAAGTGGACCTTCTCTAATCTATATTGACAGACATCTTGTACATGAAGTAACTTCTCCTCAAGCATTTGATGGGCTTCGAATGAATGATAGATCTGTTAGAAGACCTGATCTTACAATTGCCACCATGGATCACAATGTTCCAACAAGTAATAGAAAACTTCCCATTTTAGATCAAACATCTGCAGTTCAAATACAAACTCTGGAAAAAAATTGTAAGGACTTTGGAATTCAATTGTTTGATATTAACAGTCCTAATCAAGGAATTGTTCATGTGATTGGACCTCAATTAGGAATTACATTACCTGGAACTACCATTGTTTGCGGTGATAGTCATACTTCTACACATGGAGCCTTTGGAGCATTGGCATTTGGAATTGGAACAAGTGAAGTTGAACACGTTTTAGCATCACAAACTCTTTGGCTAGAAAAACCAAGACCTTTTGAAATTCGAGTAGAAGGCAAACGAAAAAACCCTCACGCTGTTACTGCAAAAGACATTATATTATCAATAATCAAAAATATTGGAACCTCTGGCGGCAATGGTACCGTTATTGAATACAGAGGTGATGGCATCAGTGATCTTTCAATGGAACAAAGAATGACAATTTGTAACATGTCTATTGAAGCAGGCGCACGTGCAGGTCTTATTGCACCCGATGAAAAAACCTTTGAATATCTTCGAGGCAGAAAATTCACTCCAAAAAATTATGAATCCCTAGTTGATTATTGGAGAGACAATCTAAAAACAGATAGTGATGCAAAATTTGAAAAA
>DASSYQ010000007.1:0-11367 GCA_035703205.1 Nitrosarchaeum sp.
GATGGATTTGGACGAGTTAGTAGAAAACCTGGTGTATGTTTTGCAACATCCGGACCTGGTGCTACTAACATTCTAACTGGAATTGCTACTGCTCAAGCTGACTCTGCTCCTATGATTGCAGTTACTGGTCAAGTTCCAGTATCGATGATAGGAAAAGATGCATTTCAGGAAAGTGATATCATTGGAATGGCAAATCCTGTTGTAAAATATGCATTTCAACCCAGATCTCCTGATGAAATTCCTGGAGTAGTTAGAAAAGGATTTTACATTGCAGAAACTGGCAGACCAGGCCCTGTTCTCATTGACATCCCCAAGGATGTCCAACAAAAAGAAGCAACTATGACTTTTCCAGATGAGTTTAAAATCCGTGGTTATCATCCGTGGACTGATCCTGATATTGTACATGTAGAAAGAGCAATTGAGATGTTACTCAGTGCAGAAAGACCAATCATCTTAGCTGGTGGTGGAACAATCATTTCATCTGCATTTGCAGAGCTTCAGTCTATAGCTGAGTTGCTTATGATTCCTGTAGTCACTACTTTCAAAGGAAAAGGGGCATTTCCCGAAAATCATCCGTTATCATTAGGGCCAATTGGAATGCATGGCCATGCAGAGGCAAATAAGATGATGACTGAAGCTGATTGTGTATTGGCAATAGGTACAAGATTCTCTGATAGATCTGTTGGTACCTTTGAGGCATTTGAAAAGAGGCTAAAAATTATCCATATGGATGTAGATCCAGCTGAAATTGGCAAAAATCAAACCACATCTGTTGCAGTAGTTGGTGATGTACGTGCATCACTTAGAATCATGGTAAAGATGCTTATGCAAAAAGCAATCAAGAGAACCGACGAAAATACTTGGATTAAACATGTAAAAGAAACCAAAGAATACTGGAGAGAAAATTTGAAACTACATCCAGGTGAAATGGGTGCAGCAAAAATCTTGAGAAAGCTCAGAGAAATATTACCACACGAATCTATTGTAACTACTGAAGTAGGTCAACACCAAATGTGGGCATCACTTTTTTATGATGTAATTCAACCTGGAACTTTCTTTAGTTCTACTGGACTTGGAACTATGGGATGGGGGTTTCCTGCAGCAATTGGTGCTAAAGTCGCAAGACCTGATGTCCCTGTAGTGGATATTGCAGGAGATGGTAGTTTTAGCATGACAGAAAATTCTCTTGCAACTGCAGTGTTGGAAGATATTCCTGTGATTGTATTTTTATTAAATAATTTTACATTGGGAATGGTTGCACAATGGCAAAGAACTTTCTATAATCGAAGAATGATAGGAGTTGATCAAGGCAAATGTCCTGATTATGTTAAATTAGCAGAATCATATGGAGCTCAAGGAATACGTGCACAATCAATGGATGAACTTGATAAGGCCATCAAAACAGCATTGAAAAGTGATGTTGCAACAGTAATTGATATTCCAATTGATCCTGAAGAAGATGTATTGCCATTTGTAGCACCAGGAACTTCTCTTGCGGATATGATCTTACCTTCATAGTGATTTATCATGTGGGCTATTCTTACTCTCTTAGTTGAAAATAAACCTGGAATCTTGTTTAAGGTCACTCATCTTTTCAGATCAAGAAATTTCAACATTGACAGCATATCTGTAGGTGTGACTGATAATCCTGAATATTCTAGGATGACTATCACCACATATGGTGACGAAAAACAAGTTGAACAAATAGTAAAACAGCTTGATAAGATGATTGATACCATAGAAGTAAAGCACTTAGATGAGCACAAAACAGTATATCGCGAACTAAGTATTTTTAAGATTAAGCTAAGTAATGCAAATGATAGCATGGAGGTAAATAAATTAGCAAATGCATATGGCGGTAAAATACACGATGTGAGAAAGGATTCTATAATGGTAGAATTAACTGCCACCCCTGATCAAATCAGAGCATTTGAAGAATTGGCAAAACCATTTGGAATCATTGAAGTTGCAAGAACCGGTGTTGCAGCTTTGCAAAGGAGCGGAGCATGAGAATAAGAATTTTTGATACCACACTAAGAGATGGTGAACAAACACCTGGCATTTCATTATCTCCAGATCAAAAACTCACTATTGCAAAAAAACTTGACGTCCTAGGTGTGGATGCAATTGAAGCTGGATTTCCAGTAATCTCTGAAGGCGAATTCAAAGCTGTAAAGATGATTGCAAGTGAAGGTCTATCTGCTGATATTTGCGGATTGGCTAGAACCAACAAAAAAGACATTGATGCTGCAGCAGATGCTGGATTAAACTATATTCACACATTTATCGCAACTTCTGATATTCACTTGGAGTATAAACTCAAAATGACGCGAGAACAAGCACTTGCAAAAGCAATAGAGGCAGTTGAATACGGCAAATCTAGAGGACTTCAAGTAGAATTTTCAGCAGAAGATGCAACAAGAACCGACAGAACTTTTCTTAAACATGTATTTACAGAAGTTGCAAAAGCGGGTGCTGACAGAATTGACATCCCTGACACTGTTGGATATGCAACTCCTGAATACATGGCAGAAATCACAAAAGATGCAATTCAAGCTACAAAACTTCCAATCAGTGTTCACTGTCATAATGATTTTGGATTGGCAGTAGCAAATGCATTATCTGGAATAAGAGCAGGTGCTCAATGTGCTCATGTTACAATTAATGGAATTGGCGAAAGAGCAGGTAATGCAGCATTGGAAGAATTTGTTATGGCCTTAAAGTGCCTACCTTATGATCAAAAATATGAAACTGGAATTAAATCTGAATTGCTCTATGAAACATCTAGATTCATCTCAAAAACAGTAGGCGTTCAAGTTCAACCTAACAAGGCCATTGTTGGAGATAATGCATTTGGTCACGAATCTGGAATCCACACACATGGTATATTGAGTAATCCATTAACGTATGAACCAATCAGCCCTGAATTAGTTGGAAGAAAGAGATGGCTTCAAGTTGGAAAACATGCTGGAATACATGGTATGAATGCAATGCTTGCTGAATATGGAATACATCCAACCGATGATCAGGCAAAACAAATTCTTGATAAAGTGAAACTCATTGGTGACCAAGGAAAACAAATTACTGATGTTGAGCTTCTTTCCATCGCAAGTAATATTTTGGGAGAAAAGGGAATCAAACGAATTGTCCAGTTGACTGGATTTTCGGTATCTACTGGAATTGGAACAATGCCTTATGCATTTGTTAAATTAAACATTGATGGTAAGGATTTTATCGGAACTGATTACGGTGTCGGTCCAGTCGATGCTGCGTTAAATGCAATTCAAAAGATTACTGGGCAAATATCTGAACTTAGAATCAAAGATTACGGATTAGCATCAATATCTGGAGGTTCCACTGCATTATGTGAAGTAACAATCAGAGTTGAGGATGCACAAGGAAATAGTGTATCTGCAAAATCAATTGGTGAAGATATTGTCACTACTAGCGTTCAAGCTGTAATCGATGGCATTAATAGAATCATGCTCAAAAAAATGCTAAATCAGAAGCAATTAAGCTAAATCCTAAAATTCCCTTACTGTAAAACTTCAACATGTACAAAATTTCATTAATCACCGGTGATGGAATTGGGCCTGAATTATCTGATTCTGCAATATCTGTTCTAGATACAATTAATGACAAACTTGACTTAAAATTTGATATTACAAAATTACAAGCCGGAGATACTGCATTAAAGAAAACTGGAAAGGCACTTCCAGACGAAACTCTCTCTGCAATTAAAAAATCCGATGCTTGTCTAAAGGCACCCGTTGGCGAAAGTGCAGCTGATGTAATCGTTGTATTAAGAAGAATACTTGATCTTTATGCCAATATTCGACCTGCAAAATCATATCCTCACATGCCTGCATTAAGAGATGATATTGATATGGTGATTGTTCGAGAAAATACTGAGGATCTTTACACTGGCAAAGAATTTAGCTTAGGTGACTCTGCTGTTGCATTGAGAATAATCTCTGAATATGCTTCAAAGAGAATTGCAAAATATGCGTTTGAAACTGCAAAACAACGTAACTCTATGAAAAAAGTTACATGTGTTCATAAATCCAATGTGATGCGACTCACAGATGGTTTGTTTGCAAAGTCTTGCAGTGAAGTAGCAAACAACTATCCTGATATTGTATTTGAGCAGATGTATGTAGATGCATGTGCTATGAATCTCATTCGTCAACCGGAACAATTTGATGTCATAGTTACTACCAATCTATTTGGAGACATTTTATCTGACGAATCCTCTCAAGTTGTAGGTGGATTAGGTATGGCACCAGCTGCTAACATTGGTGATAATTTTGCATTGTTTGAACCAGTTCATGGCGCTGCATTTGATATTGCAGGACGAAACATCGCCAATCCTTCATCCTTTCTATTATCTATCAAGATGATGCTTGATTGGCTTGGTGCAAAACATAGTGATTCAAAATGCATTGAAATTGGTCAAAAACTAGAATCTATTATTTTTGATTTAGTAAAAAGCGGTGCAAAAACTAAGGATATTGGCGGAAGCAAATCTACTTCTGAATTTACACAAGAAATAATTGATAGGCTCTAAACTATTAAGAAATTCTTTCAATGTATTCTTCATGAATTCTTTTTTGTGTTTTTACCATCCACAAAAATGCCTGATAATTTGCATCCATGGCAAATAATCTTATTTTTTATTATCTTCTCAAATGTGTAAATAATTTGATCATGTGGTTGCATTTTTCCAAATATATTATTGCATAATTTAGGCATGAATTCTTACCTATTATGTCTCTAAATGATAATTTCCTAAAACTAACTTGAATTATCATGTGGATAGATTTACAAATTTTATACAAATTACCAATTTTTATAAATTGTATATTCTAGCATTAATTATGGTTGTTTGTTGCATTTGTAAAATAAATCAGGGCACCTTAAAAATTACAGATGGTAATCCAAAATACAAAGGAAAACCCATTTGTAAGGAATGTCATGAATATAGAAAACTCTTAAAAGAAACCAAATAGTTATTTGGACTCTTTACTTTTATTTTTGTTTGCCCATTCTTCATACATTTTGATCAATTCGTCTACATCATTTCCGTTTTCAGAATAGGTGACTATTACACCAAATGTCCCTTTTTTATCATGACCTCTTGCAAAATAACCCCAAAAAGAGTCTGGTAGTTTCTGAAAGCTCTTGGAGTCATGTGATACTCCAATCAAATTATTTCCTATGACTTCTACGACATTTTTTGCATCTATTTGTTCTATCATGAGATTGTGTTATTTCTTTTACAATAAAAATCTGAATTGATTTTATGGGCTCAATCTGTCCGGATCTCTTGGATACAGTACCACTTCTCTTACATTGTCTATTCCAATTAGTGTAGTCATTAATCTGTCCAAACCCATGCCCCAACCAGAATGAGGTGGCATTCCCCAATCAAATGTTTGAAGATGGTCTGCAAATTGAGATGGATCTAGTCCCTGTTCTTTGAGTCTTGCTTTTAACATCTCTGGATTGTGAAGTCTAGTTCCACCTGACGATAACTCTAGATATCCAAACTGAAGATCAAATGAGCGAGATAACTTGGGGTCTTCGTCTTTTTCTCTTATGTAAAACGGTTTTAATTTCATTGGCCAGTCAGTAAGAAAATAAAATCCTGGGTGATTCTTTCCTATTATTCTTAAATGTGAGTCAAGCAAGTCATCGCCAAATTCCACTTTTTCACCCTCTTTTTTTAACTCATCAATTACCTGATTGTATGTTATTCTCTCAAAGGGATGTTTTGGAACTTCAATTACATGTCCTATGTTTTCTTGTTCTTTTTTACATTTTTCTGATGTAACTTTGTACACTTCGATTACAAGCGATTCTAAAATGTTCATCACGTCATTATAATCCATAAATGCAGCTTCGATATCTATACTTGTAAATTCGCTAAGATGACGACCTGTATGTGAATTCTCTGCTCTGTAGAAATTAGAAATTTCATAAACTCTTTCTAGTCCTATTGTCATTTGTTCTTTGTATAACTGTGGACTTTGAGCAAGATATGCTGTCTTGCCAAAATAATCTAATGAAAATAGATTTGCTCCTCCTTCGCTTGCACTACCAATAATCTTTGGTGTTGTAATCTCGATAAATTTTTTCTCTGCTAATGTTTTTCGTAATGTTTCTAACACATAATGTCGTAATTTGAAAATTGCCGCTGTTTTTTGATTTCGCATATCTAATGCACGATGATTTAATCTTGTGTCTATGTTACTTTCCACCCTTCCTATTGGATCAACAGGTAACGGATGCACTGCCTTTGCCAACACGTCTATCGCTTCTGCTTTAATCTCAAAATCAAAATCTCGTGCCTTTGTCTCTTGTACAATTCCTCTCACGCTGATTACGCTTTGACGATTCAGCTCTTCCAAATTGTCATTTAATTCACCTTTTACTATAATCTGAGAAATTCCTGAGACATCCCGTAATGTAATAAATGTCATCTTTCCTAATTTTCGAAGGTCTTCAATCCATCCGCCTAATACTACCTCCTTTCCAATATTATTGGCATTTAATTCTGCAATATCGTGAGTTTTAACAAATCCCAATTCCTTTCACCTTCTTTTTTCTTCAAATTCTATCTCAATGTCAAGGTTTCGAGCATTTTTAACAATTTGAATGACTTTATTTGTGTCAATTGGGAATCTAGGCGTCCATTTTCCAGATATTACTGCCTTTGTTTTTTGTACTCCTCCTGGTGCCCAAACTGAATTAATTGATAAAATCTTAGTTGGAAAAAATAGATCTTCGATGAATTTCTTGTCGTTTTCGTCAGCTTCTACAAGCCATATTTTTCCTTGGAATTGATCCTGCAGTAATCGGTAAAGTGTCCTGCTCTGCCTAATTATCATTATGTCATTTTTAGATAAAGACAACACAAAGTTCCCGTTGAACTCCTTGCATGAATAAAGTGTGAATTTATCAATTACTTGATTTGATTTTGCCAACTGTGCTATCTTGATCGATGCTTCTACATCTGCCTTTGTGATGCTTCCTGATTCTACCTTGCTCTCACATTTTGGGCAAAGTATCGCATTTTTTGCATCAAAATTACAAATTGGTAGTTTCATTTGAATCGATTTTTTACATTCTGTAAAGTTGTTTATATCCCTTAGTGCAAAACAAAAATCCTAGTTTGGATCTACCATACATATGGTCTTAATTGTAAATGGATTTTCTGCTCAATATGTCACATCAAAGGGTCCTGTGTATGCAGTCGACGATGTGGACTTTGATTTAGCCGACGGTGAATCCATAGGGGTTGCAGGAGAGAGTGCATGTGGTAAAAGTACTTTGGGACTTTCAATTATCAGGATGCTTTTAGGAGGAAAAACAAATGGTAAGATCCTTTTTGATGGTGACTCCATATTGGACATGTCAGAATCTGAATTTACTGAAAAATTCAGATGGAAAAAAATATCGATGATCTTTCAGGGTGCTATGAATTCCCTTGATCCTGTATTTACTATTCGAGAACAATTTGTTGAAATTTTAAAACAACATAAATTCGATGGCGATTTGGATGAAGTAATTTTAAATGCAATTTATTCTGTCCGTTTGAATGATGCTGTTTTAAAGAAATATCCTCACGAGCTCAGTGGCGGAATGAAACAGAGAGTAGTAATTGCCATGGCCTTGTTGCTTAGGCCAAAATTTGTTATTGCAGATGAACCGACAACTGCCCTTGACGTTTTAATTCAGGCTCAAATTATCTCCCTTTTAAAAAAACTCAAAAAAGATGGAATGTCTTTTATGCTAATCACTCATGATCTGGCAGTTTTATCTGAAATTGCTGATAAAATTGGAATCATGTATGGCGGTCATATGGTAGAGTTTGGCTCTTCTTATGAAATTTACAAAAATCCCAAGCACCCTTACACCCAAGGACTATTGGAATCTATCCCTAAATTGAAAGGAGGCATTCCCAAATACATCAAAGGAATTCCTCCGAGCCTTTTAGAGCCTCCTACTCAATGCCGTTTCATTGCAAGATGTCCGTTGGCAATAGAAAAATGTAAAACAGTTCCACCAAAGATCAAAACAGATACTGGTTACGTTAGATGCTGGTTATATGACGAGTTGTAGTCTATTTTTTATTTGATTTGAGATATTCATTTTCAATTTTTTTTAGATATACTTCTTGAATTTTTAATATTTCCCTTTCTGTAGTATTTTTGCAAATCATTTTTGCATATTTTATCAAATCTTGCTGCATACCTTTAATTTCAAATTCTTCAATTTTTTGAAATGATTCTTGTTGGAATTTAATTCTGTTTCTTATTTCTGTGCTAAGTTCTTCGATTTTCATTTCCTGATATTCTTTTGAATCCTGCGTGTTTATTTTATCTATTAAATCCTGAATTTCTTCTATGTCTTCCACATTTTTCTTAGAATGACTGTTCTAAAAAAAGTTAGGGTTACTATAATTTGTATCGTGAAATATGTTTTCACTTAACTTCATTGATTAAACCTAAATTGATTTGTAGTATTATTTTAAAAATAATTTATGCCTTGGCATATTTTTTTACAATTGGTAAGCATGAATCAATAATCCTTAACATTTCTGAACGAATTACTTTTTTATCAATTGATATCCAAACACGCACTTTTTTAATTGCAAATGATATTGTTTGAACTTTCTTTCTTTCCTCCCAAACAAATTCCACTTCTCCGAGATTCTTATCAAAGAATTGCTCAAGATCTGTCTTAATGGCAATATGTGAAAACTGATGCTGTGTATTTTTTGCATCCAAAAGTGGCTTCAAATCTGGTCTTCTTTTGTATGCTAAGAGTTCTCCTCCCTTTCCAATTATTCCTACAAATCGAATGTATGGGCTAATTCCTGATATTTCATCACAAATTTTTGGATACTCCTTTTTGATCATCTGTTTTATTGTAAAAAGATGATATTTTAATGATTATGATTACTGTTTTTATTCCATCTCTTGTTCGCTTTTATTAAATAACACATGTTGGCTGGTTGATTTGTGGATTTTTCTGCACTGTTCCCATTTTCTCCAGAAATGGGATATCTTGGCTTGGGTCTTGTTAATTTTTTTGGCTCTTTGATTCCTTTTATTCCGCTACCCGGTTTTCTCTTACTTGCTTCAATGTCAGTAGGTGATCAATTCAATCTGCATGTTTTAGCATTACTTTCTGCATTGACTGCAACTGCTGCAAAGCAAATTATTTTCTATGTAAGTTATGAAGGGCGGCGCATCATCAACGAAAAAACTAGAAAGAGAATGCGACCATTTGAGAGATTAGTGAAACGATATGGCGCTGCCGCTGCATTTGTTGCTGCTGCTACTCCGATACCTGATGATTTAATTTATGTGCCACTGGGTCTGGCAAAATACAATCCAAAAAGATTTTTCATTGCAACCCTTGCAGGCAAGATTGTTCTAAGTTATTCTATTGTTCTTGTATCTCATCATCTTGGTATCTCTCTTGTAGAACCATTTCTTGAAAATGTGACTGATGTGACTACTGTGTATATTGGAATCATAATTTTTGGTGCAATGATGACCGGTGTAGTTGTTTTACTATTAAGATTAGATTGGCAAAGAATCTTGGGAAGATTTGCACCATGGACATTAGATGAAAACAATGACAAGTATGATAAAAATTAAAACTAGATGTAAAATTTAAATTATTAATAATTGAATTTTTTCATTTAAAATCAAATTTAATCAAAGATTATTAGTATACTCTCTAAGAATTAATAATGTCACAACATCTAAATCACAAATTTATCTTGCCTATCATAATAATAGGTGTAATTTCAATAATTACTACAATAATATTTCCTGTTATTACTAATGAGCCTCTAAACGAATTTGTGATAAAGGAAACCTATTTTCTTCCTGATACTACTTTGGGTGGAACAATAACTACTCAAGGAAGATCAATTACAATTATGTTTCAAATTTTACCTGCTGATGTTCCAATTTACATCTCACTTGAAAACAATAATGGCAGTTATACATGGGAGAGGGAAATTAGAGGAGATCAGAGAATTATTATTGATAATATCGAGGACAGATTTTTAGAACTCAAAATACAAAACAACGCAGAAAAACCCGTATCATTTCAAGCAGTAATTCAAGACGTATCCGAATTTACAATATCTAATCATGTAGGAGAGAAAGAAGCCATATCTCTAATAAAAAAACAATATCCGCAATTACACGACTTTCCAAGCAATGACTTGCCGCCAAAAGTAATCCGTGTGGAAAAATCCAATAATGGATGGTATGTTGTATTTGAAACACAGGGTAGTGGAATACCTCTCATTGAAGCAGAGTGCTTTTTTGTGGATAATTCAAAAACAGTTACCCTGATAGGCAAATACAAACCACAAGGTATCAATATGACATCAAATATTTCATTTAAAACATGCAGTTGATCTTTGGACTATTTTTGATAACTTGCATAACTTCAAATCGATGTCTTTTAACAGAATGTCCTCTTGAACGTCTCCGTTCTTGTAGATGCTTATCACAATACCATCCAATTTGACGTATTTCCACATTTGGAAATATTTCAAAATTATTCACCTTATTGTGTGATAAATACATAGGTGATTCTTAAAATTAATAATTTTAAATAAAACAAGAGAACATGCTAATAGTTTGCCTGCATTGTGGAAAAACGTTTGAAGGAAATAATGAAAAATTTTGTAGTAATGACTGCAGAGATGCTCACATTACATCAATTGAAAAACGAGTAATTGATGCAACGGAAAATGATCAGAGTCATACTAAAAAATTAAGCAAAGACTAAACAATCTAAATTAAACTGGATTTAGTTGTACTTATCAAGGATTATTTGACAAATTATGCGCATTCCTTTTTAGTTAAAAATACATTATATCCCTACAGAGAAACAGGACGATCTCTTGTCAGACTCCTGGTCTGGCATCATGTGAATCTGTTTCTCAAAGTTGTCCTGTTTTGTGATATTCTAAAATCCACCCTGTGATTTCTATAGTGACTTTTAGAAAAGCATGTTTCCAAATAGATCTTTAAAAATTCAGTTACTATAACTATGAAAACTGATGATCGCATCTAACATACAAATTTAAATTCGTATTTTTTTGGACCTTTTTTAATTGGATGTTCAGGAAATTATACAGACTGCTAGAGAATTTGGGCTTAAAATTAATAGTCTGGATGGCATAGATGAGAAAACTCTGTCTGACCTTCGTCAGGCAATAATAGAATACAAGGAAAATAGACGCAATGTCCATACCGTTGATTATATGTGGTAGATCAATCTTTTATTTGAGAAAGTACATAATGATATTATGAGGCTGGCAAAAGAATG
>DASSYQ010000011.1:0-3976 GCA_035703205.1 Nitrosarchaeum sp.
TGAATAAGAATGAATCTGTCGGTTAAGTTGTGAATATAATCATGATTTGACTTACCAGTTAAGAAAATTAACATACATTGATCGCAAAAGTAGGTTTTTTAAAAAAATATTAGTAAAGAGAATTATCAAAAATAGAATGGAATTTCATCCAAAAGATTTACCGGTGTCAAAGACATATGATCTTAAAGATGTTAAAGATGCAACAGATGCAGTTGATGACATGGTAAAGTTAGGATTTAGTAATAGAAAAGAAGGGTTTAGAGTTTTGATGCCAAAAGAATCAAAACTTGCAAAAAGAATAGGATATACGGTAACAACTGGAGTAACATATGGTCTTAGACAAAAAAATGAGATCAGAGACATAAAATATTGGACATATCATCATGATAAAGATCATTATGCCATAGTTTTAATTAGTAACAAAAGTTTGACAGAGTTAGGATTTTGATTTATCAAATATTTTGTATAGTTTTGTTTTTTTAGACATTACACCGGCTAGCATCACGCCAAGAAGGGTTCCTCCAATAACATCCATCGGAAAATGCTGAAGAACATACACTCTACTAATAGACACTAACAATGGGTAGAGAAGCAACAAGTATGAGCCCCTAGGAAATCTTTCAGATAAGGCATACCCAAGTACTATTCCAAAGATGATAGCCCTTGCTGCATGTCCAGATGGATATGATGCATCATATCCCCCCTCACAAAATAATGCGAATGTATCACGGCTAATTTTTACAGGAAACGGGGCACCTTCATAATCAAAGTCAGGTCTATCTCTGTCCATTCCACACTTTATGTATCCAGTAAGCAGTGTGGATAAAACAATTAAAATCATCAAAGTGATTCCCACTCTTCTAGTTTTTTTCATTAAAAGCATCAAGATGCCAAAACCTAGCATCCAAATTGTATCTCCACTTTCAGTAATTATTTGCATGATAATATCCAAAGAAGGATGTCCTACGTTGCCAGCAACAAAGGAAATTACAGACTGATCAAAACTTTCGGTTATTTGAAAATACACTAACATAGATACAATGACAAATGAAATTACAAGTAAAACAAATGAACGTGACCTAATATCAAAAATCCAATTCTGCAATTAAGTAAACCTCAAGTATGTTATTTTTAATTTTTCTCAAGTAGATAAGTATTGAAAATAATTTACCAGATAAATATCAAATCATAACAGAAATGATCGGCTCAAAGAATTTAACCAAGTGGATAATAGAAAAGTCGTGAAGGTACTCACACTGGATGATTTTGACCTTAAAGGTAAGACAGTTTTTTTGAGAGTGGATATGAATTGTCCAATAGATCCTGAAACAATGGAAATTTCAGGAACTAAACGCATTGAAGAAGCAATTGAGACAATAAAATCTCTACAAGATGCAAGAGTAGTTGTTGCTTCTCATCAAGGAAGAGTTGGAAACAAGGATTATACCGGAATGGACAAGCATGCAAAAGTTCTTGAAAAATTAATGGGTAAAAAAATCAAGTATGTAGAAGACATTATCGGTGTTGCCGCTCAAAATGAAATAAAGAATTTGAAAAATGGAGAAATATTACTTTTAGATAATTTACGTTTATGTGCTGAAGAAAATTATGAATTCACGCCACAAGAAGCTGCAAATACTATCATGGTAAGTAGATTATCCAAATTATTTGATCTTTGTGTGTTAGATTCATTTCCAAGTGCACATAGATCACACCCATCAATCGTTGGATTTCCACATGTTTTACCTGCATGTGCTGGACGAATTGTTGAAAGAGAGGTGAGAAATCTAGATGAGATCATAACTGTCGCCAAGGCACCACATGTGATTGTGCTTGGAGGCTCCAAGGTTTCAGACAGACTAGAGGCAATCAAATTATTGATTCAGAATGGTCGTGCAGACCATGTATTACTCACAGGATTGATTGGAAATGTCTTCATGCGAGCTCAGGGAAGAATAAGATATCCACTTGGAATAAAAAGAGAAGATGAAGTAGTAGCAAAAGCACATTCTCTGATTGGCGAATATCCAGATGTTTTTTCCACCCCAGTTGACATTGCAATTGACAAAGATGGAGAGCGAATAGAGATGGATGTAAGACAGCTTGAGATAGGAGATAAAATCTACGATCTTGGTCCTAAAACAGTAGAACATTATTCAAAATTAATTGCTGGTGCAGGAACTGTTTTCATAAGTGGTCCTGCAGGATTTTTTGAAAAAGAAAACTTCAGCTATGGAACAAAAGAATTACTTACATCAGTTGCAAATTCCATGGCAACTACAATAGTAAGCGGAGGTCACTTGACATCAGCGTTAAAAAAATATGGATTAGCAGAAAAGATAGATCATATCAGTACAGCAGGAGGAGCACTTGTTCTTTATCTTACTGGTGAAAAGCTCCCAATGATAAAAGCATTAGAAGATGCAGCCATCAAATACAGAACTAAATAGATGATTTACAAGAAGGATTGGGACAGATTTGTTTTTCAGATGCACCGATATAGACATCCAGATTACAAGCATTGCAATGACGTTTTTCCATAGGATCAAATAGCTTAAGCCAAATAGTTGTAAAATTTTGTGCGATGTTTCTTGCAAGACCAGAATCACATAGCTCATAAAAATATGATTCAATGTCATCTATGATCCAGGAAGGATCTAGATCTCCATTTTGTTTTATTTTCTCAAAAATTTCATCGTTAGTGAATTTTTCATCCGCTGCATTGTGATTTTCGAAAATAATTTTTCTAATTTGAAGTTGGATTGGAATTTTAGGAGTAAAACTGTCCATACTAGTACAAGCTTGCTGCCTCTTCTTTTAACTTATCTACATCTTGAGAATCTTTCATGTTCTTTCCAAGATATGAATAAAGTGCAGATTTTAGCACCTTAAGAGAAAGCAGAGCGCATTTTATTCTAACAGCCTGTAGATTTTCCAATCCTAATTCGCTTAAGACGTCATGTTTAGTGATATTTCGTACCTCTTCGATTCCCTTACCTTTTGTGATTTCAGTCAATACTGAAGAGCACGCCATACAAATAGCACATCCCTTGCCATGAAATTTGATATCAGATACCTTATCATCAACAATTTTCATATCAATGTCGATACTGTCACCACATAGTGGATTTGAGTCATGAAATGTAACATCTGGATTTTCTATTTTGCCATAGTTGACAGGATTTCTTGAATAATCAATTATCATCTCATGGTAAATGTCTGCGTTACTGCTCATAGCTTGAATATCCTCGCAACTTTGTTTAGTGAGTTAATCAATGAATCTACTTCATCCTTAGTATTGTAAATGTAGAAACTTGCCCTAGATGTTGCTGCAACATTTAGTCTTTCCATCAATACTTGAGCACAGTGATGTCCAGATCTTACCGCAATTCCTTCCTCATCTATTATTTGTGCCACATCATGAGGATGTACATCTGCAAAATTAAATGAAATTACACCTCCTCGTTTGGAGATGTCTTTGGTGCCATAGATTGTTAGTCTAGGTATGAGAGATAATTTTTCAATAGCATATTTTGTCAATTCAATTTCGTGTTCTCTCACATTATTCATTCCAAGTTTTGTCAGATAGTCTATGGCAGCTCCAAATCCAATAACATCTGCAATGTTTGGAGTACCAGCTTCAAATTTGTATGGCAAGTCATTCCATGTGGTTTCATATTTGTGTACTTCTCTTATCATATCACCACCACCATGAAATGGATTCATTGTTTGCAATACAGATTTTCTTACCCATAAAACTCCTATTCCGGTAGGTCCCAACATCTTATGACCAGAAAATGCAAAAAAGTCACACCCTAATTTTTCAATATCAACGGGCATATGAGGAACAGCTTGGGCGCCATCAATCAAAGTCAATACACCGTATTCTTTACATTTTGAGATTATTTTTTCAGCATCAGTAATGGTGCCAAGAACATTAGACATCAAACTAAATGTGACAAGCTTGACTTTACCT
>DASSYQ010000016.1:0-10769 GCA_035703205.1 Nitrosarchaeum sp.
TACTAATGAAAACAATGAAGACGATGGAAACCAAGATGAATTACCAAATGGATTTGGCGCAGCTGGAGACAATCCATCTGAGAACGGTGTTGCAAACGGTCAAGGTTTAGGATTAGGAAAGATTCCACCAGGTATTGCAAAGTTATTTGGTTATGATGAAGGTACTAATGAAAACAATGAAGACGATGGAAACCAAGATGAATTACCAAATGGATTTGGCGCAGCTGGAGACAATCCATCTGAGAACGGTGTTGCAAATGGTCAAGGTTTAGGATTAGGAAAGATTCCACCAGGTATTGCAAAAATGGATTTGTATGAAGATATTTTCAGTTTTGGCTTTAGCCCAGATGATTATTTTGAAAATGACTTTGAAGATACAAAAGAAGAACATTTTGAAGAAAATGATAAAGATAAAGGCAATGGCAAAGGTAAAGGAAAGCCAAGTGAGCCACCAGGAAAGAGCAAGCAAGAGAGTGCGAGAAATAACAACGATAACAATAATGGTGGACAGGGTCAAGGACAGGGTCAAGGACAGGGTCAAGGACAGGGTGGCGGATAATGATTAATCTCAACCAACAAGACAAGTACTAGAAACATAGAAACAACAATTACAAAAACACACATACAAAAATCGGTTTCAAAATTAATTTAGAATAATACTGATCTGTGAACAAAAAACATACAAGTATGAAAAAATAATTTATTTTGAATTTATTGTCTCTTTAATTTTTGAATACTTGTCATCAGAAATTAATTTTGAATCATGCAGTAAATTCAATTTTTCCAAGGTTTGTTCAGATAAATATGCAGAAATCTCTTGGTCATATTTTTCAATATATTGAGTTTCAGGGGTTTTTTCCATGTTTACAGTTGCAATAGTTTGTGTAGTTACAGTTGTGCGCTTGAATTTTTTGGCAACAATAAAACCAATTGCAAGAATTGGAATTATAATTATCACTGCCACCAGACTGTAATTTTTTTCCATTTTTGCAGTTACTGTTAGCGGTCCACTAACAAACACGTGGGCAGAATTTCCATCACGTTCAATTTCTGCTCCCTCCCATTCAGACAAAGTATTAAGAATCAAACCGTCATTTGAAGAGACAACATCAATTGGCACGGTTTCACCTTGTTTGTACCAACCGCTACCACTTGTAACTCCATTTTCAGCAACAACATTGAGTTTGTATTTAGTGGTCATAAAAAAATCAACTAAATGGTACTGATTCATTGTTATTGGCGGGGTTACAAAGAATGTGGAACCGTCATCTTCGATATTCCAAAACTCTGATTTATCAAGAGACCAACCAGTAATTTCCTGTCTTACTTTGTTTTTCTCAATTTCTGTTGTCTTTGAGACATTAATGGATACTTCAGTCCCGGAATCAAACCAATTATCTTGTGTTGGAGATGAAGGTAGAAATGAAAAATCATTAGTCCCTGCCACAGTCAGTGCATGTTGAATAACTGCTGAAAAAACTATCTGTGAAGAGTCACCCGGAACATCCAAAGTGAATGAACCTCTTGCAGATCGTGCAATCTTGACAGATTCACCACCATCAATAGAATAAGAAACGAGATTGTATCTGCTTGTTTCATCTTTTACCCAAGAATAATCCTGAGTGATGTAAAATTTCCCATCAGAAGACAACGGAACATCATATGCAGAAGCAGTTCCATCTTCAAAAATCACAGATAATCCTCCGCTTTGTGCAAATGACGAATCATAAACATATACACTCAAGCCAAACAAAAACACAAGAGAGTAAAGTAAAAATCTCAAGACTCTGCCATCACCAGAGTTTCCAAGCCAGAATATTTTGAGTCAAGTTTATCACGAATTTGATTTAGAGATTTTGTGTATTCGCTGTTCAAGCTTTCATATTTTCCACGCGGGATTAATTTATTGTCAAAATCAGAATGCATTTTATTTAATGATTTTTCATATCCGTGTTTTTTTGCCAATAACAAATAAAATTCATCAGGGATAGGCCAAGTAGATTTTGGCAATTCAAATACGACACCTATTGGCTCTGAGCTCTCGCCTCTAAAACTATCAATTTCTTTTATTTTTTGAAATCTGTATGCGGTCAGGATATACCTTACATCGTTTGGAGCATAACGCAATTTCTCAACCAGTCCACATTTTAAGAGAGATTTCTCTATTGTAAGGCGAACCAAATCCTGTTTTCCCTTATCGCTTTGACCTATTGTTTTTTGAGCAATCTCAGATAGTTTAACTGGTCCCATCTTCTCACATGTCAATTCAGATATTGCAAAAAGGACTTTTTGGGTAAGTAGTTCCTTTGAGCCATCTTCAAGATACTTGAAACAGTTTTCCTTGAGATTCTTTACCTTTAAGATTCTGCCAAACAGATCATCTTCACTTAACAAACATACTCACTCCTTTACAACTAACAAAAAAGTGATTAGACATATTATTTTTGATAAAGACTGCAGATTTTTTGGTTTGTTTTGAGAAGAATTTCAAAAAACATGTGAAAATCAGAAAACTCTACTTAAAATTAGATGATATCGTCATACAGCCATGAAAGCAAGATTTAATGGAAAATGCGTAGAATGTGGCGAGGAGATCAAAACAGGAAAAGAGATTGTCAAAAACTCTAAAGACAAATGGGTTCACAAGGCATGCTCTGATGTAGAAGAAGAATTGCCATAGTTAGAATTTATTCTAGGCTGACCATTTTGAAAACATAACTAGGCTCAAAACAGTGGTAAATTTTTTAAACTATTTATCAGAATAAAAAACAGAATTGAAGGTAAAAACATGTGCTATGATTTTTGCACCAATTGTTTTGGCATTTGTTTTGCTGTATCCGGCAAATGCATCAGCCTTAACAGAGCCATCTGAAAACATTACAATTACTCCTATCAATGATGAGATCAGTCTTGAAAAGACCAGTTCAACAATGCACATTCCAAAAGACAAATCACTTGTGTGGGGAGCAGTAAAAGGAAAAGCATCAGACTATGTGGAAAGATATCCGGTAATAATTCAGTTTTTCAAAGAGGATCAACCAGTGCACATAGCTCAAGTGAAAGTAAAGGGAGATGGCTCTTATGAATACAAATTCAAAATACGAAATACCGATAAAGATACAGGCAACATAATAGATATCTTTGAAGGAAAATACACTGTAAAGATTTTCAAAGTAATTCCCAACAAGACATAAAACGACATTTAAAATCAATAGAATTCATATACAGACATCGTCCGGTCAATGTCTAGATGAGCAAAAATTTTTGGCATGACATAGAGCCAGGTACAGACATTCCAGAAATAGTCAACGTAATAGTAGAGATTCCAAAGGGATCTATGAACAAATACGAATATGACAAAAAACACAACATGATAAAATTAGACAGAGTATTGTTTTCACCGTTTCACTATCCAGGAGACTATGGTCTTATTCCACAGACACTATCTGAGGATGGCGACCCACTTGATGCACTGGTACTAGTTACAAATCCCACTTATCCAGGAATATTAATTGAGGCAAGACCGATTGGATTACTGCAAATGAAAGACGATGGAAAATCAGATGACAAAATAATATGTGTATCAACAAATGATCCGAGATATCTTCACACGGTAGACATTACAGATATTGAAGATCATTATCGCTCAGAGATTGGACATTTTTTCCAAGTGTACAAAGATTTGGAAGGGAAAAAAGTAGAGATCCTAGGATGGAAAGGTTCCAAAGAGGCAAAAGAGATCATAGTAGATGCCATCAAAAGATACAAAGATATTTTAAAAAAATACTGATTTAAACAAAATTTGGGAAAATCCAGATTGATTTAGAGATTATTCCTCATCTAGAATTATCCAAGATAATCCCAAAATAGATTCCCAAGCAGGTGCAATTTCATTGTTATTTGTCATGCAACACAATTGTAAGATTTACTTAAAACACTCACGTAGAAATGATTCATAGAAATCATCAGTATTTCCTAAATAGTATTTTGTAAAAGCACATTCAGTTGGAACTCTCACCAAGTACCTGATTCGGTTTTGGTCTTAAGTTCCAATTAGAGATTTCAAACTCAAAACGGTTTGATTTTCAGCCTAACGCCATCATTTTTTAGTAGTTACAAAATAAGACAAACACATGTCAGAGTACAAACTTGACAAGTGGGACCTAACAGAGCTGGCAAAAGATCCAAAAAGTCTTGCATTTCAAAGACAAATCAGAGATTTAGAGGCGCTGGCAAAAAAATTTGAAAAGATAAAATTAAAACTCGACCCGAAAATGTCATCAAAAAAATTCATTGACATACTACACGAAGTTGAAGATATTTCTGAAAAAATGAGCAAGATTGGAGGTTATGCGTCATTATCATATTCTGCAGATACACAATCAGATGAAGCAACATCACTCATGACAAGAATGTCAAAGTTAGGCTCAGAGATTTCCAATAAAATTCTATTTTTTGACTTGTGGTGGAAAACCCAAGTTGATGATAAAAATGCAAAAAGACTGATCAAGGATTCAGGCGAACTTGCAGAATATCTAAGTCATAAAAGATTATTTGCCAAATATGCACTTTCAGAACCTGAAGAAAAAATCATCAATACATTGGATGTCACTGGAATTTCTGCACTGGTAAAACTCTATGACAAGATGACCAGTGCATATGAATACAGAATGAAAGTGGGGGGTAAAACAAAAAAGATGACACGTGAAGAGATTACAAATTACATAAGAAGCACAAATCCAAAAATCAGAGAGACAGCATACAAAACAATCCTAACAAAATATACAGAAAACAAGGGTGTGATAGGAGAGATCTACCAAAACATTGTTTTGAATTGGAAAGATGAGGGAATTGAGATTCGAGGGTATGAATCTCCGATTTCAATGAGAAACATTGGAAATAATGTAGATGACAAGACCATAGAATCACTTCTCACAGTATGTAGGAAAAATTCTCCTGTGTTTCAAAAATTCTTTTTACAAAAAGCAAAGATGTTAAAAATGAAAAAACTACGCAGGTATGATCTGTATGCACCTGCATCTGCTAACATAAAAGAGAAAAATTACCAGTACGATAAATCAGTAAAACTTGTTTTTGAATCACTTGGACGATTTAGTCCCAAATTAGAAGGGTTTGCCAAAAAAGTGTTTGATGAAAATCATGTAGATTCATCTGTCAGAGCAGGAAAAAGAGACGGCGCGTTTTGTAGCACGTTGACTCCAAAGATCACTCCATATGTCCTAGTCAATTTTACTGGAAAGACAAGAGATGTTTTTACATTGGCTCATGAATTGGGTCACGCAGTTCACAGTCAATCTGCACAGGATAGATCAATTCTGGTTCAAGATGCACCATTGCCATTGGCTGAAACAGCATCAACTTTTTCAGAATTATTGCTGTATGATAATTTATCAGATAAAATTACAGATGATGAGAAGAAGATAATGCTTTCAGAAAAAATCGATGATCTGTATGCAACAATTATGCGTCAGGCATTTTTCACCATTTTTGAAGTGGCAGCGCATCAACAGATTGGAAAAGGAACAACTGTAGATGAGATTTCAAAGACATACATTCAGAATCTAAAAGAACAGTTTGGCAGTTCTGTTGCTGTTTCAGAAGACTTTGCAATAGAATGGAGTTGCATTCCTCATTTTTACCATACACCGTTTTACTGTTATGCATACTCGTTTGGCAATTTACTTGCATTGTCATTATTTCAAAGATACAAAAAAGAAGGAAAAGATTTTGTGCCATCATACATTGACATTCTTGCTGCTGGTGGTTCCAAGAAACCAGAAAGACTGTTGTCAGAGCATGGTTTTGACATAAGTTCTCAAAAGTTTTGGCAGGAAGGATTCAACTATGTAGAGAGTCAAGTGAAGGCTCTTTCAGCACTAAACTAGAATTTTTAAAATTTTTAATAATATGGGGCTGGCAGTCCAACGCACGGACTGCCAGCTTGTTCCCCGAACGGTTTGAATTCGATGTCAATTTCAAGTTTAAAATTATCTGATTTAAATGTTTGAAACTATCTCCAATCTAGTTTTTTTGATTTGATTTTTCTTGCAGACCCAGCTAAAATTCCAATCGTGATTCCAAGATGGTAAAGAAAATACAAGAAAATCTCAAAGGAGCTGGGAGTAAGATCGGTGAATCTGCTAAGACCGGTCAACAGCAAGATAAGCAGACTAAAAAAGAAAACAAAGATCTTGGTAGCTCCGTGGATAGGAGCGAATTTTAAAAGCACAAATGTCATAACAGTTACAGAAATTGCAAGTACTGCCAAAAATCCGGCATTCATTCCAAATACAAGAAAAAGCAAAGAGGTCACTTCTACGGGATTGTCAGTTGCAAAGATGCTGGAAAGATCAATTTTTTCAGAAGATGCAAAACGTGGAACACTTAAAATTGCATTTACAAGAAATAAGAAAAACAAAGATACTGAAACTGTTTTTACATGATTTTGTAGACGTGGAAATCGCAAGAGTATGGCTTTGCCCAAAACAACTCCTTGAAAAACTCCGATTCCAAATGAACTTAAAATTGCAATTACTGAAAATATAGGATTTTGAAAGATATCAGCCAAAAACGGGATTAGTGCCATGCTTGAAAAATCATTTCAATGACAATATTAGTTACCAGATACAGATATTGGTAAAATTAGCAAAATAATTTAATCAAATGCAAAATTCAAAAGGTGAATGAAACAAGAGTAAATTTAATAATTTCATTGCTAGAAAGGCATCCTATGCAAAAAATAATGATTCTGTTTGGATTAATTGGATTAATAGTATTTACAACAAGTTATGCGTATTCGCAAGATATTGGTCTTGCAACATTTCAAGAGACAGCACAGGTAATAATTGATAAGAGCATGTCTCAAAACGTCACGGCATCAGTTGCTCTGCAGAGTACAAGTATTCAGGAAATGAAAATTCCTGCGGAGTTGGAACAAAAAATTAGAGAAAATGGAAGGATAACAGCCATAGTTTTGACAAATCAGAATCAATGTGTTTTGGGCGTATATGATGAATCATGTATAATCATAAATGTCGCAAGAGATCCGGCAGACACAAATTTTCCTGCAATTCAAAACTCAACAAGAAAGGTTGCAGAATTATTCATCGATGAACTGAATCAGACATTTGATACAAATGCAGAATTTCATTCTATATTTGTTCAGACCAGTGATGAGATGAGCAAAGCACTTGAAACATCAGGAATGATTTCAGGTAAAGGTACAGTATCGGCAGTATATACAATGCCTATGGAAGACACAGATTCCATGTATGAAAAAATCTCAGCGATGTTACTCCCAAAAACAATTAGAGACTCGGGAGGATTTTATGACGTGGCAAAGAACCTATCCAGAGAAGAAAAATCAAAGATGACATTTTCAATCATTCCGTTGGAAAACAAATCATTGTTACAATTGAAATTATCAGTAGACTATACAAATACAGCTTCATCTGTCAATCAAGTTGATCCGCTGGAATTTTTAAAAGTAGATGAATTAAAAAGATCAGATTATTTTTCATCTGGATTTTATCCCCTAAATTCAATATTACAAGTTGTGGTATTATCTCCAAATTCCACTAATGTGTCAGATGTGAGAGGAAGCATAATTCCAACTCAGACAGTAGACGGTGAAAAGATTCCAAAAGAAATTACAAAGGAGGGGTGGGTTTTTGATCCAGAACAGGGAAAAAGAATTCAGGGAAAGTACATTTTTGGTGAGAGAACATCAATTCAAAAAGATGAGCTGATTTTTTCATTGGGTGGTGATGAGTTGATGGCAACCAAAAAAATGGAAGCATCTTTTGATGAGTCAGTTATTGTAGTGATAATTATTACAGTTGTAGCAGTTGCCGCAGCAATATTTTATCTCAAAGGATATAAAAAATAAAACTATACAAGTAAAACTGCAGCTGCAAAGACAGTAGTCCACTTGCCGTCTTTATCGCCTTTTGCTGATTGAGTAACATTTTGTGTCTTGTAAATCTGACCGGAGATTGTCCATTGTTGTCTTTTTTCATCCCAGCTCTTGTCAATATCAAATGGAATGCCAAGCGAAGATGCAAGCATTTGTGCTGCAATGTCTTCAGCATAATCGCCTGATTGTTGTTCATTTTGTCCATATGATTCGTATTCTGAAAGATATCCGTAACGATTCGTATCTTTTGGTCTTGCAATGCCAACTGATGCAGAGCACAATCTGTGTGCCTCATTTGTTTGGTTCTTGGAATAAATGGTAAATAGAATCTGACCTGGCTTGATTTGTTTGAGACCTTCATTTCTGGAAATTAATTTTGCGTTTGGTGGAAATATACTTGATATCAAGACAAGGTTGGTACCGGCAATTCCAGCGTCTCTTAGAGCATATTCAAAACTTGTCAATCGGTCTTCATGAACGCCTCTGCCTTTTGTGAGGAATAATTTTTTGGCAACTAAATCTAGCAATTCTTTCTTGATGAAACAGTTTTATTATTTATACTTTTGATTACAAAACTCTTGTGGACGTTTTTTTAAAAACAGATACGATCTACGTTATTCTTCACTGAGAGCATGATTTTAGCACATCGGACTGAACATTGATGAGTTAGATTTTTTTATAATGTATGGCGGGAGGTAATATGTTAGAAGACTTTTTTCAATCAGATGTTTTCATGATTGGATATTACACTCTAACAGTGGGGGCATCACTTCTCCTCATCAAAGAAACTAAAAAGAGAATCAATGATCTAAAAATAGGAATCAATTCAATAAAATATGCGCCCATTCCATTTGGAATCTTATTTGCATATGTTATTTTTGCACATGATTTTGTAGAAACAATACCGATTCTAAATTGGAGTTGGCTTGGATATAATATTGCGTTTGGGCCATTTGCAGATCAGGGATTTTGGGGCATAGTTCCTTTCATCCCGTTACTGGTGTACATGTTTATTCACATCAACTATGTAGAAGAACTGTATTTTAGAAAATCAAAGAAGATGGTAGTTGCATGGGCGTTTGTCCATATTGCGATGGGAATAAAGGTGCACATGGCAATATTATTACTGCCAATAGGATTTGTGTTCAAATACATTTACGATAAAAAAGGAATCAATCACTCATATGCAATGCATTTTGCAACTAACATACTAGTTGTCATTGCGCTTTTTCTTTCTTTTATCATTTGATTCTGGGTTCTGAGTAAGAAGGATCCAACCAAAGAATCCGCCCAGGGACAAATTGATCACACCCATAAATGTAATAATTAATGTTGTTTGATGTGGTGCTACATACAGACCAACTATAATTCCTAGAATGCCTGTACCAAAAAACATCATCATTAGAATTTTGAGTCGCATTGGTTTGACATATTTCATGGATGAATCTTGACAGTTTAACAGTATTATAATCTGATAGGAACCTGTCATATTTTTCAAAATTAGATCTTTAAAAAATAAACTCATAGATGTCAAGTTTTATTTCAAATACTTGTCGGGTAACACTTTAAAGATACAAAATTTTTATTGGATTTTGTGCCAATATAGCTCAGCCTGGTTAGAGCATCAGATTTGTAATCTGAGGGTCGTGGGTTCGGATCCCATTATTGGCTTTTTTAATTTTATAAAAATAACTTCGAAAGAGTAAGAAAAAACGACGTTAAGCGTATTTCAGCCTAATATCTTCCTCTATTTTCAAATCTTGGTTTTCTATGTTTTGGTAAACATTCTTTGCAGAATACATCTCTACCTTCAATTGGTTGGAAAGGTACCTGTGATTCTTTTCCGCAGTCTGAACATGTACATGGGTACATTTTACGTTCGTCTTGTGACATTATTTTGGTTAATTATGATGGAATATAAGAACTGTTAGAAACAAAAAAGGAAAATTCGACAATACGAATAAGTATGTTATAATTTAAACAAGCTCAAATGGGTTCTGATGAAATTGAATCAAAGAATAAAATAGATATTGAGAAAATTTCAATTAAAAAATCAACATTTCAAGCTTTGGTCATCTCGGTCATAGCAGTTAGCATCGTGGCTGCATTTTTTGCAGGCTCGTACATTGGCTTAAAATCAGAAGAACTGACAAAAGCAGAATTAAAAGAAGCAATTGCAAAACTAGAATCAAAGATAGTGAAAACTCAGCAAGTAGAACAACCAAAAATAGAGCCAATCATGATATCTGCAGACGATGATCCAGTTAGAGGAAATCAAGATGCACCAATTACAATTGTAGAGTTTTCTGATTTTCAATGTCCATTTTGTGCCAGGTTTCAGATTCAGACACTTCCATTGATTTTAGAACAATACGTAGAAACTGGAAAAGTAAAATTCGTGTACAGAGATTTCCCAATACAAAACAGCCATCCTAATGCAATGCCCGCTGCTGCAGCATCAGAGTGTGCACATGAACAAGACAAGTATTGGGAGTACCATGATGCATTATTTGAAAATCAAGCAGTTTGGAATAAAGTGGAAATTACATCTGCAATTACAATCTTTAAAGAATTTGCAACCGAGTTGAATTTGAATCAAGAACAATTTGACTCTTGTCTAGATTCAGGTAAATACATCGAAGAGATCAAAAATGATCTAAACGATGGAAGAAATTACGGAATAACTGGAACGCCTGGATTTTTCATAGGAAATGATGATATCGGATTTGTAAAACTAAATGGAGCACAACCTTTTGAAGCATTCAAGAGTGTAATTGATTCTCAGCTAAATACGTGAGATAAGAACAAGCGTTTATTAGACCTAAAATGAGTT
>DASSYQ010000036.1:0-4887 GCA_035703205.1 Nitrosarchaeum sp.
AAGAATCCCGAGATAGATATCCAAGAGATGAAAGATCTTCTAGAGATAGATATCCAAGAGATGAAAGATCTTCCAGAGATAGATATCCAAGAGATGAAAGATCTTCCAGAGATAGATATCCAAGAGATGAAAGATCTTCCAGAGATAGATATCCAAGAGATGAAAGTTCAAGATATAACCAAGATGATTTCAGAACAAGCAAATCTAAAAGTGAAAAATTCCTAAAAAAGGCAGAGAATTTCTATTCAAATGGTTCTGACAAATTCTATTCTTCACTAAAAGAAAAATTATTTGAAATTTTAGGCGGTAAAACATGTTCTAGTTGTGGATTTAAGGATGAAAGGGCTTTGGGCTTTAATCATGTCAATGATGAAGATGCATTTGATAGTATAAGGAGAGGTGGATTTGCATCATCTTGGGGCAAGTATATCTCTGAACCTGAATTGGCTAGGAGAGATTTGAGAGTTCTCTGTTTGAACTGTAATGAAATTAGACAACCCAGAGTTAAAACTGAACCTAAAAAATCAAAAACTCCGAATAAAAAAAGTAGATACTTTCCTAGATGATTCCTTCAAAATCACTTTTGAGAATTTCTTAACACTTTAATTATAATAATTTATTTTTATAATTATGGATAATGACTCTAAAGCATTAGGAATAAGTCTTATTGTGATGGTTGGAATTGTTGCAGCTTATACCGTATTTTTAGGTTAATTTCATTCCTTTACAATTTCTACATCTTGTCCAACAATCACAGTGGACACTATTTTGTGCTCTTTATCAATTACTGATTGAATAAAATCAGCAAATTTCTCGACATATGTTTCGTCCTTTAGAACAATACTGTGAGCTGATTTGTCTTTTAATGCTACAACTAATTCATTACCCACTATATTCAAAATTGCTGTAATGAAAGTATCATTTGCATCTTTGATAAAAAGTAAACTAGATAATTTCTGAGCTTCGTATTTATCTTCACAACTAATTCTAATTTTCATTTATTCTCAAAAAGAAATTCTTCTATCTGATCTTTTGCTTTTTCTCTTTTTTCCTGATGAACTGCAAGAAATTCATTTATTTTTTCAATTAAAATCGCTTTTAGTTCACCCGTCAACATTTTTCCCGATTTATAGTCATCATGAATTGATTTCAATTTTTTATCGTCTGGCTCAAAGAATATTCTAAGATATTGATAAGATACATCGATATCTGGATTTCCACCAAGTTTTCTGTGCTGTTCAATATCTGGCTGTCCGCCAGAAAATGCATGTTTGTTAATTTTTTTCTTAACAGTATTTGGAGAATCAGTAGTGTAAATAGTTCCATTTTCATCCGACGCTGACATTTTCCCTCCAGGCCCTGACAATCCTGGTATCATAATGTTATGAATTAAAGCTGGTTTTGGTTTTCCAATTTTTGGAGCAATATCTCGTGTTAATCTAAAATGAGGATCCTGATCAACTCCTAAAGGGATCAAAACCGGTTTATCTTCTATAAAACAAGGCGCAGATTGTAATGATGTATAAAATATCATTCCAATATTAGTTTCATTTGTAAATCCAAACACTGCTTTTGTATTTGAGAAATTAATTTTTTTTGCTACTTGTGCCGCAATTGGATATAGAGTCTGAATATTTTTTGTGTTGATGATTATCTTTGTGTTATTTGGTTTGAAACCTAGTGCAATAAAATCAAGTGCATTTTCATATGCAAATTTACTTGTATCTTCTAAAGTGAGATTTTGTTTTGAATAGAATTTTTCATCATCTGTAAGTTGAAAATACATATTTACACCAAATTTGTCTTGAAGCCATTTTGAAAATACCCATGGTACTAAATGTCCAATATGTGTATGACCTGATGGACCTCTGCCAGTATATAGAAAAAATTTTTTACCTTTTTCATAATCATCTAAAATTCTATCCATTTCCCTATGAGAAAAGAAAATACTTCTTCTCAACATAAAATGGTCTTCGCCTGTAATTTTTTTGATCTTCTTTAGAATTTCCGATGATATCTTTTCAGTTCCAAATTTTTTGATTAGTTTATCATAGTCTATATCACCTTCAACATGCCAAGGTGTTACAATAAAGTCGTCAGCTGACATTCATTTTGACTTAGGTTAAGGTTTAAAAAGTCTTTTTCAGTCTCTTTGCTGATGTCACAAGTCTTTCATGAAATTGAAAAAAAAATTATTACTTCATTAAAAAACAACCCAAAGCAAACTCCTGAACAACTTGAAAAATCTACTAGTCTATCACCTGATCAAATTCGAAGAGGAATAGAATGGCTTAAACTAAAAGAATTATCTACTGTAAGTGAATCTCAAACTGTTAGTATTTCTCTTGGAAAAAATGGATTGGAGTCATTTCACAAAGGATTGCCTGAGAGACGATTACTTGATTTACTGAAGAATGAGCCAAAAAAATTACAAGATCTACAAAGTGAACTTGGTTCTGTTTTTGGTCCTGCAATGGGCTTGGCAAGAAAAAATAATTGGGTTGATACAATTGAAGATAAAATCTTTCTAAAAAATTACCCTTCCGAACTTCCCGGAGAAAAAACTCTAAAACAAATCGGAGAAAATAAAATTTCTAAAAATGAAATTGATGTATCTGATTTATCTAGCATTTTGAAAAGACCTGATTTTATAATCGAGGATATAATTAAAACAAAAGAAATATCATTGACAGAAAATGCCAAATCTATTGAAATCACTGCAGATTCATCAAATGCAATTAATGTTGAATCTAAAGTACCAGATGTTTTTGTTGCAAGAACTCATCCTCTTAAAGATACAATTGATGAAATCCGTGAAATCTTTGTTACATTAGGTTTCACTGAAATCATTGGTAGTATGACTCAACCCAGCTTTTGGAATTTTGATGCGTTATTTACTCCACAAGATCATCCTGCACGAGAATTACAAGACACATTTTATCTTGATGGAATATCCGCAAAAAAAATTGGAACTCCTCAACAAATTAGAAATATTTCTGAAACTCATAAAAAAAATTGGCGTTATTATTGGGATGTTAACGAAGCAAGAAAAATGGTTCTTAGAACACATACAACATGCGTAACTATCAAACATCTTGCAGAAAGTAAACCTGATGAAGCTAGAATATTCTCACTTGGGCGTGTATTTAGAAATGAAAAAGTAAGTTACAAACATCTAGTTGAATTTAATCAGATTGAAGGCGTTGTGGTTGGAAAAAATGCAACTCTACGTGATTTAATGGGAATACAACGAGAATTTTATAGGCGAATTGGAATTACAAAAATAAAATTTTGGCCAACATTTTTCCCTTATACAGAACCATCTCTTCAAACAATGGTCTATAATGATAGATTAGAAAAATGGGTAGAGCTATTTGGCATGGGAATTTTTAGGCCGGAAGTAACAAAACCACTTGGAATATCTAAACCGGTTCTGGCCTGGGGAGGGGGAATAGAAAGAATTGCAATGTTAAAGTACGGACTAGATGATGTCAGAGAGTTTTACAACAATAATTTGAGCTGGCTTAGGAGCGTAACAAAATGCCAGTAGTTGAATTATCTTATTCTAGACTCCAAAAACTACTTGGAAAAGTTTCAAAAAAACAAATTTCTGACTCACTTCCTTTTCTTGGCTTGGATATTGAATCTGAAGACAAAGATCTAGTGAGAGTGGAATACAGTCCTAATAGACCTGATTACTCTACTGATTTAGGAATTGTACTTGGTTTACAGGGATTATTTGGAATTAAAACTGGAGCAATAAAATTAAACATCAAAAAATCAAATGATTACATCATTAATGTAGAATCATCTGTCACTAAAATCAGACCATTTGTAACTGGAATTATTGCAAAAAACGGTAGAATTGATGATAATACAATCAAACAGCTCATGGCAATGCAAGAAGATCTTCATTTTGGAATTGGAAGAAAGCGAAAAAAATCTTCTATTGGAATTCATGATTTAGATAAAATTTCTTTCCCACTAACATACACTACTACTAAAAGAGATCACAAGTTTATTCCGTTAAACTCTGATAAAGAACTTACAATATCTGAGATTCTTGTTAATACTGATGTAGGACGTGATTATGGAATAATTCTTGGAAATTCACCACAAGTTCCACTTATTTTAGATTCAAAAAAACAAACCGTCTCCTTTCCACCGATAATCAATGCAGCAATTACAACTGTCACAACAAAAACAAGGAATCTATTTGTTGAAGTTACCGGAATAAACAAAGATGATGCAGAAGACATGCTTTCTGTCGTTGCAACTATACTTCAGACTGCTGGATTTACCTTACTATCTACAAAAATTTCTGGTGCTAAAAATACCTCACCAAAATTTGAACCAAGAAAAATACTGATTAATTCAAATTTGATCAATCAAATGCTTGGATTGAATCTTACCTCTTCCCAAATTATCGCCTCTCTTAAGAAATCAAGATTAGATGCTATTCTAAAAGGAAAAAATATTCTCTGCAGTATTCCCTCATACAGATTCGATATCTTCGGTCCGATGGATTTAGTTGAAGAAGTTACATTAGGTTATGGAATACAAAATCTCGAACCTATTTTGTCTGCATCTCAAACTTTGGGACAAACAAATTCAACATCTGTAAAACTAAAATCACTTGGCTTGATAATGATTGGACTTGGGTATACAGAAGCCCTCAATTCAAGCTTGACAAGTAAAAGAGTTCTGTATGAAATGACAAACAGAGAACCAACAAATATGATCTCCGTATTAGATTCAAAAAGTCAAGAACATACAATTTTACGAGATTCTATTCTTCCAGGACTGTTAGAAAATTTATCTAGAAATATTCATACATCATATCCTCAGAAATTATTTGAAACAGGTACTGTCTTTTCTCAAGGAAAT
>DASSYQ010000060.1:0-5120 GCA_035703205.1 Nitrosarchaeum sp.
ATTTTATAATACAAAAATCTATTCTATTTTAGATATCTCGTAAATTTTTTGTCGTGCATCTCTAATTGAGATTTTCTTTTTGACATAACCTTTCTTCAGTAAATGACTAAGAGCCAATCTTACTGTTCGATCTGGAAGTAGAGTATTGTTTGCAAGATCTTTTTGTGTAAGTGCTCCTTCATACTCTAATGTCTTTAACAATAATTTAGAGCTGGGTGGCATACTAAGTAATTCTTCGGCCAAGTGTACCTTCTTTGCAAGTGCAGAAATTGCTGTAGAGTCTTTTTTGAGTCGGATAATTTTAGCGGGGGGTAAAAATTGAGTACATTCTACAGTATTGTTTACTTTGTATCTATCCAGCCCATCAAGAACAACCTCACAGTGTAGTCTAGCTGAAATATCACTAATTTGGATTGAACTCTTGTTAGATACAATGATAGGTCTTCGTGTAATATCTAAAGAGTTTACTGAAATTATCTCAAACACACCAGAGTCATGAAACAACATAGGACCACCAGCAGACATTGAATAGGCAGAAGACCCAATAGGAGTGGACACAATTATTCCATCACTGTTATCGTGCCATACTTCATCATCGTTTACACGCAATGTGTGTTCCATGAGCATTGCACTTTTTGATGAAAACACAGCAACATCGTTTAAGACAGGATAGACATTTTTTCCGTCAATTTTTACCCCTAGTCTTGGAACTTCTTCTACGGTGTAATTTTGTTTTTTTAATATTCTTACATATGATGGAAATTCTCTAAGGTCTATCTGAGCTAAAAATCCACTAGATTCACCTTCACTTATTCCTAAAACTGGTGTTGTTGAATCAAATGGCCTATGAAAGTAATTTCTAACACCCTTGTCACCGCCCAATACCAAAATACAATCGGCTTGTTTTACTTTTAATTTTGGAGTGATTACAAAGGATTCAATTTCAGCATCATCTAGAATTTTTTTTATGGTCTTTGCTGCAGAGTCTGTCGTACCAGAACCATAGAGTCCTATTTGCACAGAGAATTGAAATTAAGAGTACAATAAAAGGATAAAGTACTAAATGGATCTATACTTTACCAGATTGTAAAAATATGAAGCATTTGTCTCAATTGCACTTTTTTGAGGGATTTTTAAAAGGCCTACCTGTTTTGAATCAAGTGCAGCCTGAGCAGAACCTCCTGCAAAACATAATGCCCAAAGGAAGTCTTTTTCTTTTAACATCGTACAACAAAATGTTGCACAAAAAATATCACCAATGCCAGTAGTATCATAGACTTCCTTGTTTGGCAATGTTATAGAATAGATTTTGTCTTTGACAAGTAATGAAACTTCAGTTTTATTGGTAAAAAGTACATGAGTTATACCCTTTTTCTGAAGTGCAACCATCATCTCATCATGAGAGCCACGGACAATTCTCTCAGATTCTTCTGGATTTACCTTAATTGCATCTACATCAGATAAATCAAGTTCTGTATTTTCCAAGAGTACATTTTTTTCCAAATCTACTCGTCTCAAAAAACCCTGAGGATCAACCATAGTAAAACTAGAATCTTTTTTTATTTTATCAAATGTGTCACTCAAAATTTCATGAAATATTGGTGTAATCAAGGACCCGTCTGCATTTAATGTAGAATATTCAATTGGATCACATTCATGAAGTAGTTTGAGTATTCTATCCGAACCAGTGATAGATATTGAAAATCTGGTGGTAAGTTTCTCAGATAGTGCATTTTCAAAACGAATTTTATTTTGAGTTAAATATTGTAATGGAAAATCCTTGCCAAATTTTGTGTAAAGATCTACATCGAATTTAAGTTGTCTTGCAGTTAATCCACCATAACATGCAGCACCTCCAATTTGCTCATGTGTTTTACCGTCAATAGTAATTGTATCAATAGCACAATGTGAGAATAATGCTAGTTTCATTGATTACATTTTAAATAATATTGATTTAGTTTTTTGCATTATGCTTTTCAAAACATTGTTGGCACATTATGAGGCCTTTTATTATCACTAGATCCATATTAGATCTAAAGCAGAAATGACATAAACCACGCATTATCTATCAATGAAAAATAAGAGATCTAGCATTAAAACATAATTGAATTTCTAGTGAATCATAAGAATGAGAAATAGAACACTCCAAGCATACGCAAGAATATAAGGAGGCAGATTTGATAATTTTCATGCCACTTAAGCGTGCAAGTAGAGGACGTACAAAGGGAGGAAAGGGTTCATCAGGAACTATCCAGTGTACAAACTGTGGCTCAACAGTACCAAAAGACAAAGCAAAAAAAGTCACCTCTAGATTAAATTTGGTAGAACATACTTTGGCTAAAGAACTACGCGCACAAGGTGCATACATTGCATCACCAACAGTATTGAAATGGTATTGTATTTCATGTGCAATTCACTTTAAGATTCTAAAAATCAGATCAGAAGATAGTAGAAGACAGCGCGGAAAACTCCGTTAAATCAACACTAATACATAATACAAAATCCAAATTAGAATTTGGTCATAGTTTGATCATAACAATATAGAAACTATTTACAAATTATTGTCAAATAAATTCTAAAATTTGTTACATTATAAAACTAATTACCCAGCTCAGATCGTGAAACAGTGAATCATTTTGTACATCAATCAATGCTCTATTATTCTTCATTGCTGGGCAATTTAGTAAATCTTTTCAATATAAAAAAACGTTAGTGAATATAAATTTGAACATAAAGAAGCAAAAGATATGAAAAAATTCTTTTCAAAAATAATTACTCTGTTTTTTCTTTGATGTTTTTAGCAGTCACAATCATTCTTTGAATCAAAGTAATTCCAGCAATTATCACTACAATGATTACTGCAGGTTCCATGTATCCAATAATTCCAATAACTGCAATTACCAGCAAGCGTTCTGCTCTCTCCCCAATACCAACTCCCTGCAGCTTGATGTTTAATGCATCGGATTTTGCCCTTGCATAGCTTACCAATAAAGAGAGAGTAATTGCAAGCATTACAAGATATGGTTCTGCATATCCACCAATTAACAATCCAAGAAATATTGCAACTTCGGCAATCTTATCAAACATTGAATCAAGATAAGAGCCTTTTTGAGATGTTTTCCCAGTCGCTCTTGCAACTTGACCATCTACCATATCAAAAAATCCAGATATCAGCAATAGGATTCCACCAATAATTAATCCAAATTCAATGCCTAGTCCATAGACAAGTGCAGAAGCAAGGGCAAAGACAAGACCCACCAAAGTCCAAAAGTTTGGAGAGAGTCCTGTAGAAGCAAATGCTTTTCCAATCTTTTCAAGAATTGGTTGTAAAGTATCTCTTAGGTTATTTAGCATGTGAATTTCCCATGTAGTCTATTTACTAAAATAATTGAGGTTGAGATGTCAAGAAATTTTTTATATTGCAAAAGCATCACAGCAAGAATAATTCATTGAAAGTAGTTTTGACGGGACAGATTCATAGCAATCAAGGTAGACATTATCTTTGCTGCAATTGATGCAGTAGCCCCGTTATCATATTGAGGATTTAGTTCCACAATATCAACGCCTGCTACTTTTTTGTCTTCAAGTGAATAAATTAGATCAAAGAGTTCTCGAGAGGTCATACCTGCAGCTTCTGGGTTTCCAACACCTGGTGCATATGCAGGATCCAAGACATCAAGATCAAAACTAGCATACATTGAATCAAATGAAGATGCAAATTCCTTTAGAATGTTAGGACCTTCTCCTTCTCTTACTTGTCTATCAGAGATTGTTTTGATATTGTGCTCTTTTAGAAATTCGAGCTCTTCTTTTACAAAAGCTCGTGCACCAACATGTAAGATATTATCAGCACCCCTTTGCTCCACAATTCTTCTAAGGTATGCAGCATGACTGAGTTTGATGTTTGCATATTCATCACGTAAGTCATAATGAGCATCAAATACAACATATCCAGTTTCTTTTGGAAAACTCATGTAGGTACCATATGTGATAGAGTGCTCTCCTCCTAAAATGAACAGTTGTCTTTTCTTTGCAACTAGTTCTTTTGTGATTTTACCAACCATGTCAATCATCTCACTTGCCAAAACTGTATGAGTAGTATTTCCCAAATCCTCAATATTTACAGATTCCAGATCAATCCCAAACTGAGGATGAAATATCTCGATATTGTTAAATGCATCACGAATAACATCTGGTCCGAATCTGCATCCAGGTTTGTAAGAATGTGTAGAATCAAACGGAATTCCAAATACAGTTGCCACAGGCTCAGAATCACTAGATGAGCCAGTGATCATGGGATTCCTATTCATGTATAAATCCAGAAAACTCATTTTTACACCATCAATTGAGGTCTATGTGAGAGATACTTTGGAAGGTTTAGCCCGGTAAATGGTTTGCCTTTTGTTTGTTCACTTACTTCATTAATAAAATCATCAAATGTCAATTCTCTAACGTTTCCTGTTTGTCTGTCCCTAATACTTAGATTTTCCGAATTTGCTTCTTTTTCTCCGATTACAAGTGTGTATCTAATCCAGTCTTTTTCTGCATCACGAATTCTTTTTCCAATACTTTCGTTTCTATCATCAATATCAACTCGAATGCTGTGAGCAGATAATCTATCTGTCAGAGTATCACATACACCAGAAAATTCTTCTTTTAATGGAATTACACGAACTTGTGTTGGGGCAAGCCACAATGGAAATTGAGGTTTTCGTCCTTCCTTGATATCCTGCGCTGCCTTTTCTAATAGCGCATAAATTATTCTCTCAATTGCACCACTTGGAGAGTTGTGTAAAATGATAGGATTTTTACGAATGTTGTGTTCATCAACAAATTCAATTCCATAGCGATTTCCATTTTCAACGTCTATTTGATCAGTGGAAAGGGCAGATGCTTTTCCCATATTATCGACAAAATTAAACTCCCACTTCAAAACAAAATAAAAGAACTTTTCCTTCCACATTTCAACTAGTACTGGTCTACCATGCTTCTTTACTAGTTCTTCAATAGAAGACTTGTTTTCATTATAGAAATCCTCAGTGAATCGGATTGCCATTTCATAATCAGAATTGTCAATACCTAGATCTTTTAGAACATTACGTGACAAATCAAATCTAACT
>DASSYQ010000070.1:0-3211 GCA_035703205.1 Nitrosarchaeum sp.
GAAGAATAATTCAAAAAGAAAAAATAAAATTAAAACAACTAGTGTTTACAGTTGTTTGACTGCTTCTTTACAAACGTCAGTTTTACATTTGCAATCTGCGCTGCATATACAATGACCTTGCATATCACAATCACATGAATAAGTTGGATCGCCGCTGTCTGCTTCGCATCCACATGCTTGATCTGTCATAGTTACACATTGATTCTACTTATTTTAAAATGTTAGTACAAGGCTTTAGAAAATCACGCACTAGAAATGAGGCCAAAAATGGTATTAGCGGATTTTTGAATAAGTTTTACCTGATTCTCAAGCAGATTAGAATCAGCCTCAATATCAAAGGCAACCTTTAGAATGTGGATAAGATCTGGCTGGCAGTCAATTTTGTCTTTGATCTTTACGAAATTTTCTTTGTTTATGTAACCTAGATAAAAATAACAATCAGACAGCATTGAATTATTTACAAAGAAATCATATTTTTGCTGGATGACTTTTGAGTGGGAGTTATTTTCAACTAGATCAGAAAACCCAAGTGTTGATTTTAGTTTTCTTTCCAATAGAGACTGAGTTGCCCTTTCAATTCCAGTTGTTTGTGTTATTATTGAGATTTGGTCATTGATTGGGTTTTTTTCAAATTTGCGCATCATATCTAACATATGTGTAGAATTTGGTCGGCATAGATTTAGAGAGCATATGGCATCGGCAAGAAAATAAGATGCGCATATTTGCCAACAAGACGAAAAAACATTTGAAGTTTTGATTCCTTCTTTAGTTTTTTCACAGCAAAAAAGCGAGTCAAATAGACAATTTTTTGCATAATCTTTGTAAAGCGTCAAACGTTTTTCCTTAATTTTTGAAAGGAATATTCTAAGATCCCAAGAATCATCGTGAAGTATTTGCATTCCATCATATTTTACAAGAATGTCAGATTTTGTTTCTTTTAATGAGCCATGATGAATTCTTATAAAGTGCTCATCATAAAAAATGATTTTATCTGATTCTGATTTATCATCAAATACTGTTATATCGTAATCACATGAATCAAAAAAAGAATTAGTTGTCCTACATCCTCCTAAACCTACAGGAAAATTTGTCAGCGATTGTTCTTCAACAAATTTTCTTAAATCCATAAAATTATTCATTTGAAATTTTGTATAAAGCAACAAACTTACTAATTTTTACCAATGGATTCATTGTCAAAACATTTCCTTTAAATTGAGATGGAGTTTGTTTTTGAACAAGCTCCTGTGGTGTAGTCCGGCTAAGCATACTGCCCTCTCAAGGCAGTGATCTCGGGTTCAAATCCCGACGGGAGCACTTTATCTTTGGGGTATAGATAGAGCCAAATCAAATCAGTTTTAGAACAATTGTTTGTTTAAATAAGAAAATAAGATTAAAAAATTATTGGGTCTTAGAGAAATCAAACTAGAAGAAGAATATCGTTCAGACAGAAATAATATAGTAACAGACTTTTTCTTTCCATGCTTGAGTAATTGTACAGAATATGACAGATGTGTGGATTTTTTGTCAATTCGAGGTTTGGCGGGCATAGTTATGGGTTTTGATAATTTCACTGCAGGTAAGGCAAAACTAAGAATGATTACAGGCAATAGATTCAAAATATCAGATCTGAACATATTGACAAAACTATTTTCAGAAAAATACACCAAACGCTTTGATGGAAAATTAATCAAAAACAACAAAATCCAAAAGCTGCAAGATTTTATAAATAATGGTCAGATTGAATTAAAAGTTGCAATCACAAATTCCGAAGAGATTTCAAATTTATTCTCAGAAAGAATTGGGATATTCAAAGATGAGAATGGGGATGCAGTTGCATTTACTGGAACGTCATCATCTCTTTCTATTCAAATAAGAGACTTTGAATCAGTGGATGTATTTACATCATGGAATGATAAATCAAGAATTCAAAGAAAAATAAAGGATTTTGAAGATTTGTGGGAAAACAAGACAAAATACATCCAAGTGTATGATTTTATGTATGCAGAAAAAAATAATCTTTTAAAATATTCATCAGAATGGGCATTTAGTGTTTAAATTTGAGATAATTCTTCTAGCCCTGTCTTGTTTTCATAAAAATTCATCCTGTTAATTTTATAATAGATCACTTCTCCACGTCTTTCGATCACTGCTATTACAGGTTCTTTTCCCATTTGTGTAATTTGTTCAATTTTTTTCTGAAGTGTACCCATCTTTTCTTGTTGACCTTCATTGAGACCAAAAATCAGAAATTTTGCTCCTTTTTCGCCAAATTGCCCTCTTTCATATACTCGAAAATCAGAACCAAATCCAAATCCATCTTTGACTACATATCCTCTAGTTTTCAAATCTCTATAGATTAAAAATTTTGTAAGAGTTTCAGAATCATTTTTTTGGCAGATGCTCATCAAATCATCAAAATTAATTTGTCTTTTTCCTTTTTTTAGAGTTAATTTATCTGCATACAACAAATAAAGAGATTCAAATGATTTTAAGAATAATTTTTCTTTTTCAAGATCACCATATCCTTTGAGTTGAAGTTCATGTATCATTTCTTTATCCGTGATACAAGTTTGATCTGAGATCAGTTCACCTTTGACCAGAGGAGTTTCTTCCATAATGATGAGAAAATCAATGGTTTTCCATATAAGTATTGGAGAATACGAATGTGAGTTGTCTAACCGTTAAAATATGGGCATTTTAGTTTGAGGTTATCATGCATGGTGCTAATTACAGGGTAGGAAACGGACAGCCATTTTGTAGAAAAGAGTTCATCAAAGGTAATCCACAGATAAAAATTGCAAAATTCCAAGGTGGAAAAAGAGCAACCTATGATTATTGCATTCAATTACTCATAAATGAAAAAGTTCAGATCAGACATATGGCCATAGAATCTTGTAGATTGGCAGCAAGCAAAACACTTGAACAGTCTACTGGAGAAACAGGGTATTTTGCCAGACTCAGAATTTATCCTCATGTTTTACTAAGAGAAAACAAAATGGTTGCAACTGCGGGTGCAGATAGGATTTCAGAAGGAATGAGAAGAGCTTGGGGAAAAGCTACTAGTTTAGGGGCCAGAGTAATGCGTGGACAATGCATTATGGAATTTTATGTCAATGCACCACACCTAGAAAAAGCAAAAAAAGCACTCAAGAGTGCTTGTGTGAAACTACCAGGAACAGCAACAATCAAAGTTATTCCTTGGGGACAAACA
>DASSYQ010000020.1:0-2701 GCA_035703205.1 Nitrosarchaeum sp.
GTTTTGACAGGAATATTTTTGCTAAGAAACAGGCTTGCAGGAATAGAAAATATCATACCCAAGAAGGAGGTTATCAATAAAACAGGTAAAACGCACAGAGTTTCGACTAAAAAAGCCAATATGTTGTCACGTTTACCAATATTAAACACTCCAGATAAAGAAAAAATCAAAAACCCCTTATTTCCGAACTGCGGCATAGGCTAATACGTGAAGTATTTAATTTTCACAATCAGGAATTAACAGAATCAAATTTCAATTAAAAAATCATACAAACAATCTTTTAACAAATATCAGTGGTTTTTACAAATATTTAAAAAAGTCAGGCTCAAAAAAAACAAAAATTTTTAAAATTTTTTTAAATGTAGTCATTTGTAAGTATTTGTATACAATTACGCGATCAGAGTTATAAATCAAAAATCATCATTTCCAATAATGGAAACAGCATCAAGTATGTTACAATTAGGCAATTTTCCAGTAGATAAAGCCAATTATGATGAAATTAAGGAATATTTTGGAACATTTGGACTAACACCAAATCAAGTAAAAGTATTTTTTTACCTTGGAAAAGTAGGTCAGCGATCAGCATCAGATATTGCAAAAGCAGTAGACATTCCAAGAAGTGAAACATATCACTTGTTAACAGCGCTTCAAAACAAAGGTATAGTTTCAGCAACGTTTGAGCACCCAATTAAATTCTCAACATTACCAATTCAGGAAGCAATTCATGTCTTAGTGAGCACTGAAACTGAACGTTTAAAGAAATTAAAAAAATCAGGACCGATTTTAAAAGAATTGTGGGAAAAAATTCCAGGATTCACTAATGACTCAGAGGATGAACCTGAGGAGAAATTCCAAGTACTACAAGGCGGAAATCAAGTAAATAGCAAGATATTTGATATGATTTTAAATGCAAAAAGTGAATGCAGAATCCTGGGATCAGAAAAAGACATGATGAAATTTTATCATGCTAATTTCTTTGAAGCATTAGAAGAAAGAGGAATTGATTACAAAATATTATCACCAATTTCAAAAAAATCACAATATATTTTTGAAAATATGGATGATACAAAAATAAAAGAACTGTGCTCCACTGTAAAAGACAATCTTTGTTTTCTGATCAAAGATAATGACGAAGTACTCTTTTTTATAAAAAATTCTACAGGAAACAATAGAGAAATGAGAGCAATTTGTACAAACTCAGAAACAATAATTTATTCAAAATCTTTATTGTTTAACAATTATTGGTCAAACGAAAGTATAGGAGATTCAAATTGACTCGATGTGTTTGTGGATATTGTACAAATGATAAGGACAGTTTTGTTGTACATCTAGTAAATGGATGGAATGATCTTAGAAAAGATCATTCACTTAATTAGACATATAAAAATCAGACCAACGACTCGTCGCTTACTTCTATTGGTTTTCTACCCATAAAACCTGAATCTTTTTCATGCCAAAATTTGATTTCAGTTTCGCCATACTTCCAGCAAAGCCAAACTTCCTCATCAAACCTCTTTGAGGGAAAATCAAGTAGTCCCTGCTCAATACTTTTTACTACGACACCTGTATTTTCAAGCATTTCTACTGCTTCATAAAACTGAGTTATTGCAGAATTGAGTTTTTGTTTGAGTAAAACGTATTTTTCAAACGTATTATCAGAGCTAAAACTCATTTGAAGTTCTTGTTCTAATTTTGATACTTCATTCTTTTTTGCCAGAGCAAATTCAAATTTTTTGATAACGTTAGGCAATGCCTGATTTGCCTCATTTGTGGTAAAATACAAAAACATGTAGTAATCACCATATCCTTGATTAAATATCTTAGGTGCAAATTTATTAACAATAATTTTAGCATCAAAGTATGAATGAGGATCAAATGGAGTTATTAATTACCCAGACTATCAACGGAGCAGTTTTAACAATTCCAGCTTACCTAGAAGACATTAAACAAAATCAAGAAATACTCAAAGTTGAGAACCCACATGAATTTGTCTATGGGATGATAATGGGAATGGCATTAGGTATGAGCGGTGCATTGTTAAGTGCACAAAACGAAATGCCTACAGCAGAAGAACAAATGAAAGTAAGAGACATCATATACAAATACATACCAGAAATCAGAGAACAGATCTTTAGTTGATAGAATTTACTAATACGGAAGAAAAATTTCTTCAATCTATAGAAGAAGCAAGAATTGCAACATCACATGCAGATATCCCACATGTAAAACCTGTTTCATTTATCTATCACAAAAATGTGATTTTTATTGCAACTGATTATCACACTAGAACATTCAAAAATGTGAAAATAAACCCGAGAGCAAGTGTTGTGATAGATGTTTATGAATCTGGGAAACACAGAGCAGTTTGCATTCAAGGAAAAGCAGAAATCATAGAAAAAGGAGAAGAGTTTTTACACATATACAAAATGTTTGAAAAAAAATTTGCGTGGGTCAGAAATGAACCATGGAAAGAAAATGAGGCACCATTTATCAAAATCATCGCAACCAATAAAACAAGTTGGGGATTAAAATAGGAAAATCACACTAAAGATAAATCAAAATAATAAATCTATGTTGTAAGTTCAGGCTCAATCTGAGACAAAAGACTTTGAACAGATATGGGTTTCTGTCTTATTGCTCTAACACCTAGTTCTGTGAGAAAACGAGTTTGATATTCATCTAGTTCAAGTGAGCTAACAAC
>DASSYQ010000120.1:0-8713 GCA_035703205.1 Nitrosarchaeum sp.
GTGGAACAGAACTTGAAGAGCAATCCATGTGTTCTGAATGCAAACAAGCAATACAGCAGATCTGTCCAAAATGCAATTATGCAACATTGGAACAAATCCATTCTGACTGTACACTAGGATTTGAGATCATGATGACTGCAAAAAAATATCCTCATACAACAAGTGCGAAAACAAAGTGATGCTCTGAAATCTTTCCACTTCAAATATTGTCATGTTTTAAACTATGTGGGTAAGAAAACCCACAATCTATTTTTTATGTATTATTCTATCTCTTGGAATATTTCACGCCTATCTGCGTCACTTTTATCCCCAAAATGGTGGTAGAATCCATATGGACCCATATAATCTAGCCTTCGATAAATGGATCAATGATATGAATAAATCATTAGCGAGCGTTATTAGTCAAATCTAGTATCTGTCACAGCATGAAAGATTACACTAGTAATCAAAACCAATCTTCGCAAGGAGATCTAGTCCACAAATGGACTGCAAACGAGACTGTGGAAGCCATCCAAAATGTCTCAAAGAACATCAGAGAGTATTCATTTAAAATGAGAGAAACAATGAAAACTCTTCGCGAAAGTGGTGCCATCCCAGAGATGGCTGATGCGATACGTGAAGCTTCATTTGCTGTCCGTGATACTGTAAATGATATCAACGAAACAACAAAAGAGCTGAAAAGAAAAGGTGCTGTAGTTGACACTGCAAATGCCATTGAAAACACCTTGAAATTTGCAGAAGAATCTGCAACAACTGTAAAAGAGATTGCAACTGACGCTAGCAAAGCATCTCCTCATACAACAAAGGCAATACATGATGGAGTTGACATTGTCAAAAAGCAAACAAGTCATGTAGCTGGCAGAGTCGTAAAAGATCTCAAAAACAAAGTTGGTGCCAAATGAAACACACTACAGTAAATACAAAAACAGAACAGAAATTGGTTCCTTTTGTACACCCAATTTCTGGTTCTACAAAAATTAATTTGTTTGTTCACTTGTTAGATATTATAATTAAAACAGGTAGATATTTTCCTGTCATCTCTATTTGTTTGACAGGATTAAATCTCTTGCTTGCTGTAAATGATTTTCTTACAAACAACATTGGCTTTGCAATACTAAACTCAATGTTTGTAATTGGAGGTCTGATCTTTGTTATACAAATGCGTCTGACTGACAAGGCTCATCATATAAAAATTGTTTCAGATAAAATAGAATAGATACAATTTGAATTTGAAAAGTTGACATACTATGGAAGAAAAAAAATCAAGCAAGTTAAGTGAAATCAGGGCAACTGCTTTTGATGCAGCAGCAATAATGCGTCAGATTGGTACTCCAGGTGTTTTAGAATCACTGACCAACGTTAAAGAGACTGCATCAAAGGTAAATGAAATAATTCAAGGACTTCAAACGCCAGAAATGGTAAAAAACATTGAAAATTTCCGCATAATTTCTGAAAACATCAATGATACTGCAACAAAGATGCAAAATATAACAAAGGAACTCAAGGAAACAGGCATAATTGAAAAAACTACATCTCTAGTAGACTCTGCCAAAAAAAAGATTGATTCATTTGGTAATGGTGAAAATGGATTAAGTGGTCAGGATATTCATAATGTGATTGTTTCCACTCAGGAAATGTTTGCATCAATTAAAGATCTAGTAAATGAGATAACTGAAACCATATCGTCTTCCAAAAAATCTGACACCGTGACAAATGTTCAAGAGACAATCAAAGGAGCATCAGAGATTTACAAGACAGTTGCATCATCTATTTGATAATTTCATAATCCTATTAGATTATTTGAATTGGTTTTATGCCTACTGTACTCAACACATTATTCATTTTAGTCAAGTTTCTGTGAGTTTATACGTATAATCAAAAAACTAATCATAATTTCTTGAACACATAGACATCAAAACACTTGACATAAAATCTTCTAAAATGTCCCTTCCATACATATGCTCTAAGAAATTCTTAATTCGCTAATGTTTTTTACTCTGGATGTATTTAGTATTTTCAAATGACTGATTTTTCTACTACTGAAAAGATGATTCTTGTGCAATATGCAATTAAAAAATATGAAAATGAAGAAACTGTTATTGAAAAATTAAAGACCATTTTATCTGAAAAAGACATTCAAAGAAATATTGATACATTAATTGGAACTCAAAGAGTACGAAGAATAGGACCAGAAATTCTTCAAAACAATGAAAGTCACACTGAAATTCCTGATCTGCCAGATAATCTAAAAGATATAGTTGCACAACTATAGACTTTGGAAATTCTTTTTAAGACGATACCAAGAAACTCTGTGAGGTTAATTGTTAGAAGAATTATTTGGTCAAATTGGTGATTTTGTTCCTGCAATAATTGCTGGATTTGGACTAACACTTGGAATTCAGCACGCTTTTGAAGCCGATCATATAGCTGCAGTAACTACTCAGATTAATAATTCTAATACCATTCAATCAAAAAAACAACTTGTCAAATCGAGTTTTACCAGATCATCGTTACTTGGTGCATTTTGGGGAGCTGGACACACAACTACTTTGATTCTTGTTGGTTTGCTAGTTTATGGTTTTACATTTACAATACAAAAAGAAGTTTTTTCTGGATTTGAATTTTTAGTTGGATTGATGTTGATTTTATTGGCAATTACAAAAATTACAAACAAAAGCATTCTGAAAATCAAACACAGGCATCCTCATGCACATAAAGATGGCTCAATTCATTTTGATGAACACAACCATGATGATAAAAATCACTCACACAATCACAAGTCATATTTGATTGGAATGATTCATGGCCTTGCTGGAAGCGGAACCTTGGTCGTTATGACCTCTGGGGCAATTCATAGTCTAACAACAACTCTAATGTTCATTGGCATATTTGGAATAGGCTCAATTATTGGAATGTCTTTAATTGGAGGATTGATAGGCATTCCATTTGGATTATCAACTAATACAAAAACCAAAACAATATTGAGATATCTGACGGGTTCTTTTAGCTTTGTTTTGGGTATGATAATTGTATATCAAATTGGAATTTTAGAAAATATATTTAGATTTTAAAATCCTCTCAATCCCTCAGGACGCATAATTTCTGGATGCTGTTTCATCCATTCTATCTTATCTAGCATTTCTTGTTTGTCTTGTGGAAATGTACCCTTGATTGTATATGCGTTTGATCCATGATTTGCTCTAAAGATTATCTCTTCTTTGGTTTCTATCTGACTGATTAAATCACGTAACTCTTCTAGAGATTCATCATCGTTGATTCGAATAAATGGTTCTCCAAACTTTTCCAAAAATTCTTGTTTAATTCCGTTTTCTAAATAAAGAGTAAGTGCTCCTACATAATGAGGAGAACAAGCATTGATCACTTCTGCAGTTCCCTTGATGTGTTCTTTGGAATAAGTTCTTCCACCCAATCCTAAAATTATCATGCAGGACATGATGTAGCCTGCATTTTTTGCCTTGTTAACTGATTTGATGATTGTTTTTGAAATTGCTCCTTTTGTTACTTTTTTTAAAACAATGTCTGAACCACTTTCAATTCCCAAGTATAACATATCCAATCCAGCATCATGCATTTTCTTTAATTCCTCCTCACTTTTCTTTAAAATATTCATAGGCATTGCATAGCAAGAAATCCTTTCAAGGATTGGAAATTTTTCATAGAGATATTTTACAATTTTTACAATATATTCTGCATCCAGATTTAATGCATCCCCATCTGCCAAAAAGATCTTTTTTGTATCCGGTAATTGTTTTGCCATTAGATCGATTTCTAATTTCACTTCTTCCCATGGTCTTTCTGAATACTGTTTTGATCTATACATGTCACAAAAAGAACACTCGTTAAAGGAGCAACCCAATGTAACCTGAAAAATCAGTGATCTAGCCTCTGAAGGAGGTCTATACAATGGAGCGTCATAGTTTAACATCATTTCCAGTTCACAATAATTGCTTGATTATGTTTTTTATACTTTCTATATTTCAACAAATCCTCATTTCTTTGAGGCATAATCATACAATTTGATGCCATAACGAACCTGCAAAAACAAACTACAAATTTTTTAAATCTAAATGACCATAAAATTTATGCGTATTTGTACCAAAGAAAACTCTAGGCTGAATAATTGTTCTAGTTTGAATCTTTAGAAAAAAGTATTCTTTTGAACCAGTCTTAGTTTAATTGTAGTAAAAAATTAATAATTTTATGCTAAAAAAACATCGTAAATATTTTCTGCTAAACAAAAATATTCTTATCGCATTTGCAGCATCAATTACAATCTCTGCAATTGTAGCTCATGTGTTATCTGAGCAAGCAGATTATCTTAATACAACATATACGCTACTTGTTGATTATGTGATTTATTTTTCTACATTTGGTGGTTTGTATTATTTAGATAACAGAAAAAAATATTTGCTTGAATCTGGTCAAACTGATAAATCAAAACTAAAACATGATCTAATTAAAATCATAACCTCACTTGGAATAGCTGAAATTGTTTATACAATAGCAAGATGGTCTTTGCAATATTATTTTCTAACGTTAAACTATGATGCTTATCTTGCTTCTATTGCATCTCACATTACATCGACAATAATTTATTTGGTAGTAGTTAACCTGAGTGTAAAAATGACAAGGTTGTATAAAGATGGGAATTAACGTCTACGTCGACGGATCAGGCGGTCCAGATGGAGGATTTGGTTATTTTGTAAAAGAAACTGGTAAGTCTTTTTATGAAAAAAAACCAGAAATCACAAATAATCAGGCTGAATACATGGCAATTATTGCAGCACTGAAAGACTTTGCAGATTCTGCTGAAGAGATTACTATTATTAGTGATTCAAAAAACACGATCTCTCAGTTAAACCATGAATTTGCAATAAACAACGAAAAATTACGAGAACTTGCACGTGAAGCATGGTCTCTGATTGGAAAATTTCCTAAAATTACTCTCTTATGGGTTCCACGAAAAGAAAATCTAGCAGGAAAAATGTTAGGAAGCTAAAAAACATAGATCAGAAATTTTCATGAATAACTTTATTATACAAAATCCTTAGTCCAAATTAACGTGGCTGAATCTGTTTTTCTCTCACCGAAATCTATAGCAATTATCGGCGCATCTGACAAACGAGGTAGTGTTGGAGCAACCATTACATCAAATATTATGAATGGCTTCAAAGGTACTGTTTTTCCTGTTAGTCCTACAAGACCAACTGTGTTTTACAAAACAGCTTACAAGAGTGTCTTGGATATTCCAAAGCCTGTTGATCTTGCAGTAATTGTCATCAATAATCTTTTAGTTGCTGATGTTTTAGAGGAATGTGGAAAGAAAAAAGTCAAAGGAGTAATTATCATTACTGCTGGTTTTAAAGAAGTAGATGAAGAAGGAGCAAAAAGAGAGCAGAAAATAAAAGACATTGCAAAAAAATACAAAATCCAAATCATTGGTCCAAATTGTCTTGGTGTGATGAATCTTGATCCCAAGACAATGATGAATTCTACTTTTCTTAAAGTTACACCAAAGTCTGGCAAAATTGCACTTGTATCTCAGAGTGGTGCAATTTGCGCTGCACTGGTTGAAGATGCTAGCGCACAAGGAATTGGATTTTCTGCAGTAATCAGTATGGGAAACAAAGCTGCAATGAGCGAAGTTGACATTCTTAAGATGTTGGCAAATCACAATCAAACCAAAGTAATTGTAATGTATCTTGAAGATATGGGAGATGGCCAGGAATTTCTCAAAGTTTGTAAAAATATCACTAAAAAACTCAAAAAACCTGTTCTTGTTTTAAAATCTGGCCGTAGTCCTGAAGGTGCAAAGGCTGCAATGTCTCATACTGGCGCTTTGATGGGCTCTGATGAAATCTATGATGCTTTACTAAAACAATCAGGTGCAATCCGTGTTGATTCAATGGAAGAGCTCTTTGATTATGCAGTCGCATTTTCAAAACAACCACTACCTACAGGTGGGGAACTAGTAATTGTATCAAATGCAGGCGGACCTGCAATTATCTCAACTGATGCATGCTCTAGACTAGGAATTAAAATGGCAAACATTGACAGTATTCGTCCAAAGATTGATGCAGTAATACCTCCTTGGGGAAGCTCACGAAATCCTGTAGACATTGTTGGTGATGCTGATTTTAATAGATTCAGCAATGTTTTGGAACGTGTCTTGGCACATCCCAATGTAGGATCTGTAATCTCAATGTGTACTCCGTCTGGAACTTTGAACTATGATAAATTAGCAAACGTAATAGTTGCAATGTCAAAAAAATACAAAAAGACGATGCTTGCCAGCTTGATGGGATTAGATGAAGGAATCACAAATAGGGAAATTCTAGCTGCAGGTGATGTTCCGTATTATACATATGCAGAAGGAGCAATCAGAGCACTTGCTGCAATGCTCAAGTTTTCAAACTGGATAAAAGCACCAGAAGGAAAAATTCCAAAATTCAAAGTTGACAAGCTAAAAGCGAAGAAAATTTTTGATAAAGTCAAAAAAGAAAAACGACCAAATCTTTTAGAAGAAGAAGGGCAAGAAGTTCTCAAAGCATATGGATTACCATTACCTAAAAGTGCTCTTGCAAAAACAGAAGCAGACGCAATAAAGATTGCAAATCAAATAGGTTATCCTGTGGTAATGAAGATTGCATCGCCACAAATTATTCACAAGTCAGACGCTGGTGGCGTTAAAGTAAATCTAACCAATGACTCAGAAATCCGAGAAGCATTCAAGACAATTATTGCAAATGCCAAAAAATACAACAAAAATGCCGAGATAAAAGGAGTTTTAGTTGTTGAAATGGTCAAAGGCGGCAAAGAATTGATTATCGGTTCTAAGTTAGAGCCTGGATTTGGTCCTGTCATCATGCTTGGAATGGGTGGAATCTACGTTGAAGTTCTCAAAGATGTCAACTTCAAACTTGCACCAATTACTGACAAAGAAGCAGATGACATGATATCATCTATTAAAACACAAAAAATACTTCAGGGAGTAAGAGGTGAAAAACCATCTGATATTGCAAAACTCTCTGAATGCATTCAGAGATTATCCCAACTAGTAACTGACTTTAAGGAAATTAAGGAACTTGACATGAACCCTGTCTTGGTAATGGAGAAAGGCAAGGGCTGCAAGATTCTTGATGTTAGAATCGGACTCTGATCGCAATTCACTCGTGAATTTTTATTTATAGTGTTTTAGAATATTTATACAACCTAAAGTGATTCACATTGTGGCAAATGTTGAGAAACTAAAGACCATCAGAACAGGCGAAGATTACATTCAAAGCCTTAGAGGAAGAGATCTCAAAGTTTACCTTTTTGGAGAACTAGTAAAAGAACCAGTAGACCATCCAATGATTAGACCGTCAATTAACGCAGTAGCAGAGACATATGATTTGGCTGTACGAGAAGAAGAACTTGCTTCTGCCCATTCATCAATTACTGGATTAACAGTTAACAGATTTTTACACATTGCAGAAAGTGCACAAGATTTAGTTTTGCAAAATAAGATGCAAAGAAAACTAGGACAAAACACCGGAACATGTTTTCAGAGATGTGTCGGAATGGATGCATTGAATTCCTTACATTCTACTACATTTGAAATTGATGAGAAACACAAAACAAACTACCATAAACGATTTTTGGAATTTGTAAAGATGGTTCAACAAGAAAATCTTGTCATTGGTGGTGCCATGACTGATCCAAAAGGAGACAGAAGTAAAGGACCATCAGATCAAGATGATCCTGATTTGTTTACCAGAGTAGTTGCTAAAGACGATAAAGGAGTCTATGTCTCAGGAGCTAAAGCACATCAAACCGGTTGTATCAATTCACATTGGATTATTCTAATGCCTACAATACGATTAACAGAAAACGATAAAGACTGGGCAATCGTCGGTGCAATTCCAGCTGATGCTAAAGGTGTGACTTACATCTATGGAAGACAATCATGTGACACCCGAAGTATGGAAGAAGGAACAATAGATGATGGTAATGCAAAGTATGGAGGACAAGAAGCTCTAATCGTTTTAGATAGAGTATTCATTCCATGGGATAAAGTATTCATGTATGGCGAATACGAATTTGCATCAATGCTAGTTGAGCGTTTTACTTGTTATCATAGACGTAGCTATGTCTGCAAAACTGGATTAGGTGATGTCCTAATTGGCGCAGCGGCAACAATTGCTGACTATAACGGCATACCAAACGTATCTCACATTAAAGACAAGATAATTGAGATGACTCATCTTAATGAAACAATTTTTGCAGCAGGAATTGCATCATCACACCAAGGACACAAAATGAAATCAGGTGTATACCTTAATGATGACATGCTTGCACAAGTTTGCAAACACAACGTAACTCGATTCCCATATGAAATTAGTAGACTAGCACAAGACATTGCAGGTGGATTGGTAGTTACTTTACCATCTGAGAAAGATTTTAGACATCCCGTAACTGGTCCAATGCTTAAAAAATATCTTGCAGGTCGTAAGGGAGCTGATGTTGAAAACAGAATGAGAATCCTTAGACTCATTGAAAACATGACAATGGGAAGAAATGCCGTAGGTTATCTTACAGAATCAATGCATGGAGCTGGTTCACCACAAGCACAGAGAATACAAATCCAAAGACAAATGCAAGTTGGATACAAAAAGAATCTTGCAAAAAAACTTGCAGGAATTACAAACGA
>DASSYQ010000023.1:0-13819 GCA_035703205.1 Nitrosarchaeum sp.
CATGTATTAGCAGATTATCAAAATCTAACTAGAAAAACACAATCTGATATTGAAAAAGGTGTAAATACAAAAATTGATGAATTCATGTTAGATTTTTTAAAAATTTATGACGATTTTATACGAGCCAAACAAGTATTTGCAGAAAGTAATATCAATACAGAAGGATTGGACTCTATTTTAAAAAATATGGATTCATTGTTATCAAAATACAATGTGACTCCTATAGACGCATTAGGTGAAATCTTTGATCCAAATTTTCATGAAGCAATATCTATTATTGCCGATTCTAATCTAGACGATAATACAATTACAAAAGAACTTAGGAAAGGATATATTTCTCATAAGAGAGTTATTAGACCGACACTGGTAGAAATATCAAAAAAATAAAGATGAAATAAAATGGCTAAAATAATAGGAATAGATTTAGGAACAAGCAATTCTGCGGCTGCAGTAGTAATGGGTGGAAAACCAACTATAATTCCTGCAGCAGAGGGTGCTACGGTAGGCGGTAAGGCGTTTCCCTCAGTTGTGGCGTTTTCTAAAACTGGTGAGCTCTTAGTAGGCGAACCTGCAAGAAGACAGGCTGTAACCAATCCTGATAGTACTATTGCTGCTGCAAAAAGAAAGATGGGTTCTGATTATGTTTTTAAAATTCAAGATAAAACTTACAAACCTCAACAAATTTCTGCATTTATTCTTCAGAAAATAAAAAAAGATGCTGAAGCTTTCATAGGTGAACCAGTTGATAAAGCTGTGATTACTGTTCCAGCGTATTTTGATGATAACCAACGTCAAGCAACTAAAGATGCAGGAACTATTGCAGGTCTTGATGTTGTACGAATTATAAATGAACCAACAGCTGCCTCTTTGGCATTTGGATTAGATAAAACAAAAGAAGACATGAAAATTCTTGTGTTTGACTTTGGCGGAGGAACACTAGATGTCACAATAATGGAAATGGGTGGTGGTGTCTTTGAAGTAATGAGTACTTCTGGTGATACCCAACTGGGTGGAACAGATATGGATAAAGTCTTAATTGATTATGTTCTTGATGAATTTAAGAAAAAAGAGGGAGTTGATCTTTCCAAAGATACTACTGCAATGGCTAGAATTAGAGAAGCTGCAGAAAAAGCAAAGATTGAACTTTCCACAGTTATGGAAACTGACATTAATCTTCCTTTCATCTCTCATGATCCTTCATCAGGTGCAAAAAATCTTGAACTAAGAATTACACGAGCAAAGCTTGATGAATTGATTCGACCTATTATTCAACGATGTAAACCTTCTATAGAAAAAGCACTTGAAGATGCAAAACTAGCAAAATCTGATATTAACAAAATTGTAATGGTTGGAGGCCCAACAAGAATTCCATTAGTGAAAAGATTTGTTGGTGAAGTACTTGGAAAAGAACCAGAATCTGGTATAGATCCAATGGAAGCAGTTGCTATGGGTGCAGCAATTCAAGCAGGAATAATCGCTGGTGATGTAACTAGTGATATTGTATTGCTTGATGTAACTCCATTAACATTAGGTATTGAGACTTTGGGTGGAGTACGTGAACCATTAATTGAAAGAAATACAACAATACCTACATCAAAAAGTAAAGTTTTCACCACTGCAGCAGATAACCAAACAGCAGTAACGATCCATGTAGTACAAGGAGAAAGACCTATGGCAAATGACAATGTTTCTTTAGGAAGCTTTAATCTTACCGATTTGCCACCTGCTCCAAGAGGTATTCCTCAAATTGAGGTAAAATTCGATATTGATGCAAACGGAATAATCAACGTAACCGCAAAAGATCTTGGAACAAAAAGAGAAGCAAAAATTACCATCTCATCTAATTCAAAATTATCAAAAGAAGAAATTGAAAAACTAAAAGAAGATGCTGAAAAATTCTCTGATGAGGATAAAAAGAAAAAAGAAAAAATTGATCTAAGAAATGAAGCTGAAAGTTTTGTCTATACTGTTGAAAAACTTGTCAATCATGATCTTAAAGATAAAATCACACAAGAACAAGGAATTAAAATTACTGATGCAGTAAAAGAAGTTAAAGAATCACTTGATAAAGAAATTGATGAACTTAAACCAAAACTTGACACTTTAAAATCGCTAGTAAATGAAATTACAACAGAACTTTATAAAAATGCCGCATCTCAACCTAATTCAGAACAAGCTGGAACAGATAATCAACAAGAACAAAATAATACTCAGCAAAATTCTGAATCATCTTCAACTGATGAATCTAAAAACTAACAAATTCCACAATTTATACATCAATTATAATTAAAGGATGATTCATGGCTGCAAAACGTGATTATTATGAGGTTTTAGGAGTTTCAAAAACATCACCATCTAGTGAAATCAAAGCACAATATAGAAAATTAGCGTTAAAATTTCACCCTGATCGTAATAAATCCGCCGAAGCTGGAGAACATTTTAAAGAAATTTCTGAGGCATATGCAGTTCTTTCGGATCCTGAAAAAAGAAAAGTTTACGATCAACATGGACATGCTGGTGTAGATGGAAGATACACCAATGATGATATTTTCCAAGGTGCACGTGGTGACTTTAGTGATCTATTTGGAAGAAGCGGAGGGTTTGATTCAATTTTTGAGTCCATCTTTGGTAGAGCAGGAGGATCTAGTTATCGACAACAAAGAGGTTCAGACATTCTTTATGAAACCTCTGTAACGCTTGAAGATGTACTTCATGGTAAAAAAATGGAAATTAATTTACAAAAGGAAAAACTGTGTGAAATTTGCAATGGTTCTGGGTGTAAACCTGGAACAAACAAGAATACATGTTCAACATGTAACGGTCAAGGTCAGGTACGTAAAAGTAGAAGCATGGGATTTGCATCATTTGTTACAGTAGAGCCTTGTTCAACATGTAAGGGACATGGTTCAATCATACAGACACCATGTAGTGAGTGTAAAGGAAACGGCAAGAAAAAAGGAACTAAAAGCATTTCATTTGATATTCCTCCTGGTGTAGATGACGGAGACTATACTGTTCCAGAAGAAGGAAATGAAATGCCTGGTGGACTAAATGGAGATCTAATTGTTAGAATTAGAGTTCAACCTCATCAAAAATTCAAGAGAGACGACATGGACATTTTTTATGATCAGGATTTATCCATGGTTGATGCTGCTTTAGGTCGTGAAATAACAGTTCCAACTTTGGATGGAACTGAAAAAATTAAAGTGGAATCTGGCAGTCAACCAAATACAATCATTAAATTAAAAGGAAAAGGCGTACCTCACATGAATTCACGAGGTAGAGGAGACCAATACATACGACTTGTTGTTAATATCCCAAAAAAACTTAGTAAGCATCAAAAAAATCTTTTAGATGAATTCCAAAAATCTAGTGAATAACAGGTAAATAAAATTGAAAATTGCTCTAGATGTTGACGGTGTATTAGCTGATGTGATTGAATCATGGCTAATCTATAGTAATAAAATTAGACCTAATATTTCTAAAAACGATATAACAAATTGGGATTTTTGGAAAAAATTTAAAATTAATCGATATGATTTTTATGAAGAGCTAACATCATGTTGGAAAAACTGGAACTCTATTCCGCCAACAGAAAATAATTTATCAATAATTACAGAAAAACTTTCAAATTTTGGACAAGTTGACATTGTCACAGCTAGAGAACTTTCAACTGATTCATTTGTAAAAAATTGGCTTAAACAACATGATATAACTTATCAAAATTATATTTCAGTAATTGATGGTCCTATGAAAGCAGATTTAGATTATGATGTTTTTATTGATGATTCTCCACTAAATGCAATCAAATTTGTAAAACATAAAAAAAATGTCTTTCTATATTCACAACCATGGAATCAACACATTTCTGATCAAAACATTCAAAGAATTTCTACATTGTCTGAAGCTATTGAAAAATTAAAACTATGAATTTGTATCATTGACAAATTTTCTTACTACAACTTGATGCCCATTTCGTATGTGAGATATGTGGTGAATATTCACTATTTCTCCAATTTTATCATCACTGTAGAACTTTATGTTGTATCGACCTAGAATCTTTTTACAATTATTGCAATAAATCTCTCTGAATTCCATTTTCTATGTTGATTGTTAATCCACATTCTAATTAAAACAGTATAATAAAGAAACTTATTCTAGATTTCAAAAATTCAGATTGCGGGAGTCGCCCAGCCTGGTCAAAGGCGTAAGGTTCAGATCCTTATCTTCTAGGAGTTCGTGGGTTCAAATCCCACTTCCCGCATACAATTGCTACTTTTCTAAAATCTTCCTTATCTTTTCCAAAAGAAGGCTATTTACCATTTCGCCTGATACTTTTCCTCTGAGTTCTTTCATGGCAATCCCCATTAATGGACTAACTGAACGCTCTTTTTGGTTTTCAATGATTTCACTATTTTTTGAAATAATTCTGTCTATGATTTTTTCAATTTCCTCTTTGCTAACAGTTTCAATAGATGTGTTTTTTATTGCATCTTCAATTGTTTTTGACTTTCCAGACATAATATTTTCAAATATAATTTCAATTGATTCTTTAGCAATCTTTCCTTTCTCCAAGAATTCAAAAGTTTTAGTAATTTCCTCATTTGTTAATAATTGAGAATTCAAACCATTTCTTTCTAAATTGATAATGGTGGAACAAAGAATTGAGGCTATGAAAGTTGGCGTTGTTGTAGTTTTTTTACAAATATTTTCAAAAATTTCTAAATACGGCGAATCAAAAATCTGTTCTGTCAACTGTAAATTCAAACCATATTTTTTTTGCAACTCATTAAGTGATTCATCCCATGTTTTGGGAATGTTTTTCTTTGCGTCTTCTAATTCTTTTTTTGTTATGATTATTGGAGGAATATCTGTCTCCGGATACATCCTTGATGCACCAGGTCTAGGTCTGAGAAATACCGTTTCACCAGTTTGTGTAGCTAATCTAGTTTCTGCTGGAACTCCTTTCTTTGCTTGACTTATTCTTTTAATTATGGAATCAATTGCAAAATCAATTTTTGCTAAAGGTGCGGCAATTATTAAAAATGCATCAGCTTCCCTAACTTCTAATATTTTTTTCACAATTGATACATCACTTTCTTCTATGCCATAATTTGGTAATTCATCAGAATGAAAAACTCCTCCAATACCATAGAATTTTACAATCTGACCGATTTCCTTTCCCAATCTTACTCCTTCATATGGTGAATAACCAAACATACCTGCAAAATTTCTTATTCGAATTGCTTTGATAATGGAATTATCTTTTAATGATTTTTGAATAATTTTTGATTGACAATTTTTAAAGTCATTTGTTATGTCAAAAATATCATTATTTTTTGAAATTTCGTCAAAATTTGAATTTTGTAATTTTTCAGCTATTTTGACCAAACCATGTTGTCTTTTAGCCTCAAATTCTACTACTTTTTCTAATTGATCTAATTGCTGTACTCCTTTGACTTCTACTACTCCGCCACCATCCTTAACAGATACATTGACATCCTGTCGTATGGAACCAATTCCACGAGTGACTTTTTTTGTACTTCGTAACAATCTGCCTAAAGTTAATGCAATTTTTTTTATTTTTTTTGAATCTCCTTCTACAGGTTCTAATGCAATTTCAATTAAAGGAACACCAAGACGATCCAAGCTATATTCCCTTACGTCTCCCTTGTCACCAAGTAGTTTTGCAGCGTCTTCTTCTAAACAAATTGATTGAATGCCAATTTTTTCGCCATCAACGTCAATATGCCCTCCTTGAGAAACTAACATAGTTCTCTGAAAGCCAGTTGTGTTTGAACCATCAATCACGGTCTTTCTCATCGGGTAAATCTCACTAAAAATATTTGATTCAAGTGCAGATGAAATTATCAATGCAAGATTTTTTGCATCGTCATCTAAATTATGAGGAGGTTCTTCATCTTGTTCTACCAAACAACTGCTTTCTTGATTTGCATAATACATTATTGTTTTAGATTTTGAGCTCTCAAAAAGTGCTGCTGGATCATATTCTCCCAACTCACTTTTAACTGCTCTTAATTTTCTTTGAAATTTTATGGTATATTCATCTGATTCAAGTGGCACACAACTACAAAATAATTTTTTATTGGTAGATAATTGCTGATGTATCTCAAGACCTACCTTTAATCCAATATTTTCAATGAAAGATTTAGACATTTACATCACTCATTTTTAATCAGATATTTCAGAAGCAATGTTTTGAAGCATTATTTGTTTTACATCTTCAAGGGTTTCTGAATTTCCAAGAGCCCACATAGCTTTTACGAGTGCTACTTCCGGAATCATATTTTCCAAAGGGATTATTCCTAAATCAAGTAAGTCTCGACCACTTTCATACACCGTCATTCTCACTCTACCATCAATACACTGTGATGTCATGCCTAAGAAAATGCCTTTTTCATTTGCTTTTTTTACATTATCATACATTGTTTTTCCAATATGTCCTAAACCTGTACCCTCAAAAATTATTCCCCTATAATTCATCTCGATAATTTTCACCAAAAGATTTGGATCATATCCAGGATGATATTTTACCAATGCCACTTTTGTATTGATGTTAATTCTTGGTTGAAATTCTTTAATCTTGAAAAACTCGTTTTTCATGTTTCTTTGAAGTTGTTCATTTACAACAATAAATGCTGGATTATCTCCAATTGTTTGAAATGCGCCTCTTTTACTAGTATGATTTTTTCTGACTCTTGTTCCTACATGACACGCAACTGTTTCATCATTTTCATCTTGATGCATTACAATATACACACCATTTGTTTTACAACCTAGAAGAAACTTTATTGCGCCTATCAAATTCAGAGCTGCATCTGACGATGCACGATCAGAAGATCTTTGTGAACCTACAAGTGCAATTGGTATTGGAAACCCTGCAAGTGCAAATGAAAGAAATGATGATGTATAATGCATTGTATCTGTTCCATGTGCAATAATTATTCCTGAATAATTTGAATTTGAATATTCTTTTAATTTCTCAGCAATTTTTAACCAATGTTCTGGCATTATATTTTCTGAATATTCGGAAAATAATACTTCTGCATCAATATTGGCAATTTTAGCAAGTTCAGGAACTGATGAATTAAGCTCCTCAGCAGTTAAAACTGGAGTTACTGCACCTGTTCTATAATCTACTTTGCTTGCAATTGTTCCTCCAGTTGATAGTAGGAGAATTTTTGGTAAATCTGGATTTTTTTCTAAACTTTCTTTTCTCTCAACATTTTTTTCAGGACTGGGCATTTTCTCTATTTTTTTAATTTTTTCTATTTCTAATCCTATATTGTATCCACTCTTCAATTTGAGAACTAGATGTTTATCATCACTATGTTCGTATCTTGGCATAATTATTCCTAAATATGTTAAATCTGCAAGGATTTTTACTGAATCACCAACGCCTATTTCGTTAGTTTTTAAAAATTCTAATGATTTTCCAGTATATCCTCTAAATTCAGACATTTACGAGAGTTGGTTTGTCTATTTAATAAAAACTACCTGTAATAGGACGCCACTAGCTTTTCGCCTACTTTGAGGTTCTTTTGCTCTCTTACTTTCTTTACTGCTGCTTCAAAGTGTTTCATAGTTACTTTGGCATCTGCAGAACTTTTCTCAATGTCTTTGACATCTGGATGTGTATCTAAAAATTCATGAATGACAAGAGATACTGCAGTATTTGCAATTGCAGCAGTATCTGCACCGCTTAATCCATCTGTCAAATCAGCAATTTTATCTATATCTACACGCTGTGGATCATTTGGATCATTATTTATTGGAATTTTTTCTGCATTTATTTTCAAAATCATCTTTCTGCTTTCTTTATCTGGTAATGGTATCTGAATAATTTTGTCAAATCTTCCTGGTCTTAATAATGCTGGATCAATCATATCTGGTCTATTAGTAGCTGCTAAAACAACAACTCCATGCATATTTTCCATGCCATCCAATTCAGTAAGTAGTTGACTGACTACTCTTTCCGTAACAGCTGTTTCTCCACCTGCCCCTCTTATTGGTGCAATTGAATCAATCTCATCAAAGAATACGACACATGGAGAAGCTTGTCTTGCTCTTCTAAAAATCTCTCTTATGCCTCTTTCTGATTCACCAACCCATTTTGATAATAATTCTGGTCCTCTCACTGAAACAAAATTTGCTTCACTTTGTGTTGCAACAGCTTTTGCTAATAGTGTTTTACCAGTACCACTTGGACCATGAAGTAAAATTCCTCTTGGCATTTTGTGCCCTAATTTATCATATAGTCCTGGATATTTCATTGGCCATTCTACTGCTTCCTGAAGTTCACGTTTTACATCTTCCAATCCACCGACCTCTTCCCATTTTACGTCTGGATTTTCAATGAAAACTTCTCTCATTCCAGATGGGGTGACTTCAATCAATGCTTTTTGGAAATCCTCATTATTTACAATTAATTTATCCAAAGTCTCTGGAGGGAGTTTTTCTTCTTCCATGTTAAGTTCAGGTAATAACCTTCTCAAACATTTCATTGCAGCCTCTTTACAGAGATATTCCAAATCTGCTCCAACGTATCCATGACTTACACTGGATATTTTCTCAACATTAACATCATCAGATAATGGCATGTTTCTGCTATGAATAGCAAGTATGTCTTTTCTTCCCTTTTTATCTGGGACTTTAATCTCAATTTCTCTATCAAATCTTCCAGGTCTTCTTAGAGCAGGATCTATTGCATTTGGTCTGTTTGTAGCTGCAATGACAATTACCTTGCCTCTTGCTTCTAATCCGTCCATTAATGACAACATTTGTGATACTACTCTTCTTTCCACTTCTCCTGTTACTTCTTCTCTCTTTGGTGCAATTGAATCAATTTCATCTACAAAGATAATTGATGGTGCCTTTTCTCTGGCCTCTTTGAAAATTTCTCTTAATCTAGCTTCACTTTCACCATAAAACTTACTCATAATCTCTGGACCTGAAATACTAATGAAATGAGCTTGACTTTCATTTGCAACTGCTTTTGCAAGTAATGTCTTTCCTGTTCCAGGTGGACCGTATAACAACACACCTTTTGGAGCTTCAATTCCTAATTTCTCAAAAATTTCTGGATGTCTTAATGGTAACTCTATCATCTCTCTTACTTTCTTTATCTCATCGGTCAAACCACCAATGTCCTCATATGTTACTTGAGGTACTCCTCGTAATGTTTCACCTTTCTCTGCAATATGGAAAACAGTTTTCTGAGTAACCAATACTGCATCTGCAGCTGGTGTTACTCCAATTACTTGAAATGTTAAACGACCGCCAAAATATGGAACCATTACATTGTCTCCTTTAATCAAAGGGACACTTTCCAGAGCATCTGCAAGGTAGCGCTCATCAATTGGAGGAATCGCTTCTAATGGTGCTACTACAACTTTTTCAGCTGCAACTGCTTTAATTTTTCTTACAGTAATGGTATCACCTATTGCAATACCTGAATTATTACGACCCAATCCATCAATTCTGATAATTCCTTTTCCTTCATCTGATGGATAAAGTGGAAGGCATTTTGCAACAGTTCTTCTTTTACCTTTAATCTCAATTACATCGCCAGTAGAAGCATTTAGTGTATCCATAGAATCATAATCTATTCTTGCAACGCCTCTGCCAACATCTCTAGTATATGCTTCTAGAACTTTTAGAGAAAGTGCATTCTGGCTCATATTACAAAGTCTTCTGTCTAATTTTTATATCTTTGTGGTAATTTTACCAAATAACACAGGTAAAATCACAAGCTTAAAATCCTTAGTGAACACGACACGATCTACTTGGGTAAGAGACCATTAGTAAGAAGACGTGGCCGTGGAGGATTTCAATTCAGATCTACATCTACTGGTAAAGTAGGCAGTAAAGCAAAATATCCTCGTTTTTCATTGTCTGAGCAACATGAAGGTCTAGTAATAGATCTGGTTCATGAACGTGGTAGAGAAGCTCCTCTTGCTAAAGTTAGATTTGAAGATGGTTCTGTCTCTTTTATGCCAGCAGTTCTTGGTACTAAAGTAGGTGAAACCTTACAGTTTGGATTAAAATCAAAAATTGAAAAAGGTAATGTAATCAGTGTTCAAAATATTCCTGACGGAACCATAGTATGTAATGTTGAAAAACACTTTGGTGATGGCGGAGCCATAGTAAAGTCAGCAGGAACAAATGCAACAGTTTTCTCTCATGGTGAAGAAGGTGTCACATTAAAACTCCCATCTGGAAAATTCACCACACTAAATCCAAAAAATAGAGCCATGATTGGAACTCTTGCAGGCGGTGGAGCTAGTGAACGATTCTTTATGAGTGCAGGTAACAAGTGGCGCAGTTTTAGAGCTAAAGGAAAGAAATTCCCTATTGTTAGAGGTGTAGCACAAGCAGCCTATGTTCACCCACACGGTGGTGGAAGACATCAACACGTTGGACAAAGTTCGACTGTTGCTCGAAACACTCCACCTGGAGCTAAAGTAGGTAGTATTGCTGCCAGAAAGACAGGTAGAGCTAGAATCAAAGAGAGAACGTAATAATCTAATTTTTCTTACCTAAAATTGATTAATACCATACTGAAATAATTTTTTGCATGTCAAAGCAAAGAATTCGAATTTTTGTAACTGGTAAAGTACAAGGTGTGTTTTTTCGTCAGGCTCTGAAAGTAATGGCTAAAAAAAATGATGTTTTTGGTTGGGTAAAAAATCTCAAAGACGGAAGAGTTGAAGCTGTACTTGAAGGAGATGAAGAAAAAGTGGCTAGACTAGTTGAATGGTCTCATGGAGGACCAGCCAATGCACGAGTTGAAGATGTAGAAATTAAAAATGAAAAATTTATTGGAGAATTTTCCAAATTCGATGTGTTATACTAATTAATTGTCTCAAATGCATTTTTTATCATTCCTTTAAGTTCTGTCATGTCTTGTCCTATTTTGATTTGTAAAGTCTGAGGATTTTCTTTTCTGCTTTTTTGTATTTTGATTATAATGCCTTCTTTTTCTGGTTCTATATCTGCAAACCATCTAAACGTCATGGATTTTCCAAAAACAACTCTGTGCATTCTGATATCTTCAACTACACTTTCTCCTAATGAAAGACAAAATTCTCTTACTGAATTAAAAAGCGGTTGAACTGCACTTGGAATTTGCTTTTTGAAATCCTCATAACTTCTCTTGCTTCCAAAAGAAACCATTCCTTCCATACTGATGAAAATTTAATTTAAATTATAAAGGTAGTAGATCTGTTGGCTCCAGTCTAGACGGATAGCCCCATTTCAAGGCATACAAGATCCGCCACGTAGACGAGGAAGCGTGGATGCTCCACCTTAGGATTGCTCCCTCCCGGACCTCATCCCTTTCGATGGTTCAGACTTAGACGTTATCCCTTCGGATAATTCTTGTCCTGCAACCACCCGCCTCGGCGTGATTTCATTTCCGCACACCAAGCGGGAATTACCTATCTAGAGATTTACCCAACAGTTACTGATCTCTGCGTATAGCCGGTTTCAGAACAGGGCACGGCTGGCACCCCAATCCTACCTACTACCATTTTTTCTTAGATGCTATGTTATATTTGCATTAGGTTTGATTTTCTTTTAGTCTTAAAACCATGTTGCAAACAGAGCATATCTTTCCAGTACACTGATTACCACATTTTTCACAAATTATTTTTTGTTTATAGTTTGTATCCTTTACAATTTGTGATACTTTGATTATTGATTGGTAGAGATTGTTCTTAATTCCACTATGCTGGCCTTCCAATGAATTTAAAAATTCACGAATTTCAGTTCTTATTCCCTCATTCATGTGTGGACAAGGCTCTGTTTGAAATGGAATATTATTTGTAAATGCATAAAATACAATTTCAGATTCATAAATCTCACAAAATGGTTTTATTTTCCTCAATGAATTACTAGATGTATCTGGATCCATCCAGCCAATTTTGTTTGTATCTCCAGATAACATGTTTATCACGAATGTTTGTAACGTGTCGTCTAAATTATGTCCTGTAGCAATTATATCTGCTCCAATATCTTTTGCTGCATGATCAATTGCGCGCCTTCTTAAAGTTCCACATATAGAACATGAAGATGTTTTTTCATTTCCTCTCAAATCTAACGCTTCATCTAATGTCAAATCAAACAGTTCTTTGTAAGAAAACACTTTGTGTTCTACATTTAATTTAGCACAAAACGCTTGAACAATTTCCAATGCCTCATTTCTATAACCAGGAATTCCTTCATCAATTGTAATTGCCTTGATTCTAAAATTATGTGTTGCAGCCATTTGGTTAATTACATCAAGTAAAGCAAGTGAGTCTTTACCACCAGATACTGCAACAGCTACCAATTCATTATTTTGAATCATGTTATATTTTGAGATGGTTTTTGCAGTTTTTCTTAGAATGGAATTAGAAAAGCACTTGGAGCATAATTTTTCCCCAGAATATTTACGAGTATATGCTGCCTGATTCTCACACCTATCACATTTCATTAAATTATGTGATCTTTTTTCATTAATGATTCTTTAGGTATTTCTAGATAGTAAACCAACCTGATTTGATATATGATAATGCAATATTCAAGCCAAATAAGCCAAATGTGAATGCGTAAATTCCCCACATTGTAGTGTTTACTGCCTTATCTGATATTTTTTTATCGATAATAGTGTGAATGAATTTCCCTCCATCTAAAATTGGTAGTGGCAGCATATTGATTATTCCGATAAAAAATGAAATCATCCATAACCATAACAAGAACATTGAAACGTTTGGATCCTTCCATTCAATGAAATTCAAAACAGGTTTGTATGCAAATGAATTATCTCTTATTATTCCAATTAATCCCCTTTCAGGATCCTCAGGTGATGGTATTACATCAACAGAAAATTGTCTTGTCTGTCCATCTCTTAATACAGAAACTTGGGCAGTTTCACCAGGTTTTAGCTCTGCCTTTTGAAAATCTAACGGACTAAGTATCGGTATTCCATTAATTGAAGTAACAATGTCATTTGCTAGTAATCCTGCTTTTTCTGCACCTGAATTTTCAATAATTGAAAGTACCAACACACCATCTGGTAAATCATAAAATGTACTTAGTAATGGCTCAGGTAAAACCATTGCAAAGAAAGGGTTTGTCAATAATACTGCCCCTAACACTAATGCAAAAATCACATTTGAAGTTGCTCCTGCACCTATGACTCTTAGTTTTGATATTTTTTTTGCCTTGTTAAATTCCTCTTCATCTGGTTCCACAAATCCTGCAAACATTGCAATAAATATCGCGAATCCACCTGTCTTGATCTTGATTTTTTCTAGAGTTGCAACAATACCGTGAGCACCTTCATGAATAACCAAAACAACTGGTATGGAAAGTAAAAAGTATAGAATTGATGATGAAGATGTCAGAGTTACACCTGGAATTAATACTGTTAATTGTGAGAATTCTGTCGGGGCTACAAAATATTTTGAAACATTTGATATCAAAAACCAAAATGCAAAACCCATCATAAGAAAACCTGCAACCACACTGACATTGGCAAAAATTTTGATTCCTCGTCTAGTCCGTCCTAGAATTTTTGTTAGAACAGACTGTACTTGCTGATTTTTGTATACTAGGCTGTATATTTTTAGCTCTACTCCATGTTTTTCTAATTTTAACCCCTTGGCAATACCCAAAATCACAACCCAAGCTATCAACACATAGATAATCGAATTTTCAGTAATAAAATCAAGTTCCAAACTAATTGTTAATTTTTTAAACTACGGACATTTATCAGTTACTGTGAAACCAATCATAATTATCTCAACTTATCCCA
>DASSYQ010000042.1:0-17005 GCA_035703205.1 Nitrosarchaeum sp.
AATTCCACAAGGTGTGTCCTATCCTGGATGTGAGACTACAAACGAGTGCTATCTTCCATATTCTTTGGAAATAAAAGTTGGCGATACCGTATCATGGAGCAATGACGATACAGCAGCTCACACTGTTTCCAGTGGAGACCCAACAGAAGGATTGGATGGAATATTTGATTCTGGATTATTTATGGCAGGTTCTACTTTTGAATATACATTTGATGAGTCAGGAACATATCCTTACTTTTGCATGGTTCATCCTTGGATGGTTGGAGAAGTAATTGTAAATGAAATTGATGAGATGATGGTACATGAGATTGCAGTTGGAGAGCCATCCCCGGAAACTGAAATTATAGAACCTGAAGTTATAGTACCAGAAATTATAGAACCTGAAGTTGTAGAACCTGTAGAACCAGAAGCAGAGCCAACAGAAAAACGTGCAGCACCTGTACAAGTTACCATTGCACAAGGGTCAGGGGCTCCTGGATGTGAGACTACAAACGAGTGCTATCTTCCTTATCAAGTTGAGATTTATTCCGGAGAGCCAGTAGTTTGGACTAATACTGATTCTGCAGCTCACACCGTAACTAGTGGAACACCTGCACTTCATGATGGACTTTTTGATTCAGGAATGATGATGCCAGACCAGACATGGGAATTTGTATTTACTGATTCTGGCGAATACGACTATCATTGCATGCTTCATCCTTGGATGACAGGCAAAGTAATTGTAAATTAAGTCCGTCTTAAATTAAAATTACTTTACTTCCTTGTTCTGTTGATTCAAATTTGTATATTCTTTCTATGTCTGAGTTTTCAAATATTTCTGCATCGTGTGTAATTATGATAAATTGCATTGGTCTTCCAACATTTGCAATGTTTGATAATTGAGACAATACCCCAACAAGTGATTTTTTATGTTCTGCGTCAAGATGTGTTGTAGGCTCATCAAGTATCATTAAATTAAGATTTGATGCCCCAAGTAGGCTTGCCATTCCTAATCTTAATGCAAGTGCAACGCTAATTTGTTCTCCTCCACTAAGTGATTCTAGATCTAATGTTTCATTTTTAGAATAACATGTAATTGAAATATCGCGTGCTTTCTCTGAAAGTGATATTCTTTGAATTTTTGTGTTAAGTAATGTAAGATACTCAGATGATTTTGATGATATAGTGTTAAGTGCCCATGATCTAAGACTCGTTGTAACTGGACCATCTCTGCCAAATACATTCATTTGAATAATATCTAATTCTTCAACATATTTTTTAACCACTTTAAGTTCAGAAACTGCTTTTTGTATTGTTTGTATTTGTTCTTCATATTTTGTAATTTTCTCTATCACTGCACCTATCTGTTGATCTGTTTGTGAAAGATGTATTTGTTTTTCATTAACTAGTTTTTTTAGATTTAAAAATTCATTTTCATTAAATCCCACAGTTTCTTTTTCTAATTTTGTAATATTTTCAAAAATCATTTTTGCATGTGAATCTATTTGTGACATGTCCAATAGATTTCCATTACTGGACAAAGGGATTTTTTGTACATTTCCTTTCTTTAATTTTATTTCTTCTTGAATTTTTCTTATATCTTCTTGATCTTTGATAGAATGAGCTTTTAATGTTGCTTCAGCATCTCTTATATTTTGTAGTTTTTGTAAAAATTCAATTCTTTTTTGATTGTATATCGTACGCTCTTTTTCTGTTGTAGTTATCTGTTCTTTTATTAAAGCGATTTCTTGTTTTAAATGCTCTTCTTGAAACAACGGATTTAGTTTCTCAACTTTCGAATCACATACCGGACATTTGTTATCCTTTAACTGAATCTTTTCCGCAAGTGCTTGTTTTTCCCTAAGCGATGCAACCTGACCTATTAATTCTTGCATTTTTTTCTGAGTTCCATCTAATGCCAATTCTACTTTTTCTACCTTTATCTCCAAATCTTTTTTCAGGCTTAGATGCTCAAAACAACCCTCGCAGTCACGTATTTTACGCTCTTTTTCCATTATCTCGCGTTGAATTTCTTGGATTGCTTCTTTTGCATATGATTGTAATTCTCTTTTTCTTAATTCTAGTTGATTGATTTTATCTATTTTTGGACTTTCTATTTCTAATTTTGTTCTGAGTTCGACTATTTCTTTTTGTAATTGTATTTGTTTTGTTCTGAGTTGTTCTTTCTGTGGTTTTACTTCTTCAATCTCTGTTTTACATTTTTGTAACTCTCGTAATAGAATATCAATATGTGTATCATCATAACCTATACCTTCTCTTATTTTTTCACGAAAATTTTTGTTAACTGTTTTCATTGCTTCTGATGCAATATCCAGTCTGTCTATTCCAATTATTGCATTTAGTAATTCTTTGAATTCTTTTGGTTTTGCTTTGATTATTGCATTCAATTCTCCTTGTTGTACAATAGACGCAATTTTCAATTTCTCAAAATCTAAACCAATTATTTTTTCAACCTCATGCGTCATAGATTCTCCAAATTGTTTTCTTTCCCCAACTGCAATTTCTAAAAATTCACCATTAATTTTCTCAGTAAATTTTGCAGCAAGTACTCCTTTACTGTCTATTTTTCTTACTGCTTGATACTGTTTTCCATTTATATTGAATTCAACTTTTGCAAACCCTTGATTAGCTCCACGTTTTATCAAGCCTTTATTTGATTTTCTAGTATGTTGTCCAAACAATGCAAATGTTATTGCATCTATTATGCTTGACTTTCCCGCACCATTTTGTCCTACAAATACTGTTACTCCATTTCCAAATTCTAGTTTTGTTTCATAATGTGATAAAAAATCACCCAATTCAATTGACGTGATCATTTTCTTTCTACTCTCTTATATTTTTCAAAATTTTCAACTATTATCTGTGTTGCCTCTTTGATCTGACCTGAAACCAATAACGGAAGTAATTCCTTTACTGCAAAATTTGCAATTTCCTCTGAGCCAACTGCGGCAACTGACAGTCTTAACATTTCATCATCTATTGCAATTGGTCTTTCTAGAAATATCGATGCGTTTGATATTTCTCTTGAAGTAATTTTCCAAAAACATCTTAATGTTTGTGCATAAAGACGTGAAATTTGTGCCTGTATTTGATCCGTTTCAATATTTTCACCTTGAATTTTTATTTCCACAATAGGCTTACGTTCTATTTTGCCTATTTTCATGGAAATTTCATCAATTGATTTTGCTAATTCATTATAGTCTGTTTTAAATGAAAATTGTTGTCTTGTATCTAGTTCAATCCAATTTGGTTTTGCTTCTTTACTTGAAATGTCTACTTCCAGAAACCCTTTTCTAATTTCTTTAATTCCCTCACTTGTTGTAAGTTCGATAGATCCTGGATACGCTATTGGCCCATTAAGATGATTGAATTGTTTAATATCATGTTCATGCAGATGCCCCATAGCATAATATGTAAAATTTTTTGGCAAATCTGTTGATTGTAACTCTCCTGCAAATTTGTTAAATTCTGTAATTCCTTGATGCATGACCAAAATTTTATGTCCTGTGTGTTTATTAGCAATCTCATCTACTACTTTGAATTTTTCTTCAAATTGTGAAATTTCTGTTTTTCTTATTTTGTCAAACCCTACTAATAAAATTCCTTTGTAATAAATTGGGTTACCTTGTCCTATATATTTTGAAAATTCTAAATTATGATATACATATGGAATCGGTGTTGTTCGAATCCTGCTTATGTCGTGTTCTCCTAAAATAAAAAATGATTCTATGTTGTTTTTCTTTAATCTCTTTAATGCATTAGCCATTTGGACTATCGCAGTACCATTAGGATTTGGAACATGAAAAATATCTCCTGCAAATATTACAAAATCAACATGATCTTTAATTGATATGTCTATGGCTTGATTAAAAACATGATACACATCTTGCTCTCGTTCCTCTGATCCATATTGTACTAATCCTAAATGTGTGTCTGAAATATGTGAAAATAACATTTAATCTAACAACAAATCTTTTTGAACAAGTCCCTGTGTTGATTCCACTGCAATTCCATTCATCTTTTCTGCATTTGCCCATGCGTTGACTGCACTTTGATCTGCTCCCATTATCTTCTCTTTTACTTCTTCAACATGAACAAGTGATGGTAAATTAGTCCATTGTCCTACTAGTACGGCATCTCCAACATTTAAAGAAGTTAATTGAGCAATTAATTCCCTACTTGTGGATTCTGTAGCAGCTGCTATTTGACGTTGATCGTCTTCTTGAATTATCTTCATTATTGCAAAAGATCCTAACTGACTTAGAACATTAAGATCAACACTCCTAGGTCTTTGTGATACTATGCCTAAACCCAATCCAAATTTTCTTCCTTCTCTGGCAATTTTAGCTGCCCAATATTTTGCACTTGTATCATGGTCCTTAGGAATAAAGACGTGTGCCTCCTCTATTATTACAAAAATTGGCGAATTAAATTTGTAATTTCGCTCTCTCTTTGATCTTCCATGTTTTGCAATGCTTGCATCTTTTCTATCTTTAAGTAATTGTTGTAAATAAAATGCAAGTGCAACATTTGCTTGTTTTTCTGACAATTCTGAAATGTTTAGAATGTTAGTGCGTCCCTCTTTGATGAAGCTAATCGGATCTCCCATGTCTGGATCCAAAATATCTTCAAATCTTCTTTGAGCTTCTTCTATGATGTCCTGTACTCTATATGCTGATGTTCTTATTTCTTTGATCTTTTTGTCTTCTGAATTAACAATGAATTCTACTTCGTTTTCTAATTTCTTCCAAAATTCTTTTGATTCTTTAACTTGTTTTGTAAATGCCATTCTTAATACTCTCTGTTGAACATTTGCACCGTCTCTGATCTCTAACACTTCTGATAATTGATCTGCATCCAACAATCTTGGATTGATTTTTGCATCAATTACATTGATTCGTGGAATGTTTAATGCTGTGTAATCATTATGATAATCAAAAATTATTACAGTGCCTTTTAATTTTCCAATTTGTTTTGTAATTAAGGACACAAGATTGCTTTTCCCCATCCCTGTCATTGCTAAAATTCCAAGATGTCTTGATACAATTTTGTCTAGATTGACTTTGACATCAATTGTTTTCTCTCTTAATAAATTTCCAATTTTTACCCAGCCATTTTTTTGTGGACTAAAAATAGCCTCTAAATCCTCTTTTGTTGGCTGTGATATTGGGGTTCCAGGAATAGGTGGTGCTGACGGTATGATTGATTGGCCTTTTTGTAAATTTTCTAAAAACCCTAAAATTCCGATATATGCCGTGTATGTTTTATCTCTCTTGTTTATTTCTGCAATCTCTGTACTTTCTGCGGCTTCATCAAAATTTCTAACATCTGCAAACGCAGCACTTGATACTGCTGATTTTTCAACCAATCCTAGAATTTCCCCCTCATCTGAATCGATTTTGATATATTCTCCAACAGAAAGTGGTCTTGATGTGATTGCAGTTACAAATGTAGGCTTTGATTCTCCTATTACAAAACCGATATTCAACCTAAAACCTCACGTGAACCGATTTCATTACTCAATCCCAACAAACTAACCATTTTTGCAAGTTCCTTGTCAGATATTTTACAGTTATTATGAGCAAGCTTTAACGCATATGGATATCCTCCTATGCTATTTTTGTACAATTTATTCATTGTATGTTTTATTTCATCATTATCACGATGTCCTCCCAAAAATTCCAACTTTATTATTGGGGTTGAATCGCTTAATCGAACAAATGTTGAAGAAATCACTTTATCAACTCCATATTTTTTTTCAACAAACATCTTACTGAATCCTGGACCTCTTGTAATGTGATTGTAATAAAAAATATCTCCTGCTAAAGAACCTAAATTCTCAAATTGTTTTTTTGTATTTGATGTCTTTGCAACAAAAATCACGTTGTCTCTTTTTTTCATGGTTTTCACAACCATTGTATCTAATGATGATTGTCTTGTCATAAATTGTGAATGCAGTGATCCGTCCATTAACACCAAATCTACTAAATCTACAGTTCTTTCACAAGCTTCTATTTCCATTTTACTTGCAATTCTTGAAAGATCTATATCTGATCCTAACCCAGAATCATGTAAATCAACTAAAACTTCCCCATCTGATTTTATGGATACTGCAGTTGTTGCCCAAAGTTCAATTCCTTGAAATTTTGTATTGTTGAAACTACTATCGATCCCGGCTGTTACCGTATCTTGTTTTACAGGCGTAAATTCCACCCAATTTTCTCTTGCTTTTTGTAAAATTTGCTCAAATTTGGGTCCTTTTAAAATTGATAGCATCTTCTCTCTGTTGATGATGGCATCCTTGTATACTGTATTTAGCACAACCATACTTTGTTGGTTTGAATAAAATCTTTAGGTTATACTGATCATTAACCTATGTCTCACTTGAGTTAAACTCTATCCGATCTTTCCTTTTAGAATTATTTTCTCATCTGTATTTGATGGCGTTGATCTATCAATGTATCTAATTTCATACCAGTCTCCGATATCCACTAATTTGCCATCAATTCTTCGAGGGATCTCTATCTCTACTTCAAAAACACTGGTGTTTGGTCCTGTTTCCAGCAAATAACTAGAATTTGCATCAAATACAGGATTTGACAAAGTAGTTCTGATTCCGCCTTCGCCTCTGTACTCTAACTGACTCAGAGATATCTTGTCTTCGTTTTTAGAATCCCTATTTGCATCTGGCTCGTACAATCTAACAATAAACTCGTGACCTATTCTAGAGCCACCGCCATAAGTCTGCACTGTGGCAAATGATTTTGCCAGTGACACTGATTTTGTCAAAACTCTAGACTCTCCTGAATAATCTGATGCATCCAAATATCTAATCAAAACAACATCATCCTGATTCAAAGGTCTACCATTAATCGTATCTGGTAATTGCAATTTAACATAGAATCTGCCAGTATCTGCACCTGTCTCAATCATACTTGTTGGCCCGTCAATTGAGATGCCATTAATTGAAAACTCGAACAGTCCTTGTGTAGATACTGTCTCTATTCCATCATGAGCTAAATTCAAGTCATCATCTGTGATATAGAAATTAACTATACTTCCAGTTGATGCTGGAACTACTGAAATTTCTTCAGAATTATTTATGGGGATGTATTTTGATTTGGGAACATATTTTTCTAATTTTATGATTTTTGTTACCGCTCCAATCTTTTCTAATTTTTCTGCAGTTGTAGACTTGACACATGCTGCAAATCCATTACTTCGTATCACCAAACTAAGGCCTGCCTTGCAAGTGATATCTTCTAATGCAACTCCTCTTTGCATCTGTTTTTTTGGAGACTCTGCGTTTGCAGGATTTGTAAATAACGAAAAAGAAAGAACCAAAAATAAAACAATTCCAAATATCGCTAGTTTCAAATCACAATTTGTTGTTCTTTTTTATCTTAAATAGATTGATGATAAATCATACCAAAACAAATTATCGACTATGATAATCTTACAATTAATTATATTTACTGTGCAAACAATCCTAAAATAACTTGAAAGCAATTCTGATATTTGCAATTCTTACCATTACACTAATTCCGACCAGTGTTGCATTTGCTAGCCATATCTTTGATGAGAGGGACGCATTTGCCCAGTATCTGGATATTGCACAACTGACGGCTGAAAAATACCCTCTAGTCATTGATGAAAAAACATACGATATCTATTATGGATATCATGGAAGCTTTGAAGTTGATGTAGAAAAACTAGGTGAAGAATTACCGAAACTAGAATCCATGAGTATCAACACAGAAAGAAAATCATTTGAAGTTACAATGGAGAGTGTACCTACAGAAAGTGTCCTCTGGTTCCGATTACCTCTTGAGGTAATTTCCGCAGATGAGGCAAAATACCAACTACTAGTTGACGGAGTAGACACAAAGTACGACCTTACCAAATTTCCTGAAGAATACGCAATTGGAATGATCATTCCAAAAGGCACAAAACACATTGAAATTATCGGAACGAATGTTATTCCTGAATTTGGAATACTCTCAATTACAATATTGACGATCTCTTTTGTTGGAATAATCTATGCTGCAAGATCACATTTCGGCTCACTATGGACTAGAATTAATTAAGTGTCAGTTTCTAGTATGATTAATTGAAAAAAATAGGACTATTAGGCTGCGGTGCTATTGGAACTCAAATTGCACTTGCAATTGATTCAGGAAAGATACCTGGAGTATTGACTCATGTGTATGATTATTCCAAAGATGCATCAAACACACTGGTACAAAAATTAAAAAACAAACCAATAATCGTTGAAAACCCACACCTCCTATCATCATACCCTGTAGATATCATAGTTGAAGCTGCATCCCAAGAGGCAGTCAGAAATGTGGCACACAGCGTTTTGCAAAACAAAAGAGACTTGATGATAATGAGTGTAGGTGCATTGCTTGATGAATCAATTTATGATATTTTATCTGAAGCATGTGAGCATTTTCATAAAACAATCTATTTGCCATCAGGTGCAATTGCAGGACTGGATGCACTCAAATCAGTTCATGACCAATTAGATTCTGTGACATTAACTACAACCAAACATCCAAGATCACTTAAAGGTGCAAAATTTTTTGAGACATCAAATATTGATCTAGATAAAATAGACAAACCAACTATCATCTTTGAAGGAAAAGCAAAAGAAGCAGTTTCACTTTTTCCTGCAAACATTAACGTTGCAGCATTACTAAGTTTGGCTGGAATTGGAAGTGAAAAGACTGGAGTAAAAATTGTGGCAGACCCAAACACTGACAAAAATACACATCATATTGTAGCTCAAGGAAAATTTGGCAAGATGACCATCTCAGTAGAAAATGTTCCAGATGAGACAAACCCAAAGACAAGCAAGCTTGCCATTTTATCTGCAATTGAGACTCTGAGAAAATATTGCTCTGATGGCATCTCCATTGGTACCTAATATGGCAAGAATTGCCATAATTGCCTGTTTTTTAGAATAATCCTGACCTGATCTTATTCTTTAAATCACTACCGCATGCAATTCTCTTTGCAAATGCTAGTCCAAGAAACAAGCCTCAAAGATGAAATTCTTCGTCTGAAAAAAGAAAAAGACGTAGTTATTCTGGCCCATAATTATCAAATTCCTGACGTTCAAGATGTTGCAGATTTTACAGGAGATTCTTTAGGATTATCAAGACAAGCTGCCAAAACTCCTCAAAAAACAATTCTGTTTTGTGGTGTTCACTTTATGGCAGAGACTGCAGCAATTATCTGTCCTGACAAAAGAGTACTAATTCCTGACTTGCAAGCAGGATGTTCATTATCTGATTCAATTACTGTAGATGAACTAAGAAACTGGAAGAAGCAACATCCAGGAGCTATAACAGTTGGCTATGTCAATACAACTGCAGAGATAAAATCAGAGCTAGATTACTGTTGCACTTCTGCAAATGCAGTAAATGTAGTAAAAGCAATTCCTGCAGATAAAGAGATTTTATTTTTGCCTGACATGTTTTTGGGTTCTTATGTTGCCAAAGTTACAGGAAGAAAGAACATGTTCATATGGGCAGGGGAATGTCATGTCCATGCAGGAATTAAACCAGAAGACATTACAAAAAAATTAGATTCACTACAAGATGCAGAATTTCTAATTCATCCTGAATGCAGTTGTACCACCCCAATGATGTACGATGTCGCAGCTGGAAATTTTGATGACAAAAAAGTCTCCATTCTCTCTACAGAAGGAATGCTTAATCATGCACATGATTCCAAAGCAAAGAACTTTGTTGTTGCAACTGAGACTGGAATTTTATATAAGATGAGACAACAAAATCCAGATAAAACATTCATTCCAGCATCCGAAAAAGCAGAATGCCAATACATGAAGATGATCACACTGAAAAAAGTCTATGATGCACTAGTACAAGAGAAAAACCAAGTTGTTGTACCAAAAGAAATTGCAGACAAGGCAAGACTTGCAATAGAGAGAATGCTTGCAATTAGTTAATTTGAGCCTAATTTTCTTTTGCTAACTATATTATTTGGATGATTTTGTCATAGTTTGATTTGGTAGGTCTATTTAGCAAAAATCCAAAAGATTCTGAGATAAAGCAGACCAGGCAAAAAAAGAAGGAACTGCGAAAACTAGTAAAGCAAAAACAGTATGATGCTGCATTAAAGATAGCATCTGAGATTTTACAGAAAATTCCTGAAGAAAATGATGTACTCTTTATTGTAGGCGGAATATTTTACATGAAAAACAAACACCGAGATGCCATCACATATTTTGATAAAGCCCTGGAAATTGCCACATTTGATACCGAAGTACTGACACTCAAGGCAAACTCTCATTATAATTTAGGTGAGAAAAAGCAGGCAATTCAATGCTGCAACAAAATCAAAGAAATTGATCCAAAAAATAAAGCAGTTGCCGAACTATTATCAAAAATAGAATCCTAAATCTCCAAACTCATGTCAATTCCCTTGACAGAATTTGTTATGCTGCCAACAGAGATGATATCCACTCCTGTCTTGCCATACTTTGCAATGTTTTTTGCATTTATTCCCCCTGAAGCTTCAAGCATTACCTTATCTCGTAGTTTCTGATCTTTGAGCACCTGAATTGTCTTTTTGATTTGCTCTGGCGAAAAATTATCTAGCATAATTATGGTTGCCCCTTCCTTTGCAGCCAATACTGCATCTGGAGTATTTTCAACTTCAACTTCAAATTTTTTGTACTTTCTTTTTGCCAATCTGATCAAAGATAACAGCGAATCACTTACTGCAATGTGATTATCCTTTATCATCACCATCTCATCTAGTCTTAATCGGTGTTTTTTTCCACCGCCAATCTCCACTGCCTCTTTGTCAAAGTATCTCAGACCAGGCGCAGTCTTTCTAGTTGCATATAGTTCGGTTTTCTTGTTTGCAATTTTTTTTACCAACTGGTCTGTCTGAGTTGCAATGCCGCTCATCCTTGTGAGCAAATTAAGCGCAGTTCTCTCACATGTCAAAATATTTCCCGCTTCTCCCGTAATGATCATTATAGTTTGATTTGGCTTTATTTTGCTGCCGTCTTTTTTTGCAATCTTTACATTGCAATTTTTTAATCTAAATATCTCACTTGCATGTCTTACTCCTGCAAGTATGGCATCTTCTCTTGAAATTATTTTTGCAGAAATTTTTCTTTTTGGCAAAAGTGCGCTAGTGATATCACCTTTACCAATATCCTCAGCTAAAAATTCCATTAGCTGCTTTTTGGCATTAAATGACAACATGATGATATGCTATGTAATGATTTTAAAGATTTAGAAAACTACGTAACTTTGATTGCGTACTTGCCTTTTTTTGTAATTCCCAATGTCTTTGAAATTTGGGAATTTGTTGGATCAACAACTAGAACTACTCCGTTCCAGTCTGGTGTTAAATCAGATGATTTGCATGCAGGACATACTTTGCCTGTAGTTACAAACTTGCATTTTCTACAAGCCATCTCTCGAGCCATTTAACTTGCCTCTACTTTAGCTTCTTTTGAATCAGAACCGCCGCCGGATTTTTTAATCTCTTCTGCAATCCAATCATCTGCACCAAGGAATGGTTGTCTGCATGTGATTCCAATTTTTCCCATTGCAGCAGCTTTGCCTAGTGACACTGCTGTAATTCTTGCTCGAAGAGTTGAACCGACTTTTAATGTTCTGCCGCTTTGATTAGCTAAAATCATTCCAGACTTTACATCACTTTTCAGATAGTCATCCATGACTTGTGATAAATGCAACAATGCATCTGTTGGACCAATTCTTACAAATGCCCCAAAGTCTGTAATGTCTACAATTTCTCCTTGAACAATTTCTTGGAGTTTTGGATAAAATGTCAATGCTTCAAATTCTACTTTGTGAAATGTTCCGCCGTCTCCGGCAATCATCTTTCCCATCTCATCAACTTTGGCATCTAAAATCATAATGATATATCCCAATTCTGCATTAATCATGCTCTCATACTTGTCTTTGAGAATGTTTGTTGCAGCCTTTTTGAGTGCTGTACCAAACAAACTTGGTGGAATTCTTACAACATCAACTAGGGTAGATATAGAAAACAACTGTGATGTTTTTCTTGAATTTGAATTTATGAATCTTTGGGTAATTTACGCTTAATTTGAGTAATATTTTGTATATTTTGTAAATAATTGATGTTTTTTTGTCTCTCCGACCTATGTTTAAATAAAGTGAACTGACTTTTTGACCCAATGGTTGGAATTGATCAAGTTCTTGAAAAACTAAGTACAGTGATTGATCCTGACTTGAAAAAAGATATCGTCTCTATGGGAATGATAAAAGACCTTGAGCTAAATGACGGAAATCTAAAATTTACTTTGGAGCTTACAACTCCTGCATGTCCTTTCAATGTGGAAATTGAAGATGATGTAAGAAAAGCAATTGGCGAACTCAAAGAACTCAAAAATTTTGATATGAAAGTAACTGCCAAAGTGATGGAAGGCCGTTCCCTTGATGCAGACACTGGTATGGCAACTGTCAAAAATATTATCGGCGTTGCAAGTGGCAAAGGCGGTGTAGGAAAATCTACAGTCTCTCTGAATTTAGCTTTAGCATTATCACAAGCTGGAGCCAAAGTCGGTTTGCTTGATGCAGATATCTATGGTCCTAGTATTCCTCTGATGCTTGGACTGAAAAGTGCTTACATGGAAGTAGAAGATAACAAATTGCAACCTGCAAAATCTCACGGATTACAAGTAGTTTCATTTGGTTTTTTTGCAGAGCAATCACACCAAGCAGCAATTTACAGAGGCCCAATCATTTCTGGAATCTTAAAACAATTTCTAGTTGACACAAACTGGTCTGATCTGGATTATCTAATTGTTGATCTTCCTCCGGGGACTGGTGATATCCCATTAACACTTGCACAAACAATTCCTATTACCGGAATTTTAGTAGTTACAACTCCACAAGACGTGGCAAGCAATGTTGCAGTAAAGGCAATTGGAATGTTTGAAAAATTAAACGTCCCGATTTTGGGTGTCATTGAAAACATGTCTCATTTTATCTGTCCTAGTTGTAATGAAAAACACTACATCTTTGGTGATGGTGGCGCAAAAAAGATTAGCGAGCAATTCAAAATTCCATTCCTAGGTGAGATTCCACTAAACTCTGGAATCATGTCTGGCTCTGATTTAGGAAAACCAATAATGATCACAAATCCTGACTCTCCTAGCGCCCAAGCATTTAGGGCAAGTGCAAAAAATATTGCAGCACAATGCAGTATACTTGCTGCAAAAATGCAAGAAGAGATGAAATCTGAAAGTACAAATGAATCGATACCTACCAATTAACGATTCCCGTGAAATTACCTGATTCTCTTAGAGACCGATTCAAAAATCCATTAGGTGATTTGATTCCTGAAAGTCAGGCAAACAAATCCAACATACAAAAACACATCTCAGAAAACTCGTATCTAATTACGGTTGGAGATAGAACAACTGAAAAAATGATTGACTTTGGTCTGATTCCATCTCTGCAAATTATTGATAATCAAGAAAAAAGAGTAAAACGTGAACCTGCAAAACCTGACAGCAGATACACCGAACTTGTCTGCAATAACCCTGCAGCAGAAATAACTTTGCAAAGTATTGATATGATCAAAAAAGCATTTGCCTCAAAAGCACCTGTGAGACTTACCGTTGTAGGTGAGGAAGATCTCTTGGTAATTCCTGTGTGTATTTACGCCCCTGAAAATTCAATAGTGATGTACGGTCAGCCAAATGAAGGATTGGTCATAGTAAAGATAACTCCAGAAATTAGAAATAAAACACAAAGATTACTTGATTTAATGGAATAATCGGGGTATGATGAGACGGTGGCTGTATGATTTGTGATTACACTACAAAATATTCTGACCCTATTAATTCACACAAAATTCAATTCTGATTTTTTCAAATCCTGATAAATGTAATGTGGGTTTATTACATGCTAAAATTCGTTTGAAATGATACTATGAAACAAATCACAAGTTTGTACATTGTTATAGGTGTAATTATCGGATTTAGCATTGCATTTGTCGCATTTATGCAATCTCCAGACATTCAAACTAGTGATGCAGTTTCAGATGACACTTTTCCAAAATTTAAAAATCCAAATCCGCAAAAACTTGTCTACACTCTAATTGCTCAGGATGCAGAAATTGAAGTATCAAAAGGTGTAACTGCAAAAGTGTGGACATATAACGGAACTGTCCCGTCACCAACTTTGAGATTCACAGAAGGCGATGATGTTACAGTCAAATTTGTAAATACAACACCATACGCCCACACAATCCATTTTCATGGAACTCACGACCCTGCAAATGACGGCGTCTTTCCACAAATAATGCCAGGTGAAGAATACACCTATCACTTTGTAGCTCAAGAATCAGGACTGTTCATGTATCATTGCCACGCATTTCCAACATCTGAACATGTTAGAATGGGAATGTTTGGCGCCATGATTATAGATCCTGCAATTCGTCCAATGGACCCTGCACGAGAATACTTCTTTACACTAAGCGAATTTGATCCAAACAATACGATGGACTATTTTACAAAATACTATCCGCTTAACGGATACGCCAATCAATACATGGATGACAATCCAATCCAAGTTGTAAAAGGAGAATTAGTTAGATTCTATGTAATTGGAATTGGCACAGTCTTGCCTTCCCCATTTCATATTCACAGTACAATTGCCAAAGTATACCCGTCAGGAATTTTATGGAACGAGCCATACTATGCCCAAACACATCTGATTGCAAACGGTGACACTGCAATATTTGAAATGAAATGGGATGAACCTGGAACATACTTTGTTCATGTTCATGGAATCCAAGAGGAACGCGGTTCTATGGCTGTAATTGAAGTACTTGAAGATGATTCTTTGCTTTTAGAAAAACAAACTCCAAGTAACAACAAGGGAAGCTACTCTATGATACAATGGCAAGAGGATTTGATAAAATTATTGGAACATCCAAAAATTATCACATATGATAATTTAGGCGAATCTACTATTGTTGATGCCAAAAAAATTAAAACAGATAATGTATCCATTGTAGAAAATTCCTGGAATCCAGACATTACAGATTCCTATTTCCCAATCGCAATTGAAATTAATCCTGGCACTACTGTAACATGGACCAATAATGATGCAGTAATTCACACTGTGACTGATGTTGAAAAAACATTTGATTCAGAATTCATACAAGCAGGAGAAACCTGGCAGTACACATTTGAAAAACCAGGTCAGTATGATTATCTTTGCACCTTACACCCATGGATGAAAGGCACTGTTAGTGTAATTGAAACATCTTCTCACTCAATGAAATAACACCTGCTCTATTATCAACAATAACCTGATTTATCATACAAAACATAATACACCAATTCTAATGCAAGAATTGACATTTTAGAATAAACATAGATTGTATAACAAATACCCATGAAGCTAGACTCTGAACTAAAACTGCAGATACTAGAAAAAGTCGGCATCTACTCAAACAGATTCTCTATATCTGAACCTAAAATTCTGCTAACCACAAAAGAAGTATTGGATATGCCAAAAGAGATGACTGAAGGCAGAAGAACATCTGCTTACAAGTACTATGGTGTTTCATATTTACAACACAATCTTGTCTTTATCAATGTCAGAAAAATTCCAGATGAAAAGACTTTGGAAAATACTCTGGTTCATGAATTAATTCACATGAGATTTCCATATCTTGCACATGGCAAGCGATTCAACAAGTTGGTAAGACAAGGACTGCGCGGAAAAACATTTTTGCCATATCAAAAAAGAAAATAATTCCCTAATTGATTTATATTCCGAATTATAAGCCAAGCCAATTATAGTATGGATATTCAACAAGTTCTGCCCATTGGGGCTGGTATTGCTTCTTTTGTAGTTGCTTTAGGCATAGTTGCTTGGATTACAAAGCAACCTTCAGGTACCAAAGAGATGATGGAGATCTCAAATGCAGTCAAAGTTGGAGCTGCAGCATTTCTAAGAAGAGAGATGAAAATCATAATTCCAATCGCAATCGCACTTTCAGTTATTATCGGATTCTTTATCGGATTTTCAAACGGCCTGGCATTTGCAGTAGGCGCAACACTCTCTGCAGTTGCAGGACTGATTTCATTAAAAATTACTGTCAAGGCAGCAGTACGAGCCGCTCATCTAAGTGGTAGTGGACTAGGCAAGACATTTGCCATGGCATTTAGAGGCGGAGCAACAGTGGGACTGGCAGTTCCAGCAATGGCACTCTTGGCAATTACTGGACTTTACATGGTTTATCCTGATCCAATTACAATTGCTGGTGTCGGTATTGGTGCAAGTCTTATTGCATTATTCATAAGAATCGGTGGTGGAATTTTCACAAAGGCTGCCGATATGGGCGCAGACTTGGTAGGAAAAGTAGAGGCAAACATTCCTGAAGATGATCCTAGAAACCCTGCAACAATTGCTGATAATGTCGGCGATAATGTAGGTGATGCAGCAGGAATGGGTTCAGATGTTTACGAGTCTTACATTGTTACTATATTGGCTTCATTGCTTATTGCTGCACTTATTGGTGCTCCTCAAATCTTCATGTATCCAATTTTGATTGGAACATCTGGAATGATTGCATCAATTATCGGCATTGTCATTGTCCGCTCTAAAAATATTACAGATGTTATGAAGCCGCTGAATGTTTCATTTTATGTCTCAGCTGCAATAGCAATTGGTTTGAATTTTGTATTTACATATTATTTCCTTGGACAAACAACAATCGCATATGCATTATTTGGAACAACTGTAATTGGTGTGATTTTGGTTCCAGTAATTCAAAAGATTACTGACAGATATACAAATTACAAATACAAACCAGTCCAAGATATTGTTGAATCCGCAAAATGGGGATACGCCTCACTTACATTGATGGGAATCATCAAAGGCATGCAATCTACTGGACCATTTATGATTGCATTAATTGTCGCAATTATTCTCTCATTTAGTATTGC
>DASSYQ010000049.1:0-2221 GCA_035703205.1 Nitrosarchaeum sp.
GCAAAAAATTACTAATTATATTAAAGTTTAAACTCAATTTAGATCTAAAAACGCTAGTAATAAATCGAAGATAATAATTTGACAGGATATGGAAGAATTAGAACACAAATACGAAGTAGTCATAGAAGAAACAGAAGCAAAACAAAAACTTCCAGAAGATGTCAAAGCCGAATTAAAGGAATCAGGAATGATGGATGACAAAGGAAAATTAAAACTCAAAGGAGTTAGTCCAAAAATGCTCAAAAAGATGAAACAAGAATTTGTAAAGTGTCCTGTATTAAAGGACGAGATTCAGTTCATTCAGTGTTTTGTTTGCCCCAATTTCCAAAGTAGAGTCATGGGAAAAGTCCTCTGTAAAGGGGATTCACTAAAATAAAGATAGAATAGTGTAATTTATCACGAAAGGCTCATTAGTAAAATTATTTCTTTGGATTCTAGTTTGAGTAAAGAAGATATCGGAATTACAGTTTCAAAAGAGGCTGATTTTAGTGAATGGTATACACAAGTAGTGTTAAAAGCAAAACTGGCAGATTATGCACCAGTAAAAGGTCTGATAGTATTAAGACCTGACGGATACTCAATTTGGGAATCATTAAGAAGTACTTTTGATGAAAAATTTTCTAAAAACGGAATTAGAAATGGGTTTCTCCCTATTTTGATTCCAGAATCACTTTTAGGAAAAGAACAAAAACATTTTGCAGGATTTAATCCTGAAGTATTTTGGGTAACGCATTCAGGAGAAAATGAAATAGGAGACAGATTAGCACTAAGACCAACTTCAGAAACTTTGGCATATACGATGTATTCCAAATGGATACAAAGTTGGAGAGATTTACCATTAAAGATTAATTTTTGGAACACAGCACTAAGAGCAGAGATAAAAGCTACAAAACCATTTCTTAGAACTTCAGAATTTTTATGGCAGGAAGGACACACAGTTCATTCAGGAAAAGAAGAGGCAGAAAAAGAAGTCATGAAGATTTTAGAAATTTATAAAAATACTGTGGAAGATGAATTGGCAATTCCAGTTGTCACAGGTAAAAAAAGTGAAAAAGAAAAATTTGTAGGTGCAGTATACACAACAACCATGGAAGCAATAATGCCAGATGGAAAAGCTCTCCAGATGGGGACATCACATTTTCTGGGACAGAATTTCTCGATACCATTTGAAGTAAAATTTGCAGATAAAGATAATGCAGAGCATTTTGCTTGGCAGACTTCTTGGGGAGTATCATGGAGATTAATTGGTGCCATGATTATGGTGCATGGGGACGACAAAGGTCTTGTACTGCCTCCAAAAGTAGCACCAATTCAAGTAGTCATAGTTCCAATCTACAAATCAGATGAGGCCAAACAAACAGTATTTTCAAAACTAAATGAAATTCGCGAGCAGTTAGAATCAAAAAAAATTCGTGTACATGTAGATGACAGAAATGAGTTAACACCTGGTTACAAATTCAATGACTGGGAGCTAAAAGGAGTTCCATTAAGGATTGAGATAGGGCCCAAAGACATAGAAAAACAACAGATCATTTTAGCAAAAAGATACAATCGTGAAAAAATCAACATAGGGTTCCATGAAATTGAAAAAATAGTCACGATATTAGATGAAATACAAAAAGATATGCTAAAAATTGCAAAGATAAAGGCCAAAGAGAATACACTAGATGTTTCAGATTATTCAGAATTCAAATCAAAGATGGGAAAGGGGGGATTTTTCAATGCATTTTGGTGTGGTAAAACAGAATGTGAAGAAAAAATCAAAGAAGAGACAGGTGCAGACATCAGAGTCATTCCTTTTGGCAGTGAAGATACGAGTGGAAAATGTGTGTATTGTCAAAAGCAAAGTATTGCGACGCCAATATTTGCAAGAGGATATTAAATGACATCGACCATTGACGTGGAAGAAAAAAATCCACTTTTAGAACAATTTAAGGAATTAAGAAACAGAACTTTAGAACTAGTAAAAACTTTAGAGAAAGATGATTTTGTAGTGCAGTCTGCATTTTTTACCAGCCCACCAAAGTGGCACATAGGACATGTGAGTTGGATCTATGAAGCAATCATGAGCAAATTAGATAAAAATTATGAATTTTATTCCAAGGAATTTTCAGAATACCTAAATTCGTATTACCAACAATTTGGAATACCACATGATAAAGGCGAGAGAGGAATCATCTCAAGGCCCACAACTGAACAAATTTTTCAGTATTTCAACACA